>NZ_JBTREW010000001.1:0-577290 GCF_054823925.1 Bacillus sp. F9_6S_D1_P_5 | reverse complement strand
ATATGCCTGCTTTTATAAAATCTACAAAAGATAATAAAAAACTATATGGAAAGACCGCATTTTGTTTGAAAATATACCTTAAGTTGATGGATGTGTGGTGCTACCCCATGCCCATCAACCTAAGGAAAGCAAATACCCCAAAACGAGAAAATTGACATTTCCAGATGAAAATGTACAATTTTTTTGTTTTGGGGATGCTTCAAAATATTAGTTTGATAGCAATGTGTCTCTATCCATATAGGTTCGTGAATTACGATACTATGACCATATCGTACAACTAGTTGAGTGTTCAAATGTTTTTGGTCAAAGCTTTTGTCCTAATATCATATGAGCTCACTTCATCACTCCATAATTTTTAGGTAGTGAACGATTTTAGATTACCTAAAATCACTATGATATCCTAAATAATATTTAAAAAGCTAAGTCCATACATCGCAGCAACTGTAAAAATGACTGTCCATACTGCTAAACTGACCGTCATCCAACTTATGACGTGTGTCCGGTTAGATCCAAATGTTAAAGCTAATACGGCTGCAATATCAGTTCCTACGAGAATTGGAGCTAGAAGAGCCAAACCTGGAATACCATATCGATCCCATATTTTTCTTGATCGGGTTTCTTTTTTAGAAGGTGTTGTTATACCTTTTTTTTGTTTTCTTGCTGCTTGCCATTTTGCATACTGTTTAAAGAAAAAACCGAGTAATAGAACCAAGATAAGATTTCCTGCAAATGCTGTTACTCCTACTGCAAATGGTTGTAATCCCCATGCGATACCAAGTGGTACAACAATTGATACATCCATCCATGGGGCAAATGCTAAAAGAAATAACACTACATATTGCCATAATGCCCCCGCATTTTGAGCCCACTCCACCATATTGTTTCATCCCCTTTGTTAAATACGATTTAAAATAAAAATAGTGGTTAACCAATAGACAATATATTGACCTGCACCTAGTAAACCAATGCACAATAATGGAACAAAATTATGTTGAGAAAAGAGAAAGCAAATCCCTGCCGTTACTGGAAGCGCAATGCTATAGTAAATATACACATTTCGGCAAGCCTTATAGGTTACCCACTGCTGCCCTTCATCTATTTCACGAAATTCGGATGGTATAAAACCAAATAGCCTAATCTTATCATGAGGATTATTTCGGTTATAAATCCTTGTGAGAATGAGCCATAAAAAAGTAACCGTCACTAAAATCCCGAAACATAACTTAGCTAAAATGACTTGTGTATTCATAAGAGAAAATAGTAAAAATGCAATAATCAACACAAATATACTGGCCCCTATAAGTGGAGATCTTAAAACCTGTTTTATCATAATCGTTCCTCTCCCTTTAAATAAAAAACCTCTTCTACGGTAACTTGAAATACAGCAGCTAATTTTAACGCCATAGTGACAGATGGAGAATAATCACCTTTTTCTATTAATCCAATTGTCTGCCTTGTGACCCCAATTGCATCGGCCAAGTCTTGCTGAGTCCATCTAAATCGTGCTCGTAATTCTCTAACTCTGTTTTCTAGTATCATAATTCCCCTTTCCTCATTTACAATTACTGTAATTGTAAATGATTACTAACAAAATGTAAACAATCATTTGCATTATGTAATGAATAATTGCTAAACACGACATAAATTACCCTTATGTTAAAAAGGGAGTCCACCCCATCGCTATCAAGATACCAAAACAAAATACCCCATAAAATGAAAAAATACGCTATTCTTTCTGTAGAATCATAGGAAAGGATGGCGTTTTTGTATGTCTATTTCTGTATCTGATGAATTACAACTATTTGCTCAAGAAATTCAAAAATTCTTATCTCCAAATATCTTACGAGATCTTGCTAGAGATGTTGGTTTTGTACAAAGAACTAGTAAATACCAAGCAAAAGATTTAGTCGCTTTATGTGTATGGATGAGTCAAAATGTCGCTACAACTTCTTTAACCCAGTTATCTAGCTGTTTAGAAGCATCGACAGAAGTGCTCATCAGTCCTGAGGGACTGAATCAACGATTTAATAAAGCGGCTGTCCAATTTTTACAACACATATTATCTGAACTACTAAACCAAAAATTGGCCTCATCTATACCTATTCCTTCTCCATATACTTCTGTTTTCAAGCGTATTCGTATTTTAGATTCAACTGCATTTCAACTTCCAGATCCCTTTTCATTTGTTTATCCAGGTGCAGGAGGATGCAGCCATACAGCGGGGGTGAAGATTCAGCTAGAGTATGATCTATTAAGTGGCCAGTTCCTGCATATCCATACAGGTCCAGGTAAACAACATGATCGAACCTACGGTTCCCTGCGTGTTCCAACTGTGACAGCGAATGATTTATGTATCCGAGATTTAGGGTATTTTCATTTGAAAGATCTTAAACATATACAAGACCAAAAGGCTTACTATATCTCTCGTATCAAGTCGAATACACGTATTTATCAAAAAAATCCCAATCCTGATTATTTTCAAGATGGAAGAATTAAGAAAGGTACAGAGTATATTCAGATAGATATGGAGGGTTTAATGAGCTCTCTTCAACCAGGACAAACATGTGAAATAGCTGACGCTTATGTAGGAATGACTGATAAAGTGCCGACTCGTGTGATTATTCATCGACTAACAAAAGAACAACAACAAAAACGATTACACGATCAAACTGTAAGAGAAAAAAAGAAAGGAATGAAGTATTCTGCTCGTAGTAAACGACTTAGCGGTATCAATGTATATATGACAAATACCTCTATAGATATTGTCCCGATGGGACAAGTACATGATTGGTATTCTTTACGTTGGCAAATCGAGCTTTTATTTAAAACGTGGAAATCATTCTTTCATATTCATCATTGTAAAAAGATAAAACGAGAACGATTAGAATGCCATTTGTATGGGCAACTGATTGCCATTTTACTTTGTTCTTCTACCATGTTTCAAATGCGACAATTGCTTCTTATGAAAAAGAAACGAGAACTGAGTGAATATAAGGCCATATATATGATTAAAGATTACTTTCTTCTTATTTTCCAAGCTATACAGAAAGACACCCAAGAGCTATCAAAGATTTTAATTCGCCTGTTCAACCTCCTACAGCAAAACGGGAGAAAATCTCATCGATATGAGAAGAAAACAGTCTTTGATATATTAGGTGTCATTTACAATTGTACCATGTTTGATAATCAAGCGGCTTAAATCAAAAAATTGAAACCCATTAGGGTTTATTTCGTATGCAAATCTTTAAATTCCCTACACGTAGCTTTTAAAAAAAGAAACAACCTCTACTATAATTAACGTTTTATGGTCTTAGCTTGATAGCGATGTGGCGCTACCCCTATTAATAAATATTACTAACCATATTTCTAGTTAATATCTATCATATTTTTTATAAACAGGACTAATTAGATTTAAAAAAAGATTTCTTTTTCTTTACTCGTAATAAATCACCTGTCCATCCTTTAACTCGCATATATAAATACATACCCCCTGTTGTGAAAATAATAAATAAGAGAGCGATTAAATAGCTATATTTCCATTCTAGTTCAGGCATGTATTTAAAATTCATCCCCCACAATGCTCCTAAGGCCGTCAAAGGCGTACTCACAGCAGTTAATACAGTAAGAGCTTTCATAATTTCATTCCCACGGTGAGAAGAAACCACTTCTTGTAAATGAATCATCGTGTCTAATTCTTCTTGATACTCTTTAACAAGTTGTAATCCACGCTCTAATTTCAAGTGTGTTTGTTTATAACAAAGAGTTTTTGTTATATTTTCTAACCAAGCTTCCTCCAAGCCTTGTAACACTTCTTGTATTAAACGAAACACATGTGTGTTCATAAATAATTCATGACGAATATGATAAATTTTTTCTAAAACTGCTATGTTATTATGATGATAAAAATCCCATAATACATTTCTAAAATGGTTTTCAAAATAGTCAACCTTTCGTAAATAGTGAGATATAAACATTGATAAGATAACACATAATCCTTCAGCGGAACTATTACAATTTTTTATACCCATAGGGAAATTATGTATTAATTTTTGAAAATCCTCTTCCTCTTTTTCCTGGACCGTTATCAGTATTCCATGGGCTACGAAATAATGAAGAAATTTTTGGATTTTGGCGTCCTTTTTATCTTGCTCATATAAAAACGAACCATATACACAAGTTTGACTCGGTGATAACGTATAAACATATAATCCATTTTCACAAGGGGAACTTATTTTCTTTACAAATTGAGAGAAATAAGATGTTACATCACGAGGGATTATAGAAGAAAGTTTTTCAAGCTCACTAGTTTTCACATGATACCAACTCCATTTCGGCATTTTTATGCATTCCATATTATTCTTCCTTTCTGAATAGTTTTATGTTTGATCGAATCATATCCGTAATATGAAATTTATATGTAGGTATTCATGTCTTAGAGGAAAAGTTTTTAGATCCTCTAAATTACAAACTAAATGGCATAGGAGGTCTTATTCTGTTACAAGGAAGACCCCCTATATATTAGCTATTTTTATCTTTTCTTATAAAGAATTTATTATATGTGGAACAGAAGCCACATAATTTGGCACGTCTATTCAACGAACTCTATTTTGGTCGTTATTATAATTTAGATTCATATGCAGATTGATTGGTGATGTCGTCAAATACTTGACTTCCAATCATATAGTATCCATAAAGTGCAGCCTCTTTCGAAGCGTCTACCATACGGAAAGAAGAAATTTCACCTTGCATTTTTTCAATTCGTTTTTTGTGGATATCTACTATTCCTCCTGTCCAAATAATAGTGTCATACTGGTCTAACTTAAATTGTTCTTGTAATACACGCATAACGTCTTGGAAGTGTGTATCCAACTCTTTTTGAATCAAAGTATCAACCTGACTTGTCTGATGATTTTCTTCTCGACCTCCATATCCTTTTTCTAATATTTTTGGCATGTCGTTCATATGCAAGTGATTACTTTCCCCTGCATAATTCTGCAGGATATTCTTAATATTTTTCAAAGGCTTGCTACATCCTAGTTCCGTCTCATAATGATTTAAAATAACATTCTGTTTCATATCTGTCATTTCTAATGTACGAAATCCACCATCAATAATTAAGATACGATCTCGTTCCTCAATGATTCCCTCTTTTAAGAAATAGGCATGTAAAGCGACCGGTTGCTGAAGAATCAAAGCATTTTCCACCGTAATATTAATAAATTTCCCATCAATTTGCACGGAAGTTTCTTTTTTCAATACATTTTGTAATTGCTCATGCTGACTACCAAAACAAGTAACGGGAAGCCCGGTAACAACTAAAGGTAACACGACATTTTCTTTATAATCCTTTGCAATGCAACCAAATATTTGTTGTTTAAACTGTTCGCTTTCATAATAATTTTCTATTTCTTCGTCAAATGGAGGAAGAAATGAAGCGTCAGATTGATGTGCTTCATTTCCCATGTAGTATGCAAAGTCTAAGTCTATAAAACTTACCTTTGTTAAATCTTCACTTTCAGCATGATTAGGTACAGGGGCTAGTGTGGAAGCTTCACTCTTAATCGTCACCTCAGAATCTACATCCTGTCGATATGCCCGTTTGGTAAAGCCAATTCCTACATCAATTGCATACAGAGATTTCATACTTTTTTCCTCACTTTCTCTTTTTAGAATTAAATCTAAGCACTCTCTTCTTTCCCTTCTTTCATATATTTCTTTTCATTTTTCGTTTTTTCCTCATCTATGTCCTTACTATTTTGATTTATTTCGTAATCCTTTTCATCTTTTTTCTTTTTATTATTTTCATTTTCTGTTAAGTCTTTAATAGTAGAAATGACAACTGGTGTGGCTGTAAGTAGTTGTGGTAATGTTTGTTTTGCAACATTAGCTGCAGTTACAGAGAATTGTTTACTTGTCTCAGTTACCTTCTCTAATGTTTCCTTTATGTTTCCTTCTTGTAGTTTGTCTTTTACGCTTTTTCCTTTTGTTTGTATAGCTTTCCGATTTTCTTTTTTTAATAGGGAAACCATGACTCCGGTCGTAATCCCAATCACTGCATATTTAAATATTGTATGTTTCATTTTTCTCACCCTTCTCTACTTTTATTTTCTTCCATGCTACAACCTAAAATGTAGCCTATTTCAATTTTTTCTTAGAATAGCAAGTTAGTATTACCTTACCTATTTATCAGATGTTGCAATCTATTAGAGAGAATGATAGTTTTGCAGCTGCCTATCACTCGCCGTTGGTGTTTCATCTGTTACTAGGAGTAAAATTCTCCCTTGATCTAGTTTTTCTTCATATAAGTTAGCTTCCTCCTTCGACAACCCCATTTCCTCCATTTGATTTCGGAGTTCGTCCCCTTTTTTGGAGAAAAAGTTGATAATACTTGTGCCTAATCCTTGTTCTTTTACTCCAATCGTATTTGTGTTTGTATCATCCGCAATCTTTTTTGTTAGATGTTTTTCATGTGTTAAGACATAAATGTCATCTTGGCGAATCCCTTGCAATTCTAGCTCTTTTACTTTCATAACTACTTCCTGTTCATTTTCATATTCATGAACCACCGGTTTTCTTTCATTCTTATGCATTGTATTTTTCCTCCTTTAGTTTTTTATTTTCTTATTTAGTTGTTATGTAATATGTAATACACCTATTTTAAAGATGTTAAACCTAAATTTTCAAAAAATTTTATGTAATAGATTATTAATGTTTTTGAATATTAAAGCAATGTCACGAGCATTTTGCTTTAATAACAGTGTTACAAATAACAATTTGTTTGGAAGACAAGCCTTTTTTTTTATCATTGGATTTTCCAATGACATAGAAGCACAGCGCTGCATTACATGTAACTGTCCCATGGAATTCCCTACTTCAAAAGAAAAAAGCATCTCACTAGATGCTTTCTTTCATTGTTCGCACTATAAATCTATTTAGATAATTCTCTTATTACTATAAAATACATTTATTCTAGTTCCTAAACCTCACTTATTTCTTAATTCACTCATACCAATATAAAAGCAAATAACCTACCATTAAAAAATAAAGAAAACAAATTATTTGGCTATTCATTCCGTAAGCTTAATACTCAAGTTAATTTTTTTCACAAGGTTAAACTTTATTAAGAAAACCTTAAGGAATTTCCCTCTATATTTATAAGATTTTTTTCTATCCTAAATCATGTAAATGAACAAGAGGAGAAATGCTTATGAAGAAATTTGTACTTTGCATACTAGGAATAGGCCTACCTATATACATACTACCTTTCATATTACGGGGGGATTTGGATAGATTTAATCCGATTGCTGAAGAAAAAAATGTATATGCCATTGCGAAGGGGTATGGTGTTCCAGATTATCATCATAAAGGACAAGCTATGTACGCCCTAAAAGGTGTTGATGAATCAAGAAATGAGAAAGAATATACAGTAGGAACTAGCGCCCCTAATGATTTTATAAAAAAAACTTACTTAAAAATTCATGTGAAAGGAAAGTATGTGTATTCTTACGACGTTATTTCTAAAAAGGATGTTCCGGAGAAAATAAGAAAGCAATTAGAGGTAGAAGTTAAATAAAAGAGCCTGCTCTTATGAGCTGGCTCTTAATTACCTCCCCAACCTACCATTAGGATATCTTAAGGAAGGAGAATTCTTTCGATCACTTGATTACATTCGCTATCATTGTTTTAACAACCATTCTTCAATTACTTTCACTGTTTCATCTCGTTGTGCTTTTGGCGTAATTAAGCTCGCATTATCACCTTTTTGCTCACCATACATGCCAAAATGAGCATGGTTTCCACCTTTTATCATGTGCATAGTTGTATTCTTTGACATGAACTTTTTATTGTTCTCTATTTTTTCTACTGTTGCTAAAGCATCTACTTCCCCATAAATTGATAACATCGGAATCGATTTCGTAGAGAAATCATCTGCAGGGTACGAGCCTAAGAAAATGATCCCGTCTACCTTGTCTTCATGTTGGAAGGTATACTTAGAAATCATAGCTCCCCCCATTGAATGCCCTGCAACATACCATTTTTGAACTTTAGGATACTGTTCCCTTACACTGTCTACTGCATTGATTCCAAGTATCGCTAAATTTAATGGTAATTTAGGCATTACTACAAAGTGCCCATCTTTTGCAAGAGCTTCCCCTAAGTAACTATAAGCCTCAGCTTCTACTTTAGCTCCTTGATAAAAAATAACCCCTATTTTAGCATCTTTCTCTCCAAAAACTATATTCTCTCCATCTTTTTTATCATCTACTAACGACAAAGCCTCTGTCGTCGGTTTATAAGTAAACTGAGACCAAACAAAAAAACTAATACTTCCTATAAGTAAAATACCTAGTAAAGAGTACAGAATAATTTTTATCCATTTCTTCACAAAGATGACCTCCCTAAGATGTATATATTCTATATTTTAGATTACCATTCATACACATAAAAACTCGAGCATTTTTATTATGCTCAAGTTTTCATTTACGTCTTTAATTTATACTAAAAATTGTCCAAGATAAATATGTAGCAAATACAGACCATAAAAAATATGGAATTAGCAACCATGTCGATACTTTAGATAATTTGGAAGAAACCGCTATGAGAAGTAACGTAGTAATAGCGACTAGTAAACAATCTACTGTTGCTAAAAATAAATTTTTTTGACTGAATTGAAAGTAGCTGAACGCTTGATTGCACATGTAATTTAAAAGGAATACAAACCAAAATGTTTTTGGGTTACATCCATATTTGTTGTAAATAATTGTAACCGTCAATGCAATAAGTCCATATAATACAGCCCAAACTATTCCGATTGTCATACCAGAAGGTGTCCAAGACGGCTTTTCTAGCGCATCGTACCACATACGATCAATAGGAAATAAAATACTAGAAACATAAAACAAACCATATGTTAGTAAGAATACTAGAATACTAGATTTTTTCATAAACATTCTCCTTTTTCAATAGAAGGTTTTAGAAACTCTATATGATTATTCTGTCCCTTTAATGGGTAATATTCTAATATTTAAATTTCAAATACATATTATTTAACCTATTTTATGCGAACTCTTTCATACTTTTATATGCACAAAGTGCTCTCTCTCGTGCCGCCTTATGATTAACAACTGGCAAAGGATATGTATGACCAAGCATTATATTGGCCTTTTGTAAAATATGCTCAGGTGCTTCCCAAGGTTTATGTATATATTTATTAGGCATATCTCTTAATTCTGGTACCCATTTTCTTATATACTCCCCATCTTTATCAAACTTTTCTCCTTGTGTGATGGGATTAAAAATACGAAAGTACGGTGATGCATCTGCCCCACTTCCAGCAACCCACTGCCATCCCATTGTATTATTTGCAATATCAGCATCTAGCAGTGTATCCATAAACCATTTTGCTCCTTCTTGCCACGGAATTAACAAATGCTTTACAAGAAAAGAGGCTACAGCCATTCTTGCCCGATTATGCATAAAACCTGTTTGCCATAGTTCCCGCATTCCCGCATCAATAAACGGATAACCAGTTTCACCCTTCTGCCATACTGTTAATAACTCCTCTTCATTATTCCACGGAAAATGTTCGAAGCTCTTATTAAGAGGTTTATATACTGTAAATGGATAATGATATAGCAAATAATAAGAAAACTCTCGCCAAATGAATTGACGGATAAAACTACTCACTTGTTTTTCAAAAAGACTACATTGTCTTTCGGTACTTTTATTGATTAAGTAATGATACATCCATCTCACTGATATTTGGCCAAATGAAAGATACGGTGCCAACATCGAATGAGCATTTTCATTTGGAAAATCTCTTCCTTCACTATAAGAGGCTAATTTGCTAGAGAAAAATTTCTTACATGTTTTGTATGCCCCTTGTTCTGTAGGCTCCCATATTAATTCAATATGAGATGTCCACCGTATAGTCGGCAGCAAATGTAATTCTGAAACAGATAAGCTTGCTGGTAAAGAGTTTCCTCCTTTTATATGCTGCACTTTACTAATAGGTTTAGGTATTACCTGCTTTTGAAATGCATTGTAAAAAGGCGTAAACACCTTATATTCAGTGTTATCTTTCTTTTTAATAATCCACGGTTCTAATAATAAATGTGAATTAAATTCCTTACAAATAATACCTTTACCTTCTAACATCATTTTCATTTTTTGATTAGATTGTAATCTGTCCGGATCAAAACAAATATTCCAATATACAGCCGTTATACCTAACTGTTCTATGAGAGAAAGTATTTCTTCGTGTGTATTTCCTTTACGAATTATTAAAGTAGAGCCCAATGCCTCAAGTTGCTTTTGGACATCTATTATAGCATGATGTAACCACCACTTTGACGCACTTCCTATTGAAAAAGTTTCGTCATGTACATATACCGGAACAACCTCACCGGACTGAGCAGCTTCAAATAGAGCTGGGTTATCATATAAACGAAAATCTTTTTGAAACATAACGATAATTTTATTTTGCATGGCTATCCTTTCTAATTCTTAAAGCACAATTCTTTCTTTATGAAAACAAGTACTTCTGTTATTTTTAAATGATTATAAGAATCACTGTTTGTAATTGCAAACAAACTTTTCTATCTTTAATGGATTTTTCCAACTCTTAATAAAAGTAAAAATACAATGTACTTTGTACTTATCTTAAACTCTTATAAAATAAAAAAGAAAATGGAGAGAAATATGAGAAAACAGTTTGATAAACAGTCAAAATTAAATACATCTATAGATTCAACAATCCTATGGACTTTTCAAAACCAAAATGCTATAAATACACTTTTGAATGAAGGTAAGCTTATAGCCGATTCTATTTTTGTTAGTAAAGAAGATTTCACCGCATATAAATACATTGTAAGACATATGAAACAGAGTGGTATTAATTTTATTATAGATTTGCCCATTTGGGCATGGCATTCATGCAACGGTTACAAAAAAAGCCTACTGTTGAGACAGCAAGGGAATTACTGTCAGATATTCAATTAGAGAAAGAAATATACCTCATCGAATTCACATGTCCTAATTTTTTATTCATGCTAACAAACTATAGTCGATGGTGCGACATTTATTTTAAACTTACTGACAATCCTAAAGCAATTATAACAAGTGATGAAGAAAAATACTTATTTGATCTTTATCCTGCCATGGAGGAAGAATGGGAATATCATCATATCCAAGCAACTCTACCCTACCTAAAAAAAGAATGGATTATACAAATAACAGAACTTAGTAAGATGAATGGATTTAACAAATAATATTGTTTATGAATGCTTTATTTAAGCATTCATAAACATAACAAATAGTCACATTAAACTAATACATTTAAAATAGCGCTTTTTATATGGTACCCTATTTTGCATACGTGCAGCTTACTCATTTAGTTTTGGTCTAGTTTGTAAATATAAATTCAAATCCGGACTTGAACCGCTAATAATTACATCTCGCATAATTTTAGAAAGTACCATACTATATACTAATCCATTATCTCCATACGCATAGATAAAGTGACAATTTGGAAACTCTTCATACATTCCAATTATAGGTAAACCATCATGAGTACCACCATAAAAAGCACTTAAATAAAATTCAGGTTCAACTGTTATATTTGGAAAGAGCTTATTAAATTCATTTACTAATTTCTCTTTTTTATGGATTAATTTTGAATCTCTTTCTTGAGCAATGTTTGTATCTTCATCTAACCCACCTATAATAATCCTGTTATCTGCAGTAGTTCTCATATAAATATATGGTCTCGCAGTTTCCCAAATGAGAGTACGTTTATACCAAGAAGATAAGTCTTCTACAGGATTAGTAATAACTGCATATGAGCTAATCAGTGTAGCGTTCTTTTCCTTTTTAAATTCCAACCCTTCATATCCTGCAGCCACAATTACTTTATTGGCAGTAATAGAATTGCCCCCTTTTGTATAAAAGATAGCACATTCTTTCTCTAACTTTTTGCCAACAATCTCTGTATCTTCATAAATGTGAACTCCTTTATTAGAAGCTTGTTCTAATAAACTATGTGTAAATTTATAAGGATTTATTTCACCATCATTATACGTATAAATAGCTGCACGTTTTTTAAATGGATATCTCTGTCCAATTTGTTCCTCTGATAGCCAAGTCGCTTTAAAATCATGCTTATGTAAATAATACAGTTCCTTTTCTAATTTCTTTATATCCTCTTCATAGCTTGCATAATATAAACTGTCACGTCGTTTAAAATCAGAGCAATAAGGTAAGTTTTGATCAGTATATTCAATATCATTAATAGCTTGTTCACACAATTTCATATGCCTAACTGCACACTCTTCTCCAAATGTATTTACAAGCTCAAAAAACATCTTGTCACCTAAATATTGAATAAGTGCTGTATTGGTAAGGTTACTCCCGTGTCCTACCTTTCTTTTATCAACGACAACAATATTTAAATCTGATTCACTCAAATAGTATGCTGATTGAGCACCTGAACTTCCTGCACCTATTATTAGTACGTCACATTTTATATCTTCGTCCAATCGAGGATAAGAAGGTGTATTAGAAAAAGTTGTGTTCCAATATAATTTCCCTTTCTGTAAATCCATTTAAAGTGCACCATCCTAAATAAAATAGTTATATCCCCATCTGTATCTCCAAATCATTCTTACTATATACTTCTTATCAAATTTATTTTTGCTATCATTAGATTATTAGTGCAATATTTTGTTCATCCATATTTGGTATTAAACTAAACTTATAAAAAGTTAATAGTATATATATTATTTATTTTCATTTAGAAATTTAAGAACTCGATTAAAAGCTTCTTGACCTGCTGGAGTGTTCATTTTAAATTGAAATTCATGTGCTAACTCACCAGAGATATTTTTATCAAAGAAAAGTGTATCTACAGGTACTCCTTTATTTTGTAAAGTAGAAGCTAATGCTTTACCTTGCTCTTCAAATGATGCAGTATTTCCATCTGTGATGAACGTTGGTGGGTAATCTTTTGTAACGTGTTTATAAATAGAGGCGATTTCCATTTCAGGTAATGTTTCAAACTTCTTTTTACCAAAGTAAGCCCAGCCAGTAGTACGCATAAAGTCTTGTACTTCTTTGGATGTTTCCATTTTAGCTAATGCAGGCATATTATACGGGCCGCAAAATAGCAGTATACCTTTAATTGTAGAAGGAGCAACAATAGCGTCAATTCCGGTTAATTTCGCATAATCTGGAGATGTTTGAATAGTAACAAATTGCCCAGATATTTGCGCTCCCGCAGAATCTCCTGCAAAATACAGGTCATCTAGTTTTACATTATATTTCTTTGCATTTGCTTTTATATATTCATAAGCCTCACCAAGTTGTAGTACTGGTGTAGGATACTTTCTTTTAGGAGCAAGAGCGTAATTTATATTTATCACTGTATAACCACGAGCAGCTAATTCTACTGCATAACCAGTAATGTTTGATTTATCTCCACCTACAAATCCACCCCCGTGTACCCAAAAAATAACAGGTGTTTTTCCTGTAATATTTTTGGGATAAATAATGTCTAATGTACCATCAGGAAATTTAGAATCATAATTGATATCTTTAACAATTCGTGTCTCTTTTAGAGCGTTTTTATAATTATTAGATTGAACAAACATCCCACCTTCAAATGCTTTTTTTATGAGAAACGCTTTTGGAATAGGTGAAACATTCCAAAAAATAACTCCAGCAATAATCAATCCGAAAACAATACAAATAGTTAGTAGCATTCTTTTTTTCCAGATCATTTTAGATTTTAACTGTTTTGTTCTCATAATTAAAGAAGCTCCATTCTTTTTAGTAATAATCTTAAAATAAATTACAACATACTTTTCGATTTTACGATTACCTTTATTTTCACCTGCCAATCCGCATTTAAAATTTCATGCAAAAAGTTATATATTTTTATTATGTACATATTAGATATCTCCTATAAAACACATGAAAAATTCAAACAAAAAGAGCAAAAGATCCCCATTTATAGAAGATTCCTTTTGCTCTTTGTAAAGGACACAAGTCCAAATAAAAGTTGCTTATCTATCGATAACTTACACATAAGAATGCATTTTTTTCGCTACTTTATTAGTAGCAATTTTAACAATCGTTTCTTTTTCACCTGTTCTATCAATCCTGAAACCATGAACTTTAACATTAGACGGCACTAATGGATGATGACGAATCATATCTATACTCTTCTCAATATTTTCACTAACATTTTCTTGTCCACTTAGCCATGCATTCAGGCTACCACTTGAAAATTCAGGCATGCAATTTTTAAAGAGATAGTCTATTTCTCTGTTATTTTTTATGGAATCACGTTGAATTTGTAGATTAACTACATCAGTTTCTTTATCCTCTATTCCGACAACAAAAATTTCTTCTACATTTTCTTGATAAATAGCAATAATAATAGATCTCATTATATCTCCATAAGGATGTATAATTACAGAATCATAGCTGTGTATAGTCAACATGTTTTCTTGTTGAATGTTAGTTACTTGTTGGATAGTAGGCTCTATCCCATGTTCAATGTCTGTTAATAATAATACTTTTTTATTCTTTGAATTCATATGGAGCACTCCTTCTTCATTATTGTATTTATGGAACTTTTAAACTAGTAACGACAGTTGATTATTCATGACATGATTGTTACCAATTTTTCCATTGTCCTTCTGGATCAACACTTGCAAGTCTAACCCATCCATTTTGAACTTTTTCTCGAAATGTGAAATCATTATTTAGCAAGCGTTCTATATATTTAGTAGGCGCTTGAATTATAATTAATAAACGAAGTGGTGAATGATACGTTTCACTATCTGACTGCATAACGGATTGCCAAGGTAAGCCTGGCAACAAGTCACTTGCATTTCCTTGCATAACACCGAGACCCGCCGTTACGGTTTGTGTTGTTTTGTTTCCACTACCATAATAATGAGGGGCTACAGTTGAAGCGTAATATTGTAGATTTATCCACTGCGCTACTGTTCCTGGTCCCGCTATGATGTTAGCTAATATATCGCCACTTTCATCCTGTTTCCAATCATAATTATGAAGGAAAGCTCTACCTTCTAAGTCACAACCCTGAGTCAATTCACGCTGCCCGATAATAAAAGATGCGTTACGGGCTAATCCCCATTCCGGACGTATTTCACTCCAATCTTCTGCAAATCGGTGTGCTTCTTTACTCGGATTTTTTATTTCCGTTTTAAAATTAGGTAATTGCATTAAACGCTCTCTATTTGCATGTTGGCTCACATTTGGCATAATCGACCCGATACAATCAAATGCTTCTTGCGCAGTTTCCGAAAGTTGTGGGACGTAAATCCATTCCAATTCATCCACTGTTGTTTTATGTTCAGCTGCTGCAAAAATGGTGTCCTCAGGAATTTTAATACCTTCAGCAGACAACCCCTCTCTTACTTCTGGAAGATTACATAAAGTAGCGAAAACTTTTGCATTGAATCCCCCTGCTGCTCCGCCACAAGCACCACACTCAAGCGCTGCGGCATAAGGATTGTTCGTACTTTGACTACTATGTCCGCACATTACAACTAAAGGCGCAAATTTTTCTGTCAATCCCACCATTTTTAAAGCCTGACGCACATAGTTCACTTTTTCTTCTTTCGTAAAACCGATAGGTATCTCACATTTTGTATCATGAACATGATTAAGTGAGAATGTTGTATCAGGTTTTTGTAACATCGTTTTACGAAGGTTACGAAGGAAACTACCTACTCTTCTTGGCACAAAACTCCTTGTTATCATTTGTAAACCAAGTAAAGGGCCACTTACCTCAGGTAATAGCATACTTGTCAGTACGTTTTGTTTCATCGTTTTAAACGTATAGCTTACTGAGCTGTCTATCTTCTTACGTTGCTCATAAGATTTAAATTCATTTTCATCCGTGAGCTCTTTTATTTGATGTTTCGGTTTTAATATAACTGGCAAAGAAGGATGGCTATCATTACTACCTAGTTCACTAGTCGCAATTGGTAACCCAAAGAAACCAGCTATTCCAAACGTTTCGAACGGACCTAATTTTTCTAGATGGCGGCGAAACGGTTCTGAACGGACATCAATACAGAATGCTAATTGAGCTAGTACACGTTTTTTATCATTAGTTGCACGTTGCTTAGAAGCAACCTTCTCCCTTAATTGCTCTGCATGCGTCTGTTCCCAAGCTTCTAGCCAAAGTTTCCTGCGAATATTTTCATCAAAACGATAAGCAAATGCTAATAATTCGCTTTGTTCAGCTGCAGACATTTGTGACCATTCCAGGGTTGAAATATTCCCCCAGTAGATCCAAGAAGCTATAAGTGGGACAATCGCAACTTTTTTCTCAGCCTTTTGATTTTTTATAGGTAAATAAGGTTTGACAATGGCCAGCTCCATAGAAATTCGAACTGCTAAATATTCTATAACGAGTTCCTGCTCCTGAGTTGACTGTCGTGAACGCCATAGTATCATTCCTGCCCACCCAGGCAAAGCAAGCAAGTGCTCTTCAAGGTAAGCTTGCATGTTAGATTCAGAAATTCCTAGTTCAGATAACGCTCTTGTTAAAGCTACCTGAGCATCCTGTGGCCAATCTTTTAAAACGCTACGCTCATTTTTACTAAGCGCTGGATCAAATTTAATAAGGTGATGCCATGCACGATACAAACCTTTCTCTCGATTTGGCATCGTCCAACTTGACCCGGAATCATCCAAATATAATTTACACCATTTAATGATATGATAATTAAGAATATTAGAGAGGTTTTCACCCTTTTGATTCTCTATAAGTGAACTTACAGGTTGCAAAGAAGAGCCTTTCATACTCTCTGTATTTATATAACTCATTTCTTCTGCCAGTTTATTTAATTGTGGCGATGATAATAGACTAGAAGGTAATTCCTCTAATTTTAATGCTGCTTGGCAAAACTGCTCCACTTTCTTTCGCGGGATATGAAAAGATTGTGAATCAAGCCAATGAGACAAGCCACTTTGTAAAAATGATTCCTCAATCTCCCCTTTCGTCTTTGCCGAATGAATCATAGAAGCACTAGGATATATATCCACATTACGAATTTCTTTTAACCAATCTGCAACTTGTTCAAATGATTGTTTTTCAAGTCCCATCCAAGGGTGATGAGCTGCAAATGTAGCGATCGGCCAAAGTGGTGCAATCACTCGGCTAGCAGATTCAACTAAATCATTCATATTCTTTTCTTGTATTTCAATATTTGTATCTTTCTTCTTTAAAGTTTCTTTCGTTAAGATTGACTGTATGCTCATCACTGATTACCTCCCTTTGATACATAATGTTTAAGATAGCTTGGATGACTTTCTACTGACTTTTGTCTCGCCTCACCTACTCGAACGAACCAAAGATACATTACAGCAAACATTGTAGAGGATTGATTACGAGTAACGAGAGTACTAATAGCACTACCAAATAATAAGAGACATATAACAAAAATAACGGCTGAAGCTGAAGGTTGAACATTTTGATACATGTCAGTATGCAACCATTTATAAAGAGAATTATGAACGGTAAAGTAAATGAGAGAAAATCCAGCTAAAATAAATAGACCAACAATTCGTCCCATTCTTCCCTCTCCAAAAACAACAAGCTGTTTCCATGAAAAGTATAATGACCACCCTAAAATGAACGCACTAACTAATTGATACCCTTCTCCAGAAGTCGTAAACCAAAAAGCAATCGCTATAAATAATCCGAAAACACGCCCGACCATAGTCCATAAATTAGACATCTTTTCATTAGACGGCTTCACTGCCCCAAAACGTTGTACGGAAGAACCAGCTTGTAAAAACAGTGTAGCTTTAAATAAACCATGTAAAATTAAATGAATAACAGCCGCCAAATAGGCTCCTAATGCGCATTGAATAAGCATAAACCCCATTTGTGCAATAGTTGATCCCACTAGCTGACGTTTATAATCAACTTGAACTAGACTAATTCCTGTTCCGATTAAGATAGAAATACTAGAGAAAATTAGTAAAATGATTTGTGCAATATCATCATGAAAAAGAGGTGAAAATCTAGTTAACATGATACCGCCAGCATTTACTAAACCCGCATGCATAATAGCAGAAACAGGAGTTGGAGCAACAGCTGACTCAATTAACCACCTTTGAAAAGGCCATTGTGCTGCTGGAATCATCACAGCTACTATAATCAATAAGTTAATTCCTGTTTTCTCCAACGTTCCAAATTGAGCTACATTTTCATTCGTTAAAACTGATGTTAACTGCCACTGTCCAGTGACTTGAAAAAGCCAAATGATAGCTGCTAGCAAGGCGATCCAGCTTATTATAAATAAATAACTAGAAATTTTTGTTGCTTCGCTAACTACTTTCCACCCTTTATTTAGACCTATGAGTAAAACCAATCCTATAAGAGTTGCTCCCCAACAAATAATCATGAAACGAAGATCATTACTTAACCATGCGACTGAAGATACACCTGTAGTAAATGTAAAAAGTGCAAAGTATTTTCGATATGAGCGATCTCCCAGTAAGTAACGTATAGAAAAACGTTGAATGATTAAACCAATTGTAAGAACAAAGAAAGCCATAAACCAAGCTAAAGTATCTAAATGCCAAGGCCCTACAACTCTATCTCCATTGTGATTAACAAGTGCGAGTAAAGAAACCAATGAAGGCAAAGCAGCGATACCAATATGGATATGAACAAAACGTAAAGGCATCCTTGCATGTAAAAACAACAATCCACTTAGCCAAGAAGCACTAAGCGCCATAAAAAATAATGTTAACAGTGTTGATGAACTCAGCGAAATTAACATGTACAATACTCCCTTCCAAACGAAAATAACCTATAAAAATTCCTTTTAAGTAAGATAGTTTTTTAATTTCAATTTTCATTCACTCTTTTTAGTACATCGTTTTTTCCCATAAAAAAAACCGACAACTTCCATAATTCAATGATTTTATATCATCATTGAATTATGGAGATTGTCGGTTTCCCTTCAACTAACTTCAATAAAGTTTTTTGAAGAGCTCCCATTTTATAGAGGATAATAATGTATGTATTACTCCTGTTAAAAAGAAATGTATATTTCTGATCTCCTAGATTATGCAATCAATATATCAATTTATGTTATAAGCTATCTTTTCATTAAGAAACTTTTTCATTTAGTCAATATTACATATTAAAAAAATGCTAAAGCCTTAATTATAGCAAACTGTTAAAATGAGCATCTATCAATTTTTTAAAACAATTATAAGATAAACCATATTAAGCAGTTTGTCAATTTATTTATCCGTTTTTTGAACGTTATTTCAATCAGAATTTATTATACCTTAATAACTTCAAATTTTTAATTATTAGCATGTTAATAAAGTTAAACAAATTGCAAAACTTGTAGGTTTCTTAATCCTCCCACTACATTTTTAGTTTATCTTCCACTAATCTTAAGATGTTTTTTATTTTTAAAACTTTTCCTCAAGATTATGAAGCAATTTAAAAATCATTACTCGTTCGCCTGTACGGGAGCTTATATCCGTATGAAAGCTTTTCACTTTCTCTCCAGTTAATTCTAGTATAATCTCTTTTAACTCTTCAATTCCAGATTCAACTAGCTCCGAACGATTTTTCTTTATCGTTAACATACCGTCTTTTGTTTCGCAAACAGTATATTCAGCCGGTGTTAAAATACCTTGTAAATTTACGATAATCATATCCCGTAATATATCTGTCTTAACGGATATAGACCCGCGTCCTAAGTAGTCCTTTTCCCAGTGAGTAATTGCTTTACTTATCTCTGATTCAATAGAACCTTTTGAGTTTTTCATTTATGTATCCTCCTTCAATAAAATAAATTTACAATAACAATATAATAATCTGGATTAATTTTATTTTCAATTCTTAAGTAGAAATTATAGCAATTACAAAAAAGACTCTTATAAAATTAATAGTCCTTTTTATATTGTTTCAGTCAATCAACCTTTTAATTGTTGTAAGTATAGTTTTTCATTTCTCCTTTGATATTTCTACAAAATAAAGTTAAGTTCATAAACAAATAAAAAGAAAAGCAAGTGCCCTCAATATTAGATCACTTGCTTTTTCTTTCATCATATACTTTCTAAACAGCTCTATGGACTATTCGAATTACTTGCTTTTGTCGTATCTGCAACGTTCATTAAATATTTCAATGCAAGAATAATGACGATGAATACAAATGGAGCTAAATAAATAACTATCTAGTATTTAAGTCCTATTTCGCTACGTATATTGGGATAGTACCCGATGACTATCAACTTAAGAACGGAAGCTTACGTTTGAACATAATATCAAATTTAGATGAGCAAGACTATTTTAAGTGAATAGAATGCAATCTTTCAGAATACATAAAATATATATACAAGCTTAACCTGATCACTTCATCATTAGTGAAAGTTGGATTATATAAATTTTGGAGGAAAAGTTATGCAAAAAAAGGTTCTCCTATTTACAGATTTGGGGATTGACGATGCGTTTGCTATACTGTACACCTTTTTTCGTAAAGATATTCAACTTGTAGGAATTGTAGCCGATTATGGAAATGTATCAAGAGAAAATGTAATAAGAAATATTAACTATTTGAAATACATTGCGGGAAGAGAAGAGATACCTGTATTCCTTGGTGCTTCTGTACCATTGACAGGTATCTTGATTCAGTATTTCCCTGAGGTACATGGAAAGGTTGGATTAGGGCCTATTATTCCACCTGAAATTTCATATCCAGTTTATCCTTTAAATGATATTTATCAAGTTATAGAATCAAATTTGGAAGATCTTACAATTATCAATTTAGGAAGACTTTCTTCGCTAGCTACGACTTTTGTATTGAATTTAGAAATAATGCGAAACGTAAGAGAATGCATTTGCATGGGGGGAGCTTTTTTCTATCCAGGTAACGTAACTGCTGTAGCTGAAGCTAACTTTTACGCCGACCCTTATGCAGCAAACTTAATTCTGCAGCATGCAAAGAACTTGACAATTATCCCTTTAAATGTGACTCAACATGCGATTGTTACACCCGAAATGGTCCAACAAATCGATGAATTTCATCGAAATACACAGGATCTTGCAGGGCTCATCCTCAAACCTATGTTGGACTATTATTATAATTTTTATTCCAAGTCTAATCCTGGTATAAGTGGAAGCCCTATGCATGATTTTGTAACAGTGTGGTATTTGCTGAACCAAGAGGCTGTTGGTCTTTCAAGAGTACCTATTAAAATAATTCCTGATCAAGGAGAAGGTTTTGGTCAAAGTATTGCAGACTTTCGTTTTGTTACTAATCCAGGCTATAAAACGCATAATGTAGCTTTTCAGTTTGATTATGAAAGATTCAAGAAGGATATTATGGAAACGTTCTTAAAGAAGAGAGTGTAATAGACTTTATTAACTTCAGATAATACGGATTATGTGAATGAAATGCCACTTCACTTAACGTACAGGAAATCTACTTTTTATATTTCTCATTCAATTAAAGCAACTATATCTTAAAAAAATCATAAAGTGTCCTATAGCACTGTTTTATAATTTTAACCCTCTTTTTCATCACCTTTGCCATTTACTGAGAATCAGGATTTTTTTCCGCTCGCAATTTATCAACGATATTTGAATAATCTTTCTCCTTACGTTTCTGGCTTAAATTATATGCAGCTTTAACTTCTTGCACTTTAATTTTAAATCCAACAATTCCTTTTAATTCTCGTTCTAATAGCTGAGGAAAAAGTTCATCCCATAAAACTATATTTTCACGATTTTCTTCATACTTTTTTAGCATCATTGCTAGTTCTTCTATTAATTCATCTATCTCTAAAATGCTTGCTGTACCATATACATGAATGGCCTGATAATTCCATATTGGAACTTCTTCCTTTCTATATACCGAAAAGAGGAAATATAAGCGTGTGGTCCTTGAAACACACCAAGCACATCTCCATGATTCCCGATATTTCCGGCTAATTATCTCCATAAGCCATATGACCAGTAATATAGTAATCATCACCTTTTTTATTTAACCCAAAGGCAAATGAATGGCAATTGGCTTCCCTTGTTCTGTTATGACAATCGTACCAAAGGGGTTTTTTAGAAAAACTCATCAAAATCTCTAATCTTAAAATATTTTGGAATATCCCCCCTTTTAACAAAGTTATTTAAGTGTTTTAATCATTATAAAGTCTGTTTGTTCTTCATCACCCATATAAAACGAGTGGGCGCCAACTTGGACAAATCCCATTTTCTTATAAAAAGCGATAGCATTTTCATTCTTTTCCCAAACGCCTAGCCAGATTTTCTTTTTATTATGTTCCATTGCAATTTCAATCGCTCTATTTAATAGATATTTACCAAGCCCATGTTTTTGAAACGTGCTTTTTATATAAATCCTCTCGATTTCAAGTAATTCCTCACCCATTTCTTCAGACTGAGCGTCATTCATATTTACCTTTACGTATCCAGCGACTTCATTATTAAAATAAATTAAATAGAAATGAGAAGAAAGATTGGCTAATTCTTTTTCTAATTGTTTTAAGTTAAATGCCTTTTCCAAATAAACATTCATATTTTCGGGTGAATTTTGATGCTTAAATGTCTCATCGAATGTTTCATAACTAATTTCTTGAAGCTTATGTAAATCTTCAAGAGTACACTTTTTTATATTTATAGTCATTTACATACGTCACTCCTTTATATGATCAATACATTCTCTTGTTCCCTTTTTTTACAAAATCCCAGTCTTTTTCTACATTCCCTCTTACCCTTTGAAGAAAATTGAAAATAGTTTCTGATTCTTTTTCAGAAAACCCCTCCAATGCAACGGCATTGGAATAATCATTTTCTCTTATTATAAAGGGATACACATTTTTCCCTTTCTCAGTTGGAAAGAGTTTTTTTATTTTTTTGTTATGTTCATCTTCTTTCTTTTCAATAAAGCCATTCATTTCAAGTTTTTTTATAGCACGAGATGCTGTTGTTCGATCCACTTTTATCATCTCAGATAGCTTTTCTTGAATGATACCTGGGTTTTCACATATTCGTACAAGGTACAAATACTGCCCTTTTGTCAGCTCATATTCTTTAAATTCTATATTACTTATAGAATCTAATACCCTTGCTATCATTCCAATTTCACGAAGAATTTCCTTCATAAGTAGCTCCTCATTACGTTTTTTGTTGCAAATGCAATATTTTAAAATTACATTTAATATAAAATATTTTTATTGTAAATGCAATAAAAAAACATATTGATGAATACTTTAAAATAACTGAATCTTACTAACCAGTTTATCCTCTTTTCGAAAAGGAAATATTTAAGTGACTTCTAGTTTTATAGTAAAACTCAAATTTACAACATTAAAGAAATTAAAAAACAAAAACCCCAATCTCTCCATATTAAAATTGAGAAATTGGGGTTAAGTTATTTAACAAGATTTTTTAATTAAAACAAATAACTGATTAATAAACCTGCCGATAATAAGAAGCCGAAAATCGTATTTGTCATCGCTGTTGATTTCATGGCGATGCGCATATACCCGGGATCCTTTGCTCCTTTTTGGAAACTTTGAATTGCAGAGATTGGCTTTCTCAAACCTAGGAACATAACTAATGCCCAAGGGCTTATATAACCCATCAATACAATTACGGCAATCCATAAATAAGCAATGAAAAAGGCTACTGCTAGTGTTACTATTGCTTTTCCTCTCCCAAGGAGGATTACTAATGTCTTTCTTCCACCTTTAATATCTTCTTCGATATCTCGGATGTTATTCGACATGTTGATTGCACCGACTAAAATTCCAATTGGAATGGAAATCAATACACTTTCAGTCGTTATCGTATTCGTTTGAATAAAGAAAGCGATGAGTACAAAACATGTCCCCATTAACAATCCAGAAACTAATTCTCCAAACGGAGTGTACGCAATTGGTAATGGGCCACCTGTATATAAATAGCCAACCGCCATCCCAATTAAACCGATGACGACTAACCACCAGCTGCTATTCATACAAATATAAACTCCAATAATTGCTGCTACTACATACAATAAAAGCGCAACTGTTAACACATTTTTTGGTTTCAATCCGTGACGGACAATTCCGCCACCAATCCCAACAGAATCAGCGGTATCTAATCCACGTTTGAAATCATAGTACTCATTAAATAAATTCGTCGCTATTTGCAATGCTAAACATGCAACCATCATCGCAATAAATAAAAGCCAATCAATTTTGGCAACATAAAGTGATGCCACCGTCCCTAAAATTACAGGAGAAAACGTCGCCGTTAACGTATGCGGGCGTGTCATCTTCCATATTAATTTAGCGGAACTAATTTCTTTTTCTGTCCCCATAACTCTATTCAAGCTCCCTACATTTAAGTATAAATTACTAGCAGTATCTTTCTATCTGTTTTCTGCCACGCATCCATTATATCAAAAAATGAATTGGTAATAGAACTGTAATGCTCTTGCTTATCCCTCTATCACTCTTGAATTCAGTTTTTCAAAAGAAAGTCCATTGCTCACATTCGAACAACGGACCTTCTTTATATGAACCATTTTAAAACATCTTCAGCAATCTCTTCTGGTCTATCCCAATGCATTAAATGCCCTGTATCTTTGTAAAGCTTAGTTGTAATATTAATACGCTTCTTAAATTCTGCTATCTGCAATTCTCTTATTTCTAAATAATTATCGGGAAGATCGCAATACAACAATAAAATATCGCTTTTAATTTTATGAGGTTTCAATGTTTTATACACCGTATATTGAAACTTAATTACACCTCTAGCGGTATCGCCAGTAGCATGCCATTTTACTTTACAATCTTCTTCTCGCATTAAGTCATAAACCGCACGTTCTATTAATGGTGACCACCTGCTGTAAGCCATTTTTTCTGATTGGATGAATGCTTCTTTACTGTCAAAAACATATTCATTAAAATCCTTTTCGTAATGAGTGATCTCTTCTTCTAATGATCGTGGTGGACACTCTCCTTCTTTCGCATCTTTATATAGCTTCGCAAAATAATCTGCATTCATTTCACCATGATGATAACCACCATCTAACAAAACCATTTTATTCACTTTTTCTGGACATTCTGCTGCATAGTGAAGCGCAACGCTTGCGCCCCATGAATGCGCTACTATATGAAATGTTTCTTTTCCTATGTGCTCAAGTAATGCTACTACCCAATTTGTTAAATGGGCTGCACCATAATCTTGATCCTTCTCAAAATTTGGTGTTTTCCCATGTCCTGGTAGATCAAACGATACAATATGGTATTTATCTTTAAAAAACTCCGCTATTTCTATAAAACTTAATTTTGTACTTCCTAAACCATGAAAACAAATGATTTGAGGGTTACTTTTATCCCCCCATTCACAAACACTTGCCTTATATTCACCAAATTCTACAAAAAAGTGATTCATTTTTAATCTCCTCTAATTATCAGATATAAATTAGTTCCAATGCAAAATTGTTTTTTCAGAATAAATAAATTCAACAAAATTATCCAAATCCCTTTTTCGTAAATGATTTTTATAGAATGCGGGAGTTACCTCTAGTTGAAAGCACTAAACACTTATCATTTCAGTTAATGGTTAGATTACATCTTCACGCCCCTCAAATTAATATAGTTTAATAATTGTATGATTCGTTTATCATATGTGTGATGTTTCAAAGTCCTATCCAGCCCATTTTTTGCTATACGTTTTCTTTCTTGTACATGTTCCAAATAATACTCCGCTTTTTCTATAAACTCCGATGCGCTATTAAAAGTTTCTATTTCAACACCTGGTATGTAATGTTTTGCTACATCTGGGCGTATATCAGTTAACTGAAAAGAACCTACAGCATTAATTTCAAACGTCCTATTATTTACTGAATACGCTTGAATATTTGCAGAATTACAATTCAATTCCTGATCAATTAGTGAACGATGCAAATTTATATTGATTTTAGTAGATACATAAAATTGTAACGCATCTTCATACTTCGCAAGTGGCAAGAGTTGTATTTTATCCTTTAACCTTTCATAATTCTTTAACTTCTCCCAACCGAACCCCACAATTTTTGTATTTTTTTCTGCTAAATACTCTGAAATAGAATCAACAAAGTTAATTCTATTTTCAAATGCTGTGCCTATAAAACTAAGATCATACTTATATGTATCTTCTTTAAGAGAAGGTTTAAATACCTCTTGATTTGCTGCTAAAGGAAGATGAAACACATTCTTACACCCTATCGCTCTATAAAACTTGATACAATTTAAATCTTGCGTAAATATGTAGTCATAATACGGAACAAAATTTTGTGTTATATCCGTATAATAAGGATCATCTGTCAGCCAAAGCCCAGTAGTAAATCCTGCCTTTTTTAAGAATGGCATAATATGATAAAATTCTTCACTTAAACCGCTTAGTACCAAAATAAAATCTGGTTTCATTTTTAACGCGGTTTTTATAGCTTTTTCTGGACTCATCATAATGGTATCGCTGTTTACCTTTTGTAAACTATTCAAAATTGCCGCTTCGATCATTGGATAATAAAAAGGAATTCCCGATTGAATAAATAAAATTTTCTTAGGAGTATTGCCCTTCATGTCATTTCCCCCTATTTCTACATAATCAAAGTGCACGAAAATTAGCAGTCTTTATTCATTTTCATGACCTCTTACTTTACATGTATAAGCACCGTTTATGTCCATTATGTTGAACTTTTCCTGATTTACAGACTAGCGGTGGATGATTCTTATAATATTGTTTCACCTTCTTTAAAATCTGTTACTTCAACCAGATTATTAATAAAACATGATATATAAAAGAAGAGCCAATTCACACATGAATTGGCTCTTTCTTATCGTATAAAATCTCAATAGTTACACTAGCTAGATTTTATTTCTGTAACCCATTAATAATGGTATCTGTATTCCATTTCATCATTTTCAAGTAAGTATCTCCATCCTCCCCTGTTTTACCTAGTGAGTCTGTAAAAATTGTACCTGCAATCGGTACATTTGTTTCTTTTGAAACAGTTTCCATACTACGTCGATCTACACTTGTTTCGACAAATAAAGCCGGAACTTTGTTTGTTTGAATTAAACTTACAACATCTCTAATTTGATCTGGAGTACCTTGATTTTCTGAGTTGATTTCCCAAATGTATCCCGTCTTAATGCCATATGCTTTTCCAAAATATTTAAATGCACCTTCACTAGAAATTAAGAAACGTTTTTCTTCAGGGATTTGTTGAATTCTGTTCACTGTCTCATCATGTAATTTTTGAAGTTCCGCTACATACTTATCGGCATTTTTAGTATAGAACTCTTTATTTTTAGGATCTTCTTTAATTAATGCTTTCTTCACATTTTCAGCGTATACAATACCATTTTTAATATTCATCCAAGCATGTGGGTCTGGTTCTTTTTCTAATCCTTTTGTTTCTAAATAAATAGCTTCTACACCTTCACTTACTTTATAAACCGGTGCATCTTTCTCTGATTTATTTGCCGTTTTTAATAGTTTTTTAAACCATGCTCCGCCCTCTTCTAAGTTTAGCCCATTGTAAAACACCATATCTGCATCTGTCATTTTCATAACATCTTTCGGTAGTGGATCATATTCATGTGGGTTAGCTCCAATTGGAACAAGACTATGAATCTCAACTTTATCTCCACCAATTTGCTTCACCATATCGTATATAATGGAGTATGTTGTTACAACTTTTAATTTTCCACTACCCTCTTCTTTCCCATTTGTGTTACTAGAACACGCTGTTAATGCAAATACGAAAATACAAATTACCGATAATAAGATATTTTTTAATTTCATCATTATCCTCCAATCAATTATGACAACTCTGCTCTATTTTTTCTAATTTTAATAGCTCTCCAAAACAAACCTTGTGACGGTGAGAAAAAGAATGCCAATGCGAACAAGAATGTTGCAACGAGAACGATTGTTGCACCTGAAGCAAGATTATACGAGAAACTAAAATACAGCCCTACTACAGATGAAAGCGCACCAATTCCTGCCGCTAAGTAAATCATGACCCATAAACGGTTTGTTAATAAATACGCTGTAGCCGCTGGTGTAATAAGCATAGCGACAACTAGAATAATTCCCACAGTTTGAAGTGAAGCAACTGTAACCATTGTAAGTAAAATCATTAAACCGTAATGAATCCATTTGTTCGGCAATCCATAACTTTGCGCCATCGTTGGATCAAAAGTGGATACGAGTAGTTCTTTATAAAACAAAATCACAAGACCAATAATGACGACTCCAATAATAAGTGTCATCCACATATCGGAAGAACGAACTGATAGAACATTCCCGAATAAAATATGATACAAATCCGAACTACTTTTCATAAAGGTAATTAAAATAATCCCTACAGCGAAAACAGATGTAAACATAATCCCTATCGCCATATCATGTTTAATTCGACTATTTTGACTTACAAATCCGATTCCAACTGCAGTAATAACACCTGTTAAAACCGCTCCTATAAAATAGTTCATACCAATCATATAAGAAAGGGCTACGCCTGGAAGAACAGCATGTGAAATGGCATCTCCCATTAAAGCCATACCTCGTAAAATAATAAAACAGCCAATTACGCCGCAAATAACGCCTACCATAACGGAAGTTAATAACGCTTTCTGCAGAAAACCGTACTGCATTAATGCATCTATAAATTCTACAATCTTCATGATGAATGTACCTCCGCTGCATTATTAAACAATATGCCGTGATTTACATACGCTTTTGACATAACAGTTGGTTCTAATACTTGCCTTACTTCTCCGTAATGAATTAAGCTCTTATTCAATAATAGTAATTTATCAAAATAGGACTCTGCTTTACTTAGGTCGTGATGTACAACAACAATTGTTTTTCCTTCTTTACGTAATTCTCTAAGAATTTTAATAATTGTCTCTTCACTTGTTACATCAATTCCAACAAACGGTTCATCTAAGAAAAATATCTCCGCCTTTTGTGCTAATGCTCTCGCTAAAAAGACACGTTGTTGTTGTCCACCTGAAAGCTCACCAATTTGGCGATTTTTAAACTCTTCCATGCCGACCTTTTTTAAACATTCAAATGCCCAATCTCGATGCTCTTTCTTCGGTCTTTTCATCATCCCTAAAGATGGATACGTTCCGATTAGCACCACATCTAAAACTGTAATCGGGAAATCCCAATCGATATCACTTCTTTGTGGTACATAAGCAACATGCTTTCTAGCACTTCGAATATCCTCCCCAAGAACTTGAACATATCCCTTATCACTTGGAATTAGATCTAAAACAGCTTTCATTAAAGTAGATTTCCCCGCACCGTTTGGACCAATAATTCCAACGAGCTTCCCTTTTTCAATATCGAAGGAAACATTTTGAACTACTTGATTCCCTTGATAAGATACAAACAAATCTTTAACAATTATAGCCTCATCCATTTTTTATGCATTCCCCTTTCTTTTTTTCTTATATATAATTATTTTGCACAAAGGCAACTTTTAAGCAAAAAAATATACAGCGAATGAAAATCCGCACTTAAGTTTCCTTAAGGAAACTTTTTTATATGAGTCAAATTATATAAGCTAGACACAAATTTGTAAACTAAATTTTACTAATTTATAAATATATAATGAAAATAATTATCAATGTGGAACAAAATATATTATCTATTTTATGATTTAAAAAAAAAGATATTACTGTGAAAAATAAGCAATATAGTATAAAAGAGAAAGAACCTACTCGTATGAGTTGGCTCTTTCTCTTTTATACTATTTAATACGCTCTACAGCAAAAAATATAATTAAATCACTTCCAAATAACACCTCGCCGCTCGTATTCCATTCTATATTCAACTGCAGCTGCAATTTGGGAGCTTGCGAACCTTTCTGTAATCCAAAGTCCTAAATCAATTCCTGAAGTGACTCCTCTTGCAGTGATAATATCGCCTTGATCTACAATTCTATAATGAAGAAGTTCAGCTCCGTATTTACTGACTTCATCTTGTGCCAAATGGTGCATCGTCGCCTTTTTACCATTCAATATACCTGAGGCTGCTAGCAGCATACCTCCTGTACAAACTCCCGCAACAATCGTTCCTTCATTATGCATCTCTCTAATCGTTTCTGTCAGTGTTCCAAGCTCTGCTTGCTTTCGTGCCCCATGTTCAGCTTTATGATTCCAGCCACCACCAGGTACAATTAACAAATCTGGGCGATTATCCATTCGTAAAAAATCATGTAGTGTAACCGTAACTCCAAACGAGGTAGTAACTTCTTGTTTTCGTTCACTTGATACGAGTTCAACTGTAAACGGAGCCCCTTCTTCTATTGCCCTTTTTAGTACTTCAAAAGGTGCAAAGGAGACAAGCTCTCCAAAACCGTCAAACAATACAATTTGTATTTTCATTTTTTGAACACCCCATATGGTTTCTTTTTCGCATCCAAAATTAGAATAATAAATGTTATCTACCAATTAACAATGACGACAGTCTTTCTCCTCTTCCTTTATAAACTCTCAAATGTTCTACTAATGCAATCTCATCACCTAATAGACCTATCGTCTTTTTAACGAAATTCCAATTTAGACTACCTGATAACCATAGCAACGAAGAAAGTCTTTTATAATCATTTGAAGTTAAAATATTATTAGCTTTATACCCTTCTAAAAATGCTTTAGCAACTTTCGGACATACTACATGTGACTCTATTCCTTCTGTCCGGGAATACCACTTTATTAAAAAGGCTAAACCTTCAATACGATCAACATATGCAATGGATTCAAAATCTATAATTCCTTTTACAGATTGATTGGAGTTCCATATGACATTTAAAGGATTTAAATCCGTTTGTACTATATACTCTAGATCATTCGTATGTGCGCTTTCTATATGATACTTAGCTAAATCCATATACCTCTGCAATTCCTTGCATGTACCACCTTTATTTTCTAATAGTCTTATAAACTCACCATATCCATCTAAATGAGATTTCTTTTGAAAAGTCGAGCTTTGAAACGTACTAGAAATATCATGTATCTTTCTTGCTTCTTTTCCGAAGACTTCTGCCATCGTTTCTGTACAATGAGTAATATGTTCCCCTTCAATCCAAGTAGACAATACAAACCGGTACTGTTCCTCATTCCAAGTGAGTAATGTAAAGCAATCCCCCGCCATATTCTCCTTAATCTGCATAAACGGAATTTCATGCTCTCGCAAATAATACGTAAACCGTACTTGCTCTTTCAATTGTTCATTAGATAACGTCCCAAAGGCTGGATTACTTATTCGATCGCTATTTATAAACCGTGCGGAATATCGTTCTCCATTTACGATAATTTTATAATGCAAATCTGTATGCCAACTGTTCTTATGTAATTCTTCTTCCACTACTAATGTATGAATTTCTTTAAAATAATTTATTACTACGTCTTTTATTATGTGTTTCATACTATTCTCCTTACATGTAAAAAACTTTCTAAGATAAGAGGTTTGTAAAACAAGCCAAACTTACTCAAACGGAAAATAATAACCTACATAATTAAACACATTTGTAAAACCTACATTTTCTACAACGGCCACAGAAGGCTTATTTATTTCCATGCAGTCCCAATATGGAATGATATGATTCGCCAAACATTCTTTTACGAAACTATGAGCTATCGTTTGAGCTAATTTTCTCCCTTGGTGACTTTCTATCGTTTCAATATCTATACAGTGTATATTTTCAAAAACGAACCCTGAAGAACAAACACTTACAATCATGCCGTCATAAACAATACAATAACCTATTCCCTTATTAAAAAATTCATCTGTTGAGGACCAAAACTCTAAAATTTTTGATTGTAAAAACTCAATATTCAATACATTCCCTTGATTTTCATAGAGAGTTTTACTTATTTTTATCACAGTATACCCTTGTTCAATTTTAGGTTCATGATTGCCTTCATAATCCTCTTCCTTTAGCGTATACACTCTTTGATTTCAACTTTTTAATTTACGATGCTGAAATATTCTTTCGATTGTTTTATTCCACTTTGAATGATTACCGATTGCTTCAAAGCAAGTTAGTCCAACCTTTCTAGCCTCAGGTATTATTATATTATCAATAAAACTATTCATTTCATTATTAAATTTTTCATTTTCAGCATTGCCAATAAAAAAGAAGCCATCATTATTCCCTAACCAAATAAGTCCTGAATGAGGAGAATAGATGTTATCTACAAATATACGACCAGGATTCACTCCTGCAATTACAGCTTTTACTTCTAATTGACCTTTTTCATTTACTAACCTGTTACATTTATAAAAATCCGTCTTATTTAATTCAGAAATCATATGTTATCCCCCCTAAAACTGCTCTATTCTAACTTTACCACCATGATAGAATATTCTCTATTCGTTTTGATAGTTGTTTTAAACCAATGAAATATATAATAAAAAAGAGCCAATCCCTATAAAATAGAAGATTGGCTCTTTCCTTTATTTACTCCCCTGTTTCAGAAAATCTCTTTATACGTTCTCCAATTTCATCACGGACACGTTGAAATTCAGACCACTCTTTTCCTGCTGGATCATCGAATCCCCAGTGAACACGATTTACGTGCGGAGGTGTCGAAGGACAAACAGAATCTGCATGACTACAAAGGGTAACAACTATATCAGCTTTATTTAAAATATTTGCATCAATCATATCCGAAGTTTGAGTTGTTATGTCGATATTTACTTCATTCATTGCTTTAATAGCATTTGGATTTACTCCGTGTGCTTCGATTCCTGCCGAATATACATTCCACTTATCACCTAAATATTGTTTCCCCCACGCTTCTGCCATTTGGCTTCGGCATGAATTTCCTGTGCATAAGAAATAAATTGTCTTTTTGTTTTCCATGTTGTTTTCCACCTTTGTTTTTAAATTATACTGGTTGATCATTAAAATATTTACGCTTAAACCAAAAAGCGACGTTTACAAGTGCAATCATTACAGGTACTTCCACTAACGGCCCGATAACAGCTGCAAATGCTGCGCCTGAATGAATACCAAACACACCAACTGCTACAGCAATTGCTAACTCAAAGTTATTACTACCTGCTGTAAATGCTAACGTTGTCGTCACCGGATAGTTTGCACCAATTTTTCTTCCCATAAAGAAAGAAACAAAAAACATCACAATAAAATAAATGAGTAATGGAATCGCTATTCTTACTACATCTAGTGGTACACTAACAATCATTTCCCCTTTTAAAGAGAACATAATGATGATTGTAAATAATAATGCAACTAATGTAAGTGGACTAATCTTAGGTATAAACACCTTTTCATACCACTGTCTTCCCTTTAACTTAACGAGTACAAAACGTGTTAACATACCTGCTATAAAAGGAATTCCTAAGTAGATAAATACTGATTTCGCTACTTCTACCATTGTAATATCGACAATAGCCCCTTCAATTCCTAACCATTCTGGAATGACTGTTACAAACACGTATGCATAAACAGAGAAGAATAGCATTTGGAATACTGAGTTAAAAGCCACTAAACCTGCTGCATACTCTTTATCCCCATCTGCAAGATCGTTCCAAACAATTACCATTGCAATACAACGTGCTAAGCCGATCATAATGAGCCCGACCATGTATTCTGGCTTATCAGGAAGAAAAATAATTGCTAAAACAAACATAAGTACAGGTCCAATAACCCAGTTTTGTACTAAAGATAAAACCAATACTTTTACATCTTTAAATACTCGGCCCATTTCCTCGTAACGAACCTTTGCTAATGGTGGATACATCATGACAATTAAACCAACAGCTAGCGGGATAGACGTTGTTCCAACTTGTAATGTATTCAGTCCGTCTACTACACTAGGAAACACAAACCCTACACCAATCCCAACAGCCATAGCTAGAAAAATCCATAGTGTTAAATATCGATCTAGAAAAGATAAACGTTTCATTTTATTTTCCATCTCCTATTAACAACAAGAATTTTGTTCTACTACGTTAGAAGTCGTGCAACAAGATGGATCTTCAATTTTATGAACATCACTCTGTGCTTTTGTATAAAAGAATTCCCACTCGTTCCCATCAGGATCTGTTATCCAAAACTTATCTTGAACTGCATAGCAACAAGTCGTATCCATCTCATCACGCGCAAAGAACCCTTCTTTTTCTAATCTTTCTTTATGAAATGTAATTTCTTCAGCTGTATCCACTTGGAAACCGAAATGATTTACCTGATTTCCGTTCACTTCATCTCTTACGTTCAGTGTAAAATTAAGTCCTGGCGTCTCTAATAAAAATTTTGCATAATCCACTTTCACCTTAACTGGTGACACACCAAATACTTTTTCGTAGAATTCGATAGACTTCTCTAAATCCGTAACATTTATACCAACATGAACATATCTCATAGCTTATTCCTCCTCTTTATTTGTTATTAATCAATTTTTTTTGATTAATAGTGCAAAATTTTAACAACAGCTACCTTTGCCTGTTTTTCTAAAGATACAACATAATTCTTCTGATAATAAATTATTTACTTCCGCATCATTTAAATCATAATAACTCCACGTACCTTTTGTTTCTTTTACAATTAAACCTGCATCTAATAAAATCTTTAAATGATAGGACAACTTAGATTGCGTCATTTCAAAAATCTCTGTTAAATCACATACACAAGTCTGGCCTCGCTGGCAAAGTTCATACATAATCTCTAAACGCTTCTGATCAGCCAACGCTTTAAACTTTTTCTCATATAACTTAAAATCCTGTGCCACTGTAGGTTCCTCTCCCTTCATCAAATTTTTTTGATATTTATAGTATATACGCAGATGAGTTTTATATGCAACTTATTAATCAATTTTTTTTGATTAACTTAACCTTCTCTTCCTTCACATCTTATAAAGAATACACCTTTAGCTCCTTAGTAAATCATTATATTTTAATGTGATTACATAACAGAAAAAATAGTACGTTATCCTTACTATGATTCTCATAAATAGGATAACGTACTATTTTTATACGAAATGAGAAGTATCAACTCTAACCGAAGACTCTTTGAAACACCTTCTCATTTCTCTATTGATTTAACATAAGACACTGTTATGGCACTACATTTAAATTTTCAAACGACCATATTAATACTTCTTCATCTGGTGAAGTAGTATTTATGATCAATCTTAATATCATACAGTCCAATTGTAAGGTTTTCCTCTCAAACATTATCCTTTCTTCATATCTGTAAGGAGGTCATTTTTCCATGCAATTGTATGCACATAAGAATCTTTAACTCTAAACATATCCAATGTGTACATAAGATTGTATTTATTTTTGTTCTTGAACTCTATATCCAATTTATTAAAATGACTACCGATATGAAAAGCAAGAAAATACTCATTCCAATCTGAATAGGAGTTTTGAGCAAGTTTTGCCGCTTGTATCATATAATGTTCCGCTTCTTTTTTAGATAAATAACCTAATCTTTTACCAATTCGACTTAAACAAATACACCATGCATAATCAAATGCAGCAATTCCAGCATCCGGTAACATGTGTAATGAGTAATTCACAACGTACATTTTTTCATCGTTTGCTTGTCCTGAAAGTAATAACTTCCGCTTTGCTTCTGAAAGAGGAGTTAATTGATTGTACATCGTTTGAAATTCTTGGCGTGACCCTTCTTTTAATAACCACTCAATCATTTCTTTCAATTGTGCTGGTTCGTTACAATCAAATCTTCGTAATTGCTCCTTCAAAAACTTTTTCCCAAGTATACGGTCTCTTATAAATGTAAATTCATATTTTGTAAAATAATGAATAAGAAAATAAGTACCCATACATATAGTAGACATGCTTCGTAAATATTGTTTTACCTGTTTTTTCTTTCTTGAAACGAACACCTAAGCTCCTCCTTATATTTTGATTTTCAGTCTATAAAACTTCCACGCTTCCCAAACAACCGGAAGAAGAAGGATATATTTGAAAGGTAGTCGCGTAATAATAGCAAGAATAAAAAAGAAAATATACACCCAAGTACGTCTTAAAAACATGCCACTATACATCAATATCCAACCAAATACATAGGCCATTGTAAACCCTGGTTTATTTGGTTTCTTTCCGCTTTGTGCCAAAAATGAATTGAAGTATGAAAGAAACTCAACATGGTTCATATCTATTTGTAAAGCATCCTGCACTATTTTTTCAGCTTTCTCTATTTCTCCCGCTTTTTCTAAACATTTTGTCATCATGAGCATCGCATCCATATGCTCCGGATAGACAGAAAGAAGATGTTCACAATCTTTGATAGCATCGTGAAATTTCCCAGAATTATACTGAATACGGGCACGATATAATAATGCATCTGGATCATCTTTATCAATTGATTGAATATTGCTAAATGCCTGTAATGCCTTCTCTTTATTGCCTATACGTAAGTAATAAATACCTTGCATACGTAATAATTCAGGGTCCCTTTGATACATTGCCAACGCACGATCCAGTTCTTCTTTTACATCCACTAATTCATTCGCTAACAGCTTCCTTTGGATTTCTTCCCGTATATAGAAATACAACTCAAAATCTAAATCATCATTTTTTTCAAAAATATCATAACGCATTTCTTTTTCGCCGCTAATTCTTTCTAATAAAAATCGGATTGTATCTTCTCCATATTCATTTACTAAATCATCTTTTTGTTCACTGAATCGAAATACTTGATCGATTAATTCCCAAATCGAATGTGGGAAGTGATAATGATATAAGAAAAATTCAATTAACTGATCTTGTAGTGCTGCTGCATATTGAACATCCCATATCACATCTGAACGTAATATTTCTTCCCAATTTCCCTGCTCAATCCGTGCAAAGAAATCATCATAAAGCGTTTCAACACTTTCCATGAATGTATAGACTGGATGCTCAGTAACTGTAGTAGTAGCAATTTCCGCATCACTGTCAGTCCATGGGGAAAATACAAATTCCCTATCAGGTGCATTTATTTCATCTATTTGAATCGACTGCTTATCTTTCATATTTTTTACACTTTTCACTGCCTGGTCAAACGCTTCTCTTACTCTTTGATATCCTTCTGGATCATCTTCTGGATGATGTATTTTTAGGAGTTTTGCATAAGCTTTTTTAATCACTGAAATATTGTCAGTAGGTTCAATCTCCAATGTATCCCAAATACTCATTAGCGATTTGCCCACCTTTCCATACTTTCAATATGTTCTTTTAACTTACTGGAAGCTTCTTTAATCTTTTTATCATTTTGCGTTGTGAGCACGCTCTCAAATTGTTGTAGTAATATAGAAATCTTTTTACGTTCATCACCAAGCAACTCTTCATAAAGTCTTTCGCACTTTGCAAGAAGTAGTCGATTTTCTTCTCTATCTCTCGGATGAATTTTAATATCTCTTAACTCTAAAAGTCTCTTTTCTATTTCTTCATCTGTAAGATTTCCAGCGTTTTGCTGTATGATTGTTCTTTTCTTTTCCCCAGTTGATGTACTTATTACCTCGACTTCAAGAATGCCATTAATATCGTATGTATAACGAATATCAACCGACTCATTTCCAGCAGGAGCAGGAGGAATTTTGATTTTGAGCTCACCTAGTTTCAAATTGTTTACTACCCTACGGTTTTCTCCTTGATAGACATCAATAGTTATAAATTGTTGTCTATCCTTTACTGTATATAGTCGCTCCACCTTACTTACAGGAATTGGTGTATTTCTCTCTATAATAGGGAAGAAATACCCAGACTCTGACTTACCATCTCCAAATTCTTGAACAACACTTGTTCCTAAAGAATATGGACAAACATCGGTTAAAATCACTTCTTCCAACGCCTTATTTCGTTCTTTTAAGGCAACTTGAATTGCAGCACCTAAAGCAACAGTTTCATCTGGGTTTATATTTGCATAAGGCATACGCCCAAACATTTTAGAAATAACAGATTTCACAAGAGGCATTCGAGTAGCTCCACCAATTAAAATGACAGCGTCTAAATCATTTAGGTTTAACGAAGCATCGCGAAGAGCACGTTCAATTGGATAACGAAGACGTAACAGTAGCGGCGTTACAATCTTTTCGAATTCCCCCCTATTTATACTTGTTTCATATGTTTGATTATGAATCACAACATTCATAGTTGCAGTTGACTCATTACACAAAGCAAGCTTACAGCGTTCTGCTTGTGTATAAATTAATGATAATGTTTTTGAATCAAGTGAATCTGGATCCAGTTGATGGGATTCTAGGAAAAATGTCATTAAACTTTTTGTGAAATCTTCACCACCAAGATAATTATCACCTGCAATAGATTTTACATCCATTATCCCTTCAAACAATTCCAAAATGGAAACATCAAAAGTTCCTCCACCTAAATCAAATACGAGAAATTTTGTTTCTGATTGTTCTTGGTATAAGCCATATGCAATTGCCGCAGCTGTCGGTTCACTAATGAGGCGTTCTACTGTTAATCCTGCTATTTCCGCTGCACGTTTCGTTGATTTTCTCTGCGTATCATTGAAATAGGCAGGGACACTAATTACAGTACCGGTAACCTCTTCATTTAAATACGCTTCTGCGTCTTGTTTCAAAGATTTAATAATAAAAGATGATAGTTCTTCAGATGAAAAAGTATATGTACCTAACTCATATTTTTTCTCTGTTCCTATAAAACGTTTAAAAGTTGCTGCTGTTAGTTGTGGATGCGTAATAAGTCGTTCTTTCGCAATACGCCCGACTAAAATTTCACCCGTTTCATCTATACTAACTACCGATGGTGTGAGAAATTCACCTAAAACATTAGGAATAAGCTTTGCACCATCTTCCGACCATGTCGCTACTAAACTATTAGTTGTCCCTAAATCAATTCCAATTATCGCCATACTAATCCCCTCTCTTTTTACTATATTTTACTATACCATTACAAATAGGAAAAGTATGTAAGAAACTAATAATACTGAACTTTCTAAATGTAAAAAACCTATTTTAATCTAGTTAAATGAAATACTTTGTTAAGTTATAAAAAAGATACTTATTTTATAATAGAATCGTTTAAAACTGCCAGTCATTGAAATTTCATTCCCAATCCATCCTTAGGCTCTCTTCCATCTAAATACAAAAACCACACAGGAATAACCGCTACTCGCTATACGCTCATCACCCAAATTTTATTTACTAAAAAACATGTACGGTGTACTTTAGCAGCAAAGTATACGTTAGCTTCCTGAAACTGTTCCCTCCTAAACTTTATCACTTCTACAAAATTACACATACAAAAACGCTATTCTCTCCTATGATTCAACGGAAAAAAATAGCGTTTTTAAATGGTATTTTATTAGCTTGTTATTGATTTACAAGCTTCTTTAATAATTGATCATTCATTATGCATAGTTGTATTTGAAATCATACGAAATACTTTCACATAGAAAACTGCACTAACAAGGGTACAAAGTAATATAATTCCGAACACAACAATTGGAGATAGCCATGTAGAAAATACAATCATTATTGGTGCAATAAAACGCCCAATGGTAAACTGTAAATTAGATGCTGCCATATACTGTCCTCTAGAATTTTCAGGTGCATATTTACTGACAAAACTATGCACAACTGGCGAACGAATCAATTCCCCAATAGTTAATATTGCCATAAAGCCAAACAGTAACCATATATTCGTCGTTAGACCTATTAAAAACATACCGGTTCCAAATAAAACATTAGAGACAATTAAAACATTTCGGTCGCTCCAATTCTCAAAGTATTTTGCAACAGGTAAAGAACATAAAACAAATAAAATCCCATTCAACCCCATCATCCATCCGAAAATTTCAGTATTACTTAGAGAGAATGAACCAGTACTCCATGAGAAAAGAGATTGTGTTGGTACAAATTCTTTTACATATAACGCAAGGTAAAGATCGAGTTGCATGAAAGCTATCATAATGAATATTCCAGCAACTATATAAAGAGCGAAAATTTTATCACTAAAGATTTTCGTATAATTATTCCATTGTTCTTTAAAGATTTTCGATATTTTGTTTTTGTCCCTATTATTTTTAGAAGCTTTTGGAAACGTTTCTCTAATTATGAAATAGATTGCTATAAAATAAATAAATGTAACAATTGTACAAGTCCATAACAATTCACTTCGATAATGAAAGAAGAAAAATGAACCTAACACTGGTCCAAATACAGCACCAATATTATTTGCTGTAACAAAAGTGGCAAAGACTACCCTTCTATCCTTTTCTGGCACTATATCAGCTATCATTGCAGAACTTGCTGGACTGTATATTGCCCCGCTAATTCCAATACCGATATAGGCTAAATAATTAATCCAATGTGAATGAGATAAAGCAAAAACCGCAAACATTGCTACTTGTATGATTGTGCCTAATAGCATGACAGGTCGACGCCCTAATCGATCAGCTAAATATCCACCTAACAAATTACCTATTATGCCTACAAGAGGTATAATTGCCATTAAAATTCCGCCAATTGCTTTACCAAAAGCATCGCTATAGTATATTGCCATAAACGGAAAATACATCCAAAACAATGTATTGAACATAGTTTCGCCAATCAATCTAGTTTTTAAATTTCTGTCCCAAGATAACCATTTCAACGTAATACATCCCCTATTTTAACTTGTCAAATATTCACTATACATTCTATAAACTGTCAGTCCAAGGGAAATATAATAACATAAATTGAATTTATTTTACAAATTAATATAGAAATATAAATTTTAATTACAACACATTCTCTAGTTATTATCCTTTAATGCAATTCGAACTCACAGATCACCGTTACTATTAAACTAGACTAGACCAGATTTAAGATATCACTAAAGAAATAAATGATTCATAAATAGAAAAGAACATTGATTTTTCAATGTTCTTTTCTATTATTTCTGCATATGAATTAGATTTATATTCGAAAAAGCGCCTTACCCTTGATTCCTCTGCGCCTCTTTAAACTCCTCCTTCACCTTATCTAACAATCCTTCTTCCGTAATTAATCGATACGCCGTATTTGCTAGTGCTTTTGCTGATGTAATTAACGCTTTGTCTCCAAGTTCTGAACGTGCTGCTTCTCTAAATTCATTCGTATGTGCAATTAAATCGTCTGAACCAATTTTAATGTACGGATGAATGGTCGGTACGACTTGACTTACGTTTCCTGCGTCTGTTGAGCCGATGCCAAATCTTTCTTTCCGATTTACGTCTTCACCTTGTAATTCTAGCTCTTCGGCTACGACTTCATTAAATGTTTTTGTTACGAGTAGTTCATCGATTTCATTTTGGAATTGATGAATTTTCACTTTCGTACCTGTTGCTAATGCTGCTCCCTCTGCGATATTTCTTACTTTCTCTGTTATTTCCGCACATCTTTTTCTCGTTGCTGCGCGGATGAAGAATCTTGCTGCAGCGTAGTCAGGAATAATGTTAGGTGCTTTTCCGCCCTCAGTAATAACGCCATGAATTTTCACATCTGACGGAAGTTGTTGGCGAAGTGCGTTAATGCTGTTATACAGCTGAATGACCGCATCTAATGCGTTAATTCCTTCTTCTGGTGAAGCTGCGGCGTGAGCTGCTTTTCCGTAAAAATGAAAATCAAGTGGATCGACTGCTAGTGATGGACTCGTTGTCGCTGTTTTTCCACTCGGATGAATCATAAGTGCCGCATCAATATCTTTAAATAAACCAGCCTTTACATAACTCGCTTTTGCACTACCGTTTGGTCCTCCTTCTTCAGCTGGTGTTCCAAACACGACAACTTCTCCCCCAATTTCTTCAAGCGTTTCTGATAATGCGATTGCTGCCGCAACGCTAATTGTGCCAATTAAATTGTGACCACACGCATGACCAAGTCCTGGTAAAGCGTCATACTCAGCTAAAAATGCGATAACTGGTCCTTGTTTTCCTGAGCTTTTTCGCGCGATAAAACCTGTTTCATGTCCAGCTATATTGTGCTGCAACTGAAACCCTGCGCTCCCTAGCAATAAACTTAACGTTCTTGATGCGTAAAACTCTTGGTTACCTATCTCCGGATTCGCATGAATATCATGACTTGTTTCTATGTACTTTTCCTTATTTCTTTCAATACTCTCTTCGATTGTTTTTCTTTGTGACGTTACTCCAGTAGCTCCCATTTTTCTTCCCCCTTATATTTTCACGTAAAAAAGCCTCTTTCTAAAAGATAGAAAGAGGCTTCTGCATATACAGTCAAAATGAGCTTCTTTCTTATCTTTCAAGTTACCTTGCTGGAATTGGCACAGTATTCATAATGAATCCGCTGCCGAGGTGTCATAGGGCCAGTCCCTCAACCTCTCGCGATAAGAATTTTCATAAAATTATATTAAATTACATTCATTCTAAGTTCATTCTGATTAAAAGTCAAGGAATTCCTATCCGAATTTACCGGATATCTAAAAACCCTTTTAATACACCAATTGTTTCTGGTGCTTGCAGTCTTGCACATACGTACGGAAATTCCGTACTACCTTCAAACATCATTTGGGATGTGAGTGGCGCGCCTGCCCAGAAGATTTCATCATCAATTACGATAAATGGGAATGCTTTGTTTTGTCTTTGTAACTTTACATTTTTTAATGGAACTGGTCCATCACTATACACTGTTATTTGCGCATTTGTACGCATTAATGCTTGCCATACTCGCTTATCCACTTGTTTTGTACTTGGAAGTGAAATAATAATTTTTCGTTTTGCGGCTAAAATATCTTTCAATAACCCTTTCGGCTCTTCAAGATTCATTTCCATAAACCAACGTAATCGTTTCGAAATTTTTCGCTCCCACAATTGTCTTGATGTCGTGCGATCATACACATCTCCGTGACGTTCTATATGAGCTGTTAATTGCGATAACGCTTGTTTTCTCGAAAGATTTTTACGCATATAATGACAATCTGATAGTTGAATGAACTTCCCTCTCGCCCTTGTCACTGCTACATTGACGAGGCGATGATTTTTATGGTCAAAGAATAATACACCAGGTCGTTCTTGCGGATAACTATCCACTGTATCAAATATCATCATATCTCTTTCAGACCCTTGAAACTTATGAACTGTTGCTGCTAAAACTGGTATATTTTGATATTTCGTTCTCTGCAATATTTCCCTGATACACGTTGATAAGAAACGGGATTGTGCTCTGTAAGGTGTAACAACACCGATCGATTGAACACCGTCTAACAATCCAATTAACATCATTTGCATCGCTACTAAACCAGACATAATGTTAAAACGAGAACCAGATGCAGCGTCTTTTAACGAAAAAGCGCCCATTAATCCCGTATCAAATAAAACACTCGCCTCATTTGCGAACGGTTGTAGTTGCGCAAGTTCTTTTCGCTCTGAAACAGACGGATGATCATATACTCTATTTTTATAAATAAATGAGTTTGTAAACTTCGAAATATCTGCATGCATACGCCTTTGCTCCTGCAACATGAAGAGGTTTGGATGTGCTTCTGATTTATTGACAGACTCAACAATTCCAGCATGATAAAACATATCTTCCCCAAGCCATTTTCGAACGAGTTCATGGTTCGCCATCGCAATTGGAGGTAACTGTAAAAAGTCCCCACAAACGACGATGCGTTTTCCAAGTGAAGCAGCTAATGCAATTTGCGGAACATATGCCATACTCACTTCATCTACGACAACTAAATCAAATGTACGCTCATAAATAAGTGAATCAATGGCACATTTCGATAAAGTTGCGCCGATTACTTTCGCATTTTCAATGTATTCTTTTTCTACTTCTTTAATTTTCGCTTTTTGCTTTCGAAGGTCACTTTCAATCTCTTGTATACGCTTCTTATCAGCAGAAGTCGCTTTATACGATAAAATCTTTTCGCGAAGATCTTGTCGTGTTTCTTCTAAATAGAGTCTTTCTTCTCCCCAAGATCCGTTCGTCGTTTCAACTAACTTCGACGCAAGTAACGTTTCATGATTTCGTATATGATCATGCTGGCTATAACCGTAACGAACAATTTCGCCAGGTGTCCATTTCTTTTTCTTCTCAATTTGCTTCGTTACTTCACTCATTAATACGTCCACTGCCGCATTACTATGAGCTAATACAAGTACCGATTTTCCTTTTTGATAATGAGCCGAAATAATACGTGATAAATTGTAAGACTTCCCTGTTCCAGGCGGTCCCCACACGTACGTCGTCGGATTGTAAAACGAACGATACGCCAATTCATTTTTCGGGTTCTTCATCTTCTCAATATGCTTCGGACTGCTCGTCCCGTCAACAAGACGCTTTATACGATTACGTTTTAATTTATCTTTATGTGCTTCTTTTAATCGCTCTTGTAGTTGCTCTAACAATTGCCACGGTTCACTATATAAAACCGCTTCTCGTATTTCACCTTGTATATAATCATTTAATTTCAGCTCTATTTCTAATCCATGTACAGATAATACTTCCCCTGTCGCTTCTTCGCCATCGAATTCAATTCGAATTGGTGAACCTTCAGGTAAGCTTACTTCCGATATAAGCTGAAATACGTATACTGTACTTTCATAATCTGTATATAAAAAACGACCGTTCATGATAGAAATTTTACTACCACCTATCGTTTTCCAATGTTTAATTTCATACGCTAATGCATAATGCCACTCTTTCATCGTTGCCGATAATGAAGGAGTTTGAGTAGGTGTATTCATCGTATAATCTCCTTCCTTCTCCCCAAACATACTTTCTCACTATACCATATAACACGCTAAAATTTGTAAGGTTTTTATCTTGCTTATTTTCTTAATTTTCAATATTATTTTATATATAATTTTCAGAAAGAAGGGTTGCACATGCCAGTTAGAAGAATAGAACACGTAGGACTTATGGTTGCAAACTTAGAAACATCTATTTCATTTTATGAAGAAGTAGTTGGCTTACAGCTCATTAAACGTATGGGACACCCGAATCCAGACTTAAAACTTGCTTTTTTAGGTGTGGAAGAATCGAAGGAAACGATACTAGAACTCATTGAAGGTTATAACTCTTCTCTTCCGGCAGAAGGAAAAGTACATCACATTTGCTTTAAAGTCGATTCATTAGAGGATGAAATCAAAAGAATACAAAAACACGGCGTAACCTTCCTACTAGGAGAAGAAATTGAAACATTACCAGATGGAACACGTTACATATTCTTTGCTGGTCCTGATGGAGAATGGATTGAGTTTTTTGAGACGGAGAGATAAAGTAAGACTTTAGTATAGAAAAGGAGCCGGAATTCCGGCCCTTGTTTTTAACCAGTAACAATGAAATTTTTATTGAAAATCTTCGTTTCTACATCACAGATAAAAGAACAACCAATGCTAAAATAGCTGGAAGTCCTTGTTTCATAATAATTGATTTATTAGATGTGAAACCTCCAAAAATAGCTGCAATCACCACACAAATCACGAAAAATAATTGCACCATATAACCAATTGGGTTAAACCCAATTATAAGTCCCCAAATGAGACCAGCAGCTAAAAATCCATTATATAACCCTTGGTTTGCAAACATAACAGCTACGTTTCGATCTCCTTCTAAATGCTTCGGTAATTTGAAAGCACGTTTCGCTACTTTTGAATTAATAAAAAACATTTCGAGGATCATGATAAACAAATGTTCTAATGCTACAATCCCGACTAAAATAGCTGCGATTATTTCCATACCATTCTACCCCCTCTCTCCGTAATATCCGTTCTATATTATTTCCATTGTGAATTCTATCAACTAGGAAACGATTCCCTTCGTCGGCTGCTTTATCGATAGAAAGAAGCATAATTGGTACATAGCGGGCAATTCCAATCGGGATTGACTAATACCATTGCATTCTTCAAACTTCTAACCAAAAACAGTTGACGTATCAATAATTGATACGTCAACTAATATACATCTCTTTTTTTATTTTTGCAAGGTTTTTTGCTCAAGTGAGTCTATTTTGTTTCAGCAGCTTTAAATTCGTTCACAACAACAGTTCAAATTTCTAGAAATCATAGTTATGAAACTCATTTTTATTATTTTTTTGAAATCCATTTTATTAGCTTTATAGGCATCAGGAACTGAAAGAAAAATTGGCTATTATATGTGAAAACATTTTTAAAGAGCATACAAAAGACACCATAAGGCGCCATCCTCCGACTTGAAAATCCTATCTATGTATAGAAAAATTTAGAAAAGACCAATATAAAAGAGCAGCTTCTAACTATAATTTATAGAACTCTTATCCTATGAATTACTTACATACATTTTTCCTCATTTACCAGAAGAAAAGTCCCGTTATATCACTTTCTAATTAGTCTCGTTAAAGTCATCCCAAGAAATCCAGCCCCCATTCCTATTAGCCATCTTGTTTGGGCATTTTCCAAGTCTTTTCGTAATAAAGAAATATAGTTTATCGTTTTTTGCGAGACTTGATTTCTTAGGTTGATGGGGATGCGATAACTTCAATAAAATGAGAATTTACACTGTAAAGAACTTTCGATATTAAAAATCTCAATTTCTCAGCATTAAAATAGAGCATTTGAGCTTTTTTCGTTCCTCCATCAAGGCATCTTTTTGCAAAGAACCCGTATTCCAGCTTTTATTATTCAACTGTATCTAACAACTCTACAACTAATTCTTTAGGATTTCCCCAGCTATGATATATTTCTAAGTGCCATTTCGTTAATGACCTTGAGTATCCCTTCTTTTCTATCCATTTATGTAAATCATTATAAGCATTCATAATCTTAGTATTTGGGCCCTTATACTTTAGCACGGCATACTTTTGAGCTGGAACCGTTAACATTACCATATCTTTTGGAATATCTTCATACACTTTAACTCGAACACAAACCCAATAACCTTCTTTTTCATTAGAACATTCACCTACAACAAAAGCTCCAACTTGAATAGCTGGATTCATTATCTGTTTAATTTCGTTAATACGTTTATTCAAAAGCATTGATGTTTTAGGTATTTCTTTTATAAATTGGTCTTCTGGACATAATACTCGAAACCCTACTAACTTCACCTCATCCAGTTCTTTAATCGTTATATTTTGTAATAATTGTTCAGACATAATAGGTAATCCTCCTCATTCTTCTGATTACCTATTACTTTCATCAAACACTTTCATTCACCTCTTTTTCCTTCAAGTTATGTTATAATCCTTTAAAAACAACCTAGATTATACAACCTTCGTTACTCCTAGTTACTAAATATTAGTTATGTTCATAATCCCTCGATATATACAGATAAGCATACGTGTTATGATTACTTTAGCAAATAACAAATATATTTGCATTTCCTGTGCCTCTTCCTCCCAGTAAGGGGCACACCCTTTTACAAAGAACTATATGCTCTATAAAACATAAAAGAAGAATTTAAAAAAGAAGGGATTATCCCCTTCTTTTTTTGAATTACCCTTACTATTTACTATAACCACGATTCAGTTTCGTTAACTTATCATTAATGTGAAAAATTCTTACTCTAATATCTTTAACACCAAATGTTTGAAGTCTGTTTTTGTGCATTTCCGCGTATTTTTCAGCATCTTGTTTTTCTTCAAATACATAGATGCCTCCTGTTTCTTTCGTTTCTTCATTCTCCGTCCATATTTTCCAATGGAATCCTTCTTCTTCATTAATACTTTTTGCTAAATCCAAAAATGCTTTTTCCATTTCTTCACCAAAAGGACCTTCAAACGGAAAATCAACCTGTAATAAATATGCCATTTTCACCCACTCCTATGTTCAATATTTTCAATTCGATTGCAGGTAATACCTTAAATGAGTACTGCTATTATTCCTGCACTCATTTGAAATTTCACCTGTATTTTCACAACCCCTTTTATAAAGTGAAACTGTAACCAGTGGGGGGGCGTCCATCCCCCACTGATTATTAGCATTCACCAATCGGGCTTTTACGGGCAGTTGATCTCCCACCTAACTCCCTCGCATTCGCCGAATTTTGAGGTAGGAGTCTTACTGCCCATTAATGCGGGATAAAACAATTACAAAATGATAGCAAATTGAACGCATACAATTTAACGGCTTTAGGTTATGAAAAAAAACAGCCATTCTTTAATGAAACGGCTGTTTTCGTAATTCAATAAAAGCTCCCATATTACGGTTCAATTATTTTATCCAGGGAAAGCCCATGTTCAATTAAAGTATTTATTAATGTGGAAACAGTTCTATGATAAATAACCACACTATCGTCAACAAACCAGTTATGTACTCTGATTCCTTCTTCTTGATAATTATCTAATGCCCAGTGTGATTTATTACCATCCTCAGTTTTTATCCAATGGTTGCTTCCTTTGCGAGCTGTTGCTATTGGATGTTCGGTTGAAAAGATAGCACAATTTTAATTATAATTTTGATTTAAACAATGCGTTCTGAGACACTACTCTTCTTCTAAAATAGCGTAATAATATTCATCCCACCATTCATTTCCATGTGGTATACACTTCCTGAAATATCCTTCTCTTCTCATTCCAATTTTCTCCATCACTCGATATGACGGGGTATTTTGTGGCTGACATGTAGCTATAATTCTATGTAAGTTCATTTCCTTAAACCCATATTTTAATGTAGCTTGTGCTGCTTCAGAAGCATATCCTTTATTGAAATATTTAGGATTGAATACCCACCCAATCTCGTAAGTATGCTCACCAAAATATTTATGAAAAACAATATGACCAATTAGAATATTTTCATCTACCAGTATCACAGGAAAGTTCTCTGCATTTTCACCCATATTTCTATTTACAAAGTTTCTTGTATCTTCTTCAGTAAAAACCCCTTCGGGTATGTATTTCATAACATTGCTATCTGATGTATACTCATGGACAGCTTGCCAATCTTTGAACTCAAAATTTCGTATTAATAATCTTTCTGCTCTTATAAACATTTACTTTTCTCCTCTCAAAAAATCGTTTCTTTATTTCAAATCCACATTCAACCCTTAAACTAAAAAGAACTTGTAGGAATCCCTGCAAGTTCTTTTTAGTTTAAGGTGAATATATGGGCTAAACAAACTATCTTACAGATTCATCATAGAAAATACAGGAATGGTACTTTGACAAATATATCATATAACAAATATTAACATTCGTATACTTTTGAAAATTATGTTAATTAATAACGAAAATAGCTTTTTCTTAACTATTCTTAATTTCGTTTACTACTAACTTCATTTTAATTAAATAAAATGCTCGATCTGATTTTTTTGCAAATTCTTGTGAATGAGTAACAACAATTACGTATTTACCTTCTTTATGTTCGACTTCCTGAAACAAGTCAATAAATTCAATTTTATTTTCACACTTAAGTAAATATTCATTTACAGCTCCATTTTCAAATCATATCCCCCAGATTTGTGTGAAGGTTTTGTTGAGTTTAAATTAATATCTACTTCTCCCTGATGTTTCCCCTTTTTATTAAGTCAAATCTACCATGTTTTGTATATAAAGCATAAAGATTATTAAATTTTGAATCAACATATACGTCCCTTTTATTTAAAAATAAGAAAACCCCATATTCAATAAAAAATACAGGGTTTTTATAAATCAGTTTATTTTGTTCAAAGTTATGCTTAGTCGAAAGAAGTTCATGAATGAAATATTACGTATCTAATTAAGAAGAATTTAGATTCCAGCCCAAACATCTTTTCCATATCGTCCTTCATCTTGCACACGTTCCAACCAATCCCTCGCTTCTTGTTCACTGACTTCATGAATTTCTTGATATGCTTGACAAAGGGTGTCTTCTACGTCAGGAGCCATTTTACTTCCATCACCACATATATAAAGATGAGCTCCATTATCTAATAACGAAATTAAATTGATTCTATCTTGTTTTATTAAATGCTGTACATATGTTTTTGGATGTCCCTCTAGACGAGAAAAAGCTGTGTGTAAAGAGATTAATCCATCTCTTTCATCATTTTCTAGTTCTGTACGATAAAGATAATCTTTTTCAGGATGACGACAACCAAAATATAGATGCGCTTGTCCTAAGTTAATACCTTTTTGCTTTTGAACACGACGCGCTTGCAAGAATCCACGGAATGGTGCAATTCCAGTACCTGGCCCAACCATGATAATTGGTGTTTCTGGATTTTCAGGTAATTGAAAGTTTGATTGTGGCGTTCGAATGAAACAAATAATCTCATCTTTATTATGGCGCTGAGCTAAATAATTAGAAGCGACTCCTTCATATGTCCCTATCCCACTCCATGCAGGTGCATTAACAACACCAACCGTAATGCTCAGACGATCCTGTGCAACGAGTGGAGAGCTTGAAATAGAATAGTAACGCGGTTTGAGCGCAGGAAGAAGTTCTAAAAAGCGTTCAAATCGGATTTCACAAGCCTCATACTTTTCAAGAAGATCCAACATTGACATACGTTTCTTTAATATTTGTTCATGATAAACTCCCTCTTCCAATAATGATTCCAATTCTTTTTTATGAGGAGGGCATGCTGTGAATGTCACCATTTCTCGTATTTGTGCTCGAGTGGCTGCTTCTTGAACTTCTACACTATAACTAAGAAGGTCAAATAAACTAACAGGACTGTCTAAAGGTATGTGATTTACACTGCGCCCACTTGCGCTCAATATGACTTGATCCTTTCCGTTTAATCTAAAGCGTTTTAAAATTCGGTTGACATTTTTCTCACTATTAATTGGCAGCACCCCAAGGTGGTCTCCTTCTTTATACGTAGCGCCTTCTGGCAAAGATATCTCAATATATCGCGTGCTTCTTTCACTACTAGATGATTGAAGTTCACGATTTTCTAGTATAGATGCATAAACTGCTTCATATGTTCGCGCGAGAGGAGATCCTCCAAGCCGACTAACAAATTGTAAACTTAATGTACTGCGTTCTTTCTCAATGTTTTTGTTAAGTTCCAATCCAAATGCCTTCATCGCATCAGACCACATACTTTGTTTCCATTGCTCGAGCTGTTCCTCGAAATCACCACTTGCATCCGCTTCTCCACGTGTAGAAAATCTTGTTGCTCCTTTTTGAGCCATTTGCTCATCAATGTATCTTGGAATTCGTTGATAGGTACTCGCCCAATTATGATCTCCACAACCAAACACTGCGTATTGAACACCTTTTAGCTCATCCGGTTTTAATTCCTCCAACCACTGCACAAACTGTCCTGCATTACTTGGCGGCTTTCCATTATAAGAAGAAGTTACAATAAGAACCGCCCCTTCTTTTGGCAGACCTCCAATTCGATCGTTAAGAGCTACCACTTCCGTTTGAACACCTTCTAAACTAGCTGTATCTGCTAGTTCTCTTGCAATACCTTCTGCTACCCCTGTATCCGATCCATATAGAACAAGAAGTGAAAGATTATCGGCCCCAATAATAGAAGGAGTCTTCTGAACTTGCTGCTTAATTTCATGGTTTTTCAGTTTCTCCTCTGTAGGCGCAAGAACAGTAGTATGGCTAATAGGTTGCTTTCGGGGGAGAATCCTAATTTTAAAATCACCAGGCTTTAGCGTTAATGTTTGTTTTACGTCCAACTGATAGTCTTGATAATCGATTAATTCAAAATGTTGAAGAAGCATTCCCATTACGAGTGTGGCTTCATGAAGTGCAAATTGCATACCGATACATGCTCGTTGGCCATTTCCAAATGGCTTATAAGCATGATGAGGAACTTTATCTAGATCTTCAAATCGTTCAGGTTGGAATTCTTCTACATTGTCTCCCCATGCATCTTTATCCCTATGTAGCTGGGGAATAAGAACAGAAATACGATCTTCTCCTTTCTTAATTGGATATTTCCCACCAATCACTGTATCTTCTTTTGCATAGAGACTGAATGCTGGAGCAGTAGGCCATAGACGTAGCGATTCATTTAAAATCATCCGTATATACTTAAGTTTCATAACTTGTTGGTATGTTGGAGTAGGATCTGTCAAAACCCGATCTACTTCTTCATAGGCTTTTTTCAATTTATCCGGATTCTTTAATAAAAAATAGATTGCAAAAGATAATAATCCACTTGTTGTTTCATGCCCAGCTATTAAAAAAGTGATAATTTGGAAACGAATATTTTCATCATCTAATTTTTCACCAGTTTCCGGATCCTGCACATTTAACATACGAGAAAGTAAATCATTTTCTTCCTGATTTCCACTACTTTTACGTTCGGCAATAATATTATCCACTAAAGAAAACATAGATTGAATATCATGCTGAAATTGACGTTTCGTTCTCCACATGAGTTTGTCTTCTATATCCAGCCGCTGTAATTGGTGCATCGCCTCATCTAGAGCACGGCTCATGCTAGTAATAAAAGGATGAGGGGTGTCACGATAAAAGCTATTAAATCGATAATTAAAACCACATAAACCAATTGTATCCAATGTAAGGCGAGTCATATCCTCCGGTACATCTACGCTTTCATTCGGATTAAGCCGTGCCCATTTTTGAACGAGTTGTACGGCAAGATCGACCATCATAGCATGATAATCTTTCATTGCTCGTTGGCTGAATGTAGGCATCAAAATATTATGAGCTTTTTTCCAATTAGGCTCATGAGTCTCGCTTGTAAATAATCCGTCTCCAGCAAAGGCGCGAACTTTCGCTAATGCACCCTCTATACTTTTATCAAATCGTGTTTCGTCACAGACTTCTGCTACCAGTTCATGTCCAGAAACGACAATGATGGTATCACTTAAAGTTTGAATTTGAAAAATGGGACCATACTCTTCCGCTATCTTGATAAAAGATAAGGTCGGTTTATCTTTATCGATTAATGGGAGATTCCCCAGTAATCCATATGTTTTCGGTAGAGGAATGGCAGATACTTTTTTATCCATTAAAAACACCCTTTCAAAAAAGCATAAAATAAAATATCCCATTCAATAAAAAGAAGATAGCAATGAATCGCCTGGGATAAAGATATGTAATTGATTACCTTATTTTATCTTTTCCCTAACTATTCACGATTATGATATTGCTTATAAGGTCGGTAATCTAAGTTGTTTGTTGCTATTACATTTATAACTTGCAGAAAAAATACTAAATTAAAATGAAGTGTATTATTATAATGTTAACCAGAAATTGAGAGCTAAAGATTGTAGTATTGGGAAAACCAGTAGTTCCTAATGTCAATTCAAACAAATACGATAAGCAAGTATGCTGTGTTACTAATGAAAAAGGATCTGATATGAATATCAGATCCTTTTTACTATATATAATTATTTCACTGGTTCTTTTCCAGATTTAAATACCAGCGCCTTAGCAGCAGAAATTTGCATTTTTTCATAGTCTAACTAAACAGCAAAAAAACTTGTAGGAATCATTATGTAGAGTTTTATTTTATTCTATCGATTTAACCTCTCGACAGCTTCCGCGCTTGTATCTACACGTTTAACGAAAAAAACTAATAGTAGTGCAACAATATTCATGCCAAGCGCTACATAGAACGAATATTGAATTCCGGATAATAAAGCCTTCTGAGTTAGCATTGCCTTCGTAGCTTCTGTAAAGGTTGTTGGATCTACATCAGCCAATAGACTTTCAGCTTTTGTTTTTGTTACAGAATTCATAATCGTAACAAGAATAGCAGTACCAATTGAACCGGATACTTGTTGCGCTGTATTATTAACAGCTGTACCGTGCGGATTTAAGCGAGTTGGCAATTGATTAAGGCCATTTGTCATAAGCGGCATCATAACCATCGCCATCCCAAACATCCGCAGTGTGTAAATAAGAATAATATGTGTGTGACTAGAGTCAAGTTGCAGGTTTGCTAGCATATAAGTTGAAACAGCTGTAATGGAAAGTCCTACTATACCAAGAATACGAGGGCCATATTTATCAAATAGTTTACCTGTAATTGGTGACATAATCCCCATTATTACCGCACCTGGAAGCATCATTAGCCCTGAGCTCAGCGGCGAAATACCGCGGACGTTTTGTACATAAGCTGGTGTTAAAATCATACCCGAAAACATGGCTACTGCGTTAACAATCGCAATTACAGACGCAAGTGCAAACATTGGGTACTTGTAAACACGTAAATCCAATAACGGTTCATTCATTTTTAGTTGGCGGATAATGAAAGCACTTAGGGCAATAGCGCCTATGAATAAAGTTGTTAAAACAATTTTATTCGTCCAACCATCGGAACTTGCAGAGCTGAATCCATATAACAAACCGCCAAAACCGACAGAAGATAATAATAATGAGAAATAATCAAGTTTTGCATTTTTATTTTGCCTCATGACATTCTCCGATTTCCAAATCCCTAACAGTAAGCTAATGATTGCTAACGGTAATATCATTTCAAAAAGCAAACGCCAGTCATAATACTCTACAATATAACCTGATAGTGTCGGTCCAATTGCTGGGGCTGTAATCATAACTAACCCAAAAATCCCCATCGCTGTTCCCCTTTTTTCTCTCGGAAAGCTTACTAGCATAATATTCATTAACAAAGGCCCCATGACTGAAGAACCTGCTGCTTGAACCATCCGGCCAGTCAGTAATAAACCAAAGTTCGGTGCTAAAGCCGCTAAGGCCGTACCAAGAATAAAAATCAACATAGATGTAATAAATAAGCTCCTATTAGAGAAGCGGGTTATTAAAAATGCTGAGGCCGGAATTAATACACCACTTACAAGCATATACCCTGTAGAAAGCCACTGAATCGTTGAATAATCTTGAATGTCTAAATCCTTCATTATCGATGGCAAGGCTACATTTAAAAGCGAGTTATTTAGAAATGAAACAAATGCTCCAATAAAAAGGATTACAAGCATTAAATATGGTGGCTTTCTTTTATGTAATGTTTCACTCATATATTCATTTACCCCTTCATTATATATTCCATTAATTCGTTTAAATTGTTTTCATATCTGCACAACAATACATGATCCTTGCAGTATTTTGCCATACTCTTCAACTGGATATTCTCTTTTTGGCAATTCTACTTGCTCAACATAACATTTTTAAACCTTTTTTTATTGATTAAACCTTTATAAACGCGTTTGTTAATCGAAATTAAATTAGGCTACATTTTGAGGGGGAGTTGTCTTATTGCCCACAAATAGTAGGATAAATCAACTAGACCATACACCTATTCCTTTAAATACAGGCTTGTAAATCTAGTTATGTAACCATCCGTAAAAAGGAATATTACATAGGCTAAGTCTAACATTACATTTTTAAAGTGAGGGGAATAAACTTATGTACCAATATTCGTATTTGAATTCAGAGGGAAACGGTGAGCGATATACGAACGAAATTGCAATGTCATCATTATATTTACAGCCTCAAATCACTAAGGCTGAGATAATTAATAATCTGAAGATTCCTAAGAATCAGAGTTGTCGAGGCTATCCATTTGGTTGGGATTCACCAGCTAATTATACGGGTTTCAATCCCCAGTCCCCTCCCTTCTCTTTAGGTCAGCCAATCCATTATGCAGGGATGATTCCTCAAGGACATCCCGCTAATTGGACTCCATTACAAGGCCATGCAGGTAATTTCCAAAAACCTCCCTTACCCTGGGCCCAACCATTCAATCATACAGGGATGTTCGCACAAGGTCACCTTGCCGCTTTACTATCGCCACCAGCCAAAGCTTTTAATTTTAATACCAATAATAACTGGGGTATTTTTGGAAACCCTCCAGGATGGGGAGGACAGGTAAGTCCTATGGGATGGGGGAATAACGGTCAGCCAGGAATGTTTGGAAACTTACTGACAGTAGGAAAAGGCACCATGAATGGAATCGGAATGCTTAGTAGTCTAATTGGTATGGGAAAGTTCTTCTTTTAGTTAGTTAGAACGGGAGGATAGATCCATATCCCAGAATAAAAAAACATTTCCTTTTAATCTTCTCAAACATACTCCCTCCAAGTTCGCTTCCTCTCCTTTCAAATTATAAAAAACATCTATTACCTTGTATGTGATAACTTGATAAAGATGTGGTGGCATCAACAAAACGCAAATTTCGTACGCTAAGCAAAACGCTACAAAAAACCGGTTCCTTTACGAAAGAACCGGTTTTTTGTAGCGTTTATTTATTTGAAAAGTAGTCAAATCTTTTTTCACTAGTTAACACTTTGAACACGGCCAATTTGTCCATCTTGTAATCGAACTTTAATGCCGTACGTATGTGTTTCACTATGTGTCAAAATGTCTTTCACAACACCACTTACAGTTTTACTATAGTCATTATCCAATTGAATAACTACATGTGAACCAACTGAAATTTGTGATCTTGTTGGTTTTCCACCTGTTGCTTGTGTTGTTTTTTCTTGTTTTTGTGTTCTCTCTTGCTGTATAGACTGTTGTTGCTGAGTCTTCTGCTCTTGTTGTTTCCGTTTTTCTTCCTCTACTCTTTGCTGCTCTTCTTGCTTACGTTTTTCTTCTACTCTTTGTTGCTCTTCTTGTTTACGCTTCTCTTCCTCTGCTCTTTGTTGCTCTTCTTGTTTACGCTTCTCTTCCTCTACTCTTTGTTGCTCTTCTTGCTTACGTTTTTCTTCTTCTACTCTTTGCTGCTCTTCTTGCTTACTCTTCTCTTCTTCTACTCTTTGCTGCTCTTCTTGCTTACTCTTCTCTTCTTCTACTCTTTGCTGCTCTTCTTGCTTACTCTTTTCTTCCTCTGCTCTTTGTTCCTCTTCTTGCTTACTCTTCTCTTCTTCTGCCACTTTTTTGTCTTCATCTATTTTTTGCTCATCTGTTGCTACTTTTAATTTTTCTTCATCACCCTTACAAGAACTTAAAGACATAACACACAAACTCAAAAGTACAAAAAATAACAATTTCTTTAACATTAAAAAATCCTCCTATATATACATTACAAACCAATAACTTTCATAGCATAACAAAAGTATATGTATTTCTTTGTCGCAATTTGTCGTATATATGGAATTTCTACTAAAAGACTGACACTACAATAAAAGCGGAAATTATTATTATATCGATTCGTGCATAGGAATTACGTTCGTTTGCTAGTCAATTAAACTTAGTTAATGAAATACAAGAAAACACCTTCATCTTATATATAAAAGATTATCGGAATCTAACGAAGTCTATTATATGGTAAAGCATTTTTAGAGAGCATAAAAAAAACACCTTAAGGTGCCATCCTCCGACTTGAAAATCATATCTATGTATGGAGAAATTTAGAAAAGAGCAGTTTCTAACTATAATTTATAAAGCTATTATGCCATGAATTACATACATATTTCCTTATTTACTGGAAGCAGAATCCCGTTATATTACTTTCTGATTAGTCTCGTTAAAGCCATCCCAATAAATCCAGCACCCATCCCTATTAGCCATCCAGCATGAGTATCGCCTAATATAGATCCCACTCCGCCGCCAAGAAACATGCAGCCAACGAATACTAATCCTCCAATTCCCCAATTCGGTCGTTCCATAGTTCAATCACATCCCTTCCATAAAACATATGCGATTAACTAGCCCAACTTTCTTGCATAGGATAGTTAATTATTTTGCTTATGTTTAGCACTTTCAGGGCATTCAAAAGATGCGAAGATTAGCCAATTTGAATGAATTGCAAAATGTGAATTTAATTTTTTCATATTATAATACCTTAAGAGTTGTGGGACAAATTCTTCTTCAACTAACGAGTTAATAGAAGTTTGGAGATTCCCCACATTTTATGACTCAACCCTCGATATCAAGTTAAGAAAAGAAAATCCCACAAAAACGAAAATTATATGCATCATTGACTACTGTTAATAATGCGTTATGTCATACAATGGAGTTACTATTAGAAAACTGTGAGGATGATTACGTTGATAAAATTTGCAATTAGTTATGCTGCAAGTCTGTTTGCTTTTATTTTTGGATGGTTCTTGATTTCATATATTTCTCATCCTAGCTTTATTCACCCGAACGTTGTATTAGGATTCATAAAAACAATCGTCACTTATGGTAGTATACCGGCTCTTGTAGCTTGTCTAATTGGGGAAGTGTTCTACAGGAAAATTAAACGATGTAGAGAATTTCAATTTGGAATTCCTGTATTTATAGGAATAGCTGTTATCTTTACACTTACACCATTTCTTTTTCTTTTTCCTTTTAACTTTTCCCATTTCTTTGATTTCGTTGCACCTGTTATTATGGGGTCCTTAGCTTTTTATTTCGTACGTAGAAAAATATAATTAACTTCACGAGTATGACAAAAAGAATCCTGATTAGTAAAACCACACTGTATAACCAAACAGAACTCAAAGAACGCATCAATTCTTGCGAAATAAACAAGAAAAAGAATAAAGGGTTTGAGAAAGAAAATAAGTAATTGCGTGAAAAAGAAACTGTAAAGCTTACTGATTACTTCATGCATTCATAAAAATAGGACCGTACATATTAGACATATCTAATATGTACGGTCCTTTCGTTTACTAGTCGTTCACTTATATAACCTAAAAATAAGTATGTGGTCCTTTTACCATTTGAATTTCTTTTTAAACTTCTTATATTTTCTATACGAATGTCTAACAATGTTTAACATAAAATACGGTATTTTAATAGGAAAAGGAAAGTTATAAATGAAAGGCAAATAAAATATAAAATATGCCTTTTCTAGGTCTCTCCACTTACTATCTTCTTTTGTTTTTAAGAAATCAGATACATCGACTACATATCCTCTTCCGTTTTCCATCATCACATTTTTCCCGTGAACGTCACAAGGAGTTAACCCTTGTTCTCTTGCATACTCTAATGCTTCATTAATATCAAAGATTACCTGCTTAGGAATTTTAATCCCCTTATGAATAGCATCGTATAAAGTAATTTCTTTTAAACGTTTCAATACTATGAAATTTTCTCCTTTATATATAAGCTTCGAATAAGAAGGATGATTTCCGATTCTTCGGTATACTTCTGACTCTTTTTCAATTCCTTCTCCTTCTCGTGCGTAAACTTTCACAACCCAATCTTTGTATTCTTTATGCATGAATACTGCAGCATAATTCCCTATTCCTAAGCACTTCCAAAGTCTAGGAATATCTTTAACTACTACAGGCTCGAATTCATCCTCACTTCTAACACTTACCTCTTTTAATAATTCGTCCTTTATCAATCCCACAAAACTGTTTATATTCATCATTTCCACTCCGGTTTTGCTAAAAGGGGTCCCACCCACATTTTAACGAAAATATACACTAAGTGAATTTTATCATAAAACGAGACATCTTTTTTCTTAAAATAAAAAGATGTCTCGTTTTATTTGAACTGTTGAATACTTACTATTTATTCCACTATTCATAGCCGTAAACCGTACAACATAAAAATATTTCCAACTATTTTACGTATTTTCATTTTTTCAGAGGCAACTGTATATGGGCTTTTCTTAGTTCAAGTTCTTTTCGTTCATTGGCCATGCAAATCCATGTTTGTTCATCCCATAAGCATAACCTAACTTTTCATCTGGATTGGCAAAACAGAATGATTCTCCTGTACCTGGGTGACCAAAAGAAGGATATCTGCTTTCAAATCGGATGCTTAGTACTCTATTTTATAATCTATAGACTTAACAGAAAAGGTTTCCTCAAAACGATAAAGTGAAACTTTAATCAGTGGGGGTTTTCTCCATCCCCCACTGATTATTAGTTGAACCAATCGGACTTTTATGGGCAGTTGATCCCCCACCTAACTTCTTTGCTTTCGCTGAATTTTGAGGTGGGGGTCTTACTGCCCATTAAAGCGGGATAAAAATGAACATCGATGCTCTACGAAACCAACATCTCTAGCAAGATCCCGTAAGATATTTGGAGATAAAAAACTTTGAATCTCTTGAGCAAATAGTTGTAATTCATCAGATACAGAAATAGACATACAAAAACGCCATCCTTTCCTATGATTCTACAAAAAGAATAGCGCATTTTTTCATTTTAGGGGAGAGTTTGTTGAAGTAGCCTAATAGCGATTGGTGGTACCCATTATAGGATAATAGAAGTTTGCATTTTCAATTTTTTCACACTCTATTAACAAGGCAGTTATAGCATCCTGGTTTAGCGTTAAGAATGTGAATATATTCTACTTCTTTATTATCAAAAATTTCATCTATATTTTCTCTTAAATTTACACCTTCTGTAACCCTCGCTTCTACAATCATTGATTCAGCATTGTAGCCGCGTATAGATAGATACCTATGATGTAACATAAGCGGAATTTCATTTACATCTAGCTTAGCGTTAGTTGCTCCCTTTCGTATAAATATAGGACCACTTGCTTTATAAGGCGAATTAACACTATGATATTGGTAATTCAGTAAGATTACCTCTTCTCCTACCTCTGCATCCTTCAAACTTATCCTACAAGGATATCCAGGATTTTTATTTACTATTATTTTGACTGCCCCGATACTTTTTAATACTTCTTCATTCATTAGAAATAGGTTATTAAACTCCTTCTCTTGTAACGCAACGATTTGAAAGTTATTTCTCATATTCTATCCCCCCTTAATTAGTTGTTATAAAGCATTTCACTAATGATGCTACCACTAAAGTTCATAAAACTTGTTCAATAATCCTGCCTGTTTGTTGAGGATTGAATTAAAAAGCTTACAATTCTATAACAGAGAAAAAATGGCTTATTATTCTTCAATACAAAGTTGTTTACTTTTAATCAATCAGTAATGATTTATCGAAAAATACGATGAGTACAAAGCACTCTTGTTAATTCATGCTATCTTTTGTTAAAGAACGTGAATTCAGTCAAGTTCTTGGTTTACGGTATTTCCACTATGGAAAGCACGAAATTGACTCGGTGAAAATCCTGTATTTCTTTTAAATGCATTATAAAAGCTAGATACACTTTGATAGCCTGTTTGATAACCAATCTCTGTACTATTAAAGACCGTTGTCAAGAGCAGTTCCTTTGCTTTCTTAACTCTGATCCTTTCTAGATATATTCGAGGAGTATACCCTGTTCTTTCTTTGAAAATCCGATTTAAATGAAAACGACTAACTCCTACCCTTGATGCAATTTCATTTAAAGACATGTTTTGAACATAATTATTTTTTATCAATCGCATAGTATCTTCCAAAACGCATTCGAACGGGTCGTATATTTTTATATTTAGATCTGATCGGCATCTTTTGCATGGGCGATAGCCTGCCTTTTGAGCTTCGTGCGCATTTGAAAAAAAGGATACATTTTCATAATTAGGAACCTTAGACTTGCAAGAAGGCCGGCAGAAAATTCCAGTTGTCTTGACTGCGTAAAAGAATATCCCGTCATACGCTGAATCACATGATACTGTTGCTTTCCACATGGTATCTCTAGAAAGGTTATTTTGATCCTTCATTAGATTTTAATCCTCCCTTGTAGGCGAAAATCTTATTACTCAAAATCATATAAATCGCATATATAGCCACGACAATTAACGGAACAAATATATACAATTGAAAAAATGGAATCACCAGCAAACATAAAATGAAAGAGATTAACGATGCCCACCATGCCAGTGTGTTCTTCCTAAATAATTTAACGCCTGCTGCCATTGAAAGAATATAAACTAGAATCCCAAGAGAAGTCGGTATAAACAAAATATCATCAAACGTTAGTGACAAAGCTTTTGTCACTAACACACCTGCTACCGAAAAACAGATAACAAACAATACCATCTGTCTTGGAATTTGAGTAGTTGCATGCAGCCTTGAGAAAAATTTTGGGAAAGCACCATCTCTGCTTAATGAATATCCTAATTGCGTTAGGCTGGCTACAAAAGCATTCGCTGTCCCTGTACAAATAATTAAAGCTAAAAAAGCTGTAACGACTTTGGCACCTCCGCCTACTGTATCTCCCATTATAACACCAATAGGAGACAGGTTGCTTTCTTGACTGCCATACGTGGCCGTTCCAATAGTGACAAGGCTTAGCGCTAAAAATAATAATCCAATGACAACTGCACTAATAACTGCTCCTTTGACAATATCTTTTTCTGGCCTTTTAAAGTGCTCAGCCAGATTACAAATCGCCTCCCAACCGAAAAATGCCCAAAAGATAACCGTTATAGCGTTCCCAACAGAAAACCATCCATTTGGAACAAAGGGAGTAAAATTCCCCCATTGTATTCTTGGAAACGCCACAAATACAGCTGACGCTAAAAGAATCAGTAATAAGGAACTTAAAATCACTGCAACTTTACCACTAACATTTACGCCGTAATAATTGGAAACACCTGCAATTACCAAAATAAAGACGGCGATTATAATTGTTTCAAAATGCGAAAATCCAAATGCCTGGCTGACGTAAAAAGCACCAGTTAAAGATACAATCGTTTGACCAACTGCTGCTGTTACAAAGTAAAACCACCCAACGATATTGCCAAGATGATATCCAAAAGAATTTCTAACAAAGGTTGCTGCTCCACCGGAATCAGGATATATCCGTGCCAAACTAGCAAAGGAATAAGCAAGCGGAAAGCTAATTATAATAACGATAAACCAGGATACAATAGATGCAGGGCCCGCTATTGAGGCCGTTACCCCCGATAAAAAAAGGACACCTGATCCTAGAATAGCTGAAATGTATAACGCAATTCCTTGAAATAATCCAATGGCTTTATTGTTCATGATCTCCCCCCTTTTATAGGATTTAGTGTACTAGTAAAGGGAGGGGAATTCTTCTTGTTTTTTGCGGTTTAATTCTTTTAATAAAACAATCAAAAGCATTTTTATTATATTTCTTCTTCAACAATCTGGCCCGATTGTTGAAGAAAGTAGCCTGTTCCAATAAAGAACTTTATTGTTCAGTAAACAACTTGTCATGAAACCATAAAACGAACCGAAATTTTTCTTAAGAGTAGAAAATTCGGCTCGCTTTATGTTGGAATTTGCTTAGCGTATATTTTCGTTAAAATGCGGGCGGGATCCCATGCCCATCAAGCTAACATTTTGAGACATCTCCATTACAAGAAATTCACATTTTTACAGTTATTTATAAGAATTCGACTCATTTTTTCGTTTTGGGATGTTATAAAATCTTTAAGTTGATGGGCATAGGGTGGGCCCCCAAACAGTACGATTTTATTTCAAAGACATAACGATCTTACTACACACTTTTTATTTATCACACACTCTTATCTGCTAGTATTACTATTTTCTATTACTAATGTTGCCGTTTCATTCGGATGGCTAAGAGGAAAATGATGGCCATATGGAACAAAATCAACCTTACCAAGATGCGATGGAGCAGAATAGCCTCTGTCATAATCCCCCCAAATAATGTGAAGATTATACTTTGTTACTTCATTGAAATCACCTTGATCGTTTTTCAGTAGTAAACTGTTAAGCTGAACCGTAGTATTTAAAATTCTAGGAGAAGTAAAACTGTTCCTTATTTTTTCAATATAATGTTCTGGAATGCTCTCCGTACTTTCAAACAAACCATTACTTAATAAATAACGCTCTATCAACTTAGTAGTTGCCAATTTTAATGTCCATTTGTTCATAAATTGAGGAACATTTAGCGATTTAGCATTTTTTTTAGCAACAGGTGGCTGAAGTAAAGTAATTGAATACTTCTTATCTATGTACTCTTGTACCAACGCTTCCAGAAGAATAAACGCACCGAATGAATGGCCAATTAAATGTGCACCATGAGTAGCTTTCTCCAATAACTTTTTCACTACATTCAAATAGATTTCTAGAAGATTTTTCTCTCGTTTAAAAGGAGAACGTCCCAAACCTGGAAGATCCAAGATCCATACAGGTTGACCAGTTTTTTCATGAAGCTCTTGTGCTAAAGGAAATAAATCCTCTCCATCACTCAATAAACCATGTAATAAAATAAACGGTTTACCCTCTCCTTGTAATTGGTAAAGGGTAGTGTTATCGCATAATGTTCGTTTAAATAAATGATTATGCTGGCCATTTTGATATATCATTCGATAATCCAGATCAGCTACTACGGCAGGGAGAAATTTCATTACACTCGTCTTCTTAAACCAATCTCCTCCCATAATTTTTTTCGCTGAAACATTTGAAAATTTTCGTTTTGTAATAAAATTCAGTCCATCAGAAGGAATTTTTGTTATTTTACTTAATCCACTATTCATAATTGTTTTCATAAGCGGCATTGGGACCGAGATTTTTGGTGCCCTCATATTCATACTTTCCGACATAATACTTAATAATTCAGCAATGTTCTGATCGTGCTGTTTGTCTTCAACAAGTGTATATGTTTGAATAGTCGGTTGCTCCAACCTGAAAACCTGCACAATAAACTTCGCAAACTCATCGTTTGAAATAAGTGGTAACCTATATCCCTTACCTCCAGGAATCACTGGCATGAGCCCTCTTCGCATACTCATCACAAGCAAACCTAATCCTGCTATCTGCTCTGTACTCCCTGTTTTGCTACTACCGACTACAGTTGGTGGATTAATTACAGAAAGCGGATAACCTACCGCTGATGCCTGGTGACGGATATAAAGATCTGCTAAAAATTTTGTTCTCTCATATGGATTTTTTATTTTCAAATAACTGTTTCCTTCTTTAAACACATCAATTGCAATCTTGCTATTTTTATCATCAAAGGGACTCATATAACCTACAACATGAATAAATTGTTGCAAGCCCTTCAATTGATGAATACTTTTAGCTAATTCACTAATATGTTTTGCGCCATTTAAAAATACGGAAGCTGCCTCTTTACTTGTCGCTTGAATATCCATGGGGCCTCCTGCGTGAATAATCACATCCGTTTTCAATACCCTCTCCTTATCTTCAGCACTTAGACCTAAATCTATTTTCGTCAAATCACCTTCAATAAAGTGCATAACTGCCTTTTTTAAGATGCCTCTTTCTTGAAAAAGGCGTATTGCTTTACTTTTTGACCTCACTAAAAGAAGAATTTTAACATCCTCTTTGGCTAATTCTTTCACTAATTGCTTTCCAATAAAGCCTGTTCCACCAGTTAAAAATACTGTTCTCATATAAGATCTCCTTTTTAGTACTATTCAGTACTAATTTGATGTAAAAAAAATGCTTCTTTTATCGAAGCAATTTTAAAAAATGATCTGCTGTTTTCGTAATTACAGTTGCATCCTTCAATGTTTCTGAAATAAATAACGCTCCTTCAAGATTTGTAATAAAAAGTGATGCAACCTCATCAATATTAATCGTATTTCTGAATTCTCCATTCTCTACCCCTTGTTTAAGTAATAGAGAAACTTTCTCTTGTAATCCTGTAAAAAAAAGACCTATTTTTTCTTTTATTTGCGTGGCCTGTGTAGGACTTTGAATATAAAGAGTAATAAATGGACAGCTCCCCTTATACTCTCTCGACTGAACTCCTTGTGATAATTGCTTTAAAAACTGTTGGATACGATCTTCAACTAAAAATTGGTTCTGAGAAATTACGTCATCAATTGCAGATTGATACATTTCAATCCAATAATCAACGACCCCTTCTAATAGTACTTCCTTATTAGAAAAGTGATAATACACATTAGACTTTGAAACTTTGCTTACACGTACTAATTCATCCATACTTGTATAAGCAAACCCTTTTTCTAAAAATAATGTTGCAGCTACTTCAATCACACGTTTTTGATTCATTAATTTTACCTTTGTCATAAATAGAACTATATAGTACTAATTTAAATATTGCAAGTATTTATGTTAATTTAGAAAAAAGTTTGATTAAAAAAGTTCTACTAACATTGATTTTACTGCAAAAAATCCTAACCCTAATTATTTTCAAGATGGAAAAATTAAGAAAGGTACATAGTATATACAGATAGATATGGAGACGTTAATGAACTCTCTTCAACCAGGACAAACATGTGAAATAGCTGATGCTTTTGTAGGTATGATTGATAAAGTTCCAGCTCGTGCAATTGCTCATCGATTAACAAAACAACAGGAAAATGGGCGAAAGTCTCATCGATATGAGAAAAAAACGGTCTTTGATATATTAGGTGTCGTTTACAATTGTACCCTGTCTGATAATCAAGCCGCTTAATTCAAAAAAGTGAAACCCGTTAAGGTTTATTTCGTATGCAAATCTTTCAATCACCTACACTTGCCCTTTAGAAAAAAGAAACAATCTCACCTAAAATTGACTTTGCATAAGCTTAGCTTGATAGCGATGGGGTACCGCCAGAATTCCGGAAAAAATTACGCTAAGAGTATACAAGATTTTATAAAGTTTTTCCATTAATCCAAAAACAGACAAGAACCCTAAAACCGCACCAGGATAAGAACGTATAAGAAATGCATAGATCTATAGAACAAAAAAAGACGATTCCCTTGTAAAATTAGGGATTCGTCTTTTTCATCGCTACCGATAACAAGAATTGTGTAAATAAGCTGTCCATATGGACAGCTTATTGGATATTTTCAAATACACGATATTTTATTTGTCGATTTTTTTAATCTTCATTATCGATTTCTATTGTACCTGTTCTAGCACTAACTTTTAAACTATTTAACAGATTATCAGGTGTCTTAATTTCCACTTCATATTCAAATGTAGATTGTGTTAAGTTGTCATCTTCTAATTCGAATTCTTTTTTCACATTAATAATTTCTCCATTTGTATGTGCTAAAGAAATTTCACGAACTTGTTTCTCAGTGTAGTTTTCATTCTTTTTTGCATAATTGTAACCCATACCATAATATCCACCAACAATAGCAATACCACTTACTAACATAGCAATTACACTTATAATTATTTTCTTTTTATGTTTTAACATTTTCATCCACTCCTTCATGATTAATCATCTATTCCAAATCTTGCTTCAAGCGCATTTTCTGCTTGCTCTAATTGATCTTCCAGTATATCGTGTTCTTTTTCTTGCACTTTATATTGTTCAATTGTTATCGTTCCAGCGCGATAATCTGCTTCTAGCTGATTATCAGATAGATCTATCTTGTCATCTAATTGATCAATTTCTTTTTTTGCTGCTAAGTACGTATTTAAGTTTTCTTCTTTTGCTCCAACTGGTTTCATATTATTTGCCTTTTCAACGATAGATGTGACTTCGTTTTTGAAATCTTGTATTTGCTTCGTATCATTTGTAGCAGACCCTGTTTTGTGTGGTTCTTGTTGTAGTTGAGAACTTTCTTTTTGCAATGTATCATTTTCCACTTTCAGTTGTTGTACTTCTGTATTTTTAACAGCTTGAGTAGAACAAGCTGTTAAGAATAAACAAGACATTGCTCCAATCAACATCGTCTGTCTCATTCTGTTTTCCTCCCTTTACATGTGCACCTTATCCTTGCCTTTATATTACACAACAAACATTAAAGGAAGATTAATGTACAAAAAAATAAAGTGAAGACTTTTACAAGTAGCCCAACTCCCCCTATCTCCCTCGCATTCGTCGAATTTTGAGGGAGGAGTCTTACTGCCCGTTAATCCTGGATAAAATGATATAATTAAATCGTTTCTAATCTTTCTTTAATGTTTTGGAATTATAGTGATACATATAAATAAGGAAAAAAGGAGAATGTTAATGCGAGTTCTTATTGTCGAAGATGAACAAGACTTACAAAATATATTAGTAAAACGATTAAATGCAGAACATTATAGTGTCGATGCATGTGGGAATGGAGAAGATGCCTTGGATTATATAAACATGGCTACCTACGATTTGATCGTGCTTGACATTATGATTCCTGGAATAAATGGTTTGCAAGTATTACAAAAATTACGTGCAGACAATAATACAACTCCTGTCTTGCTTCTTACAGCTAAAGATACAATTGACGATCGCGTAACAGGACTCGACTTAGGCGCGGACGATTATTTAGTAAAGCCATTTGCTTTTGACGAACTGTTAGCAAGAATTCGAGTGTTAATGCGAAGAAATACAGGAAACACATCTAATGTGTTTGAAATCGCTGACCTAGTGGTAGATTGCAATATGCATAAAGTAACAAGAGGAGACCAGGTTATCACTCTTTCCAGTAAAGAATTTGCTATTTTAGAATATATGATTCGTAATAAAGAAGTTGTGCTGACACGAGATAAAATAGAGCAACATGTGTGGAATTACGACTATGAAGGTGGCTCGAATATTATTGATGTTTACGTCCGCTATCTTCGTAAAAAAATTGATAGCCAGTTTGAAACGAAGTTAATTCATACAGTGCGAGGAACTGGTTACGTATTGCGAGTAGAATCATGAGAAGACTATCAATAAAAATGAAAGTAACCCTGTGGTATACAGGGCTAATTGTAATTATTATGGCACTCGTGTTAGCTTTTATTTTAACTTCTTCAGATAAAGTTTTGCTTTTTAATATGAAAGATCAATTGAAGAGCACAGTAAAAGAAAGCATAGAAGATATTGAATATAAGCATGGACAATTAAAGATGGACGATGATTTTGAAACGTTAGAAGATGGAGTAAATATCAGCATTTATAATAAACAAGGTGAGCTGCTGGCAGGAAATAGTCCAACAAGCTTTAATAAAAAGATCTCGCTTAAATCCGATGAAATACAAACCATTAAAGACGGTAATAAAGAATGGATTGTATATGATTTTCTCCATAATACAGGCGGCGATGAGCAAGTCTGGATTCGTGGAATAATGACTATGAGCCAATTATCGTCAACGATGAATACGCTTATTGTCATAACACTCATCTCATTCCCATTACTTATTCTCATTGCCGCAGTGGGAGGATATTTTATTACGCAAAGAGCGTTTCGACCTGTGCAACAAATGAGTGATTCAGCCAGTAAAATTAGTGATGGTAAAGATCTTTCGAAGAGAATTCATTTACAAGGTTCACCGAAAGACGAAATGTATCATTTAGCACAAACCTTTGACAAAATGTTTGAGCGATTAGAGACATCGTTCGAAAGCGAGAAACAATTTACATCTGACGCATCTCATGAATTAAGAACACCAACATCTGTTATTATTTCGCAATGCGAATACGCTTTATCACAGAGGAATAATCCGAAAGAAATGGAAGAATCGTTAGAAGTCATTTTAAAGCAATCACGTAAAATGTCCGCGCTACTATCCCAACTCTTATTATTAGCAAGAGCTGATCAAGGAAACCATAATACTTTTCAATTTGAATGTATCAATATGAGTGAATTAACGGAAATCGTTGTAGAAGAGCTTTCATTAATGGATCAAGAAACATCGATTAATATAACAACTCATATAGAGGAAAACCTGTTTATAAAAGCTGATCAAACATTGATGATGCGTTTATTAATGAATTTACTAACGAATGCGATTGCTTATAGCAAAGCGAACGGCACTGTGCATATGCAACTGTTCCGTGATGAAACCAACATAATTGGTAAAGTCTCCGATAATGGCATAGGCATCAGCGAACAACATATTACAAAAATATGGGACCGATTCTATCGAGTTGACACAGCACGAACATCTTCAAGCACTGGAAACACAGGTTTAGGATTGTCGATGGTAAAATGGATTGTAGAACTACACGGAGGAGAAATTACGGTTGAAAGTAAATTAGGAGAAGGCAGTACGTTTACCTTTAAACTACCAATTGAAAAACGAGCATAATGTATGAATATCTGTAGCTCCAGAATAAAGATTCTTCAATCCTTATTTAAAAGTAACCGACGCATTTTAAACAGCATCGATTTTATCATTTTGGACAACCTGTTCTGTTAGTCGATATGCATATGGAAAAAATATCGAAATAAAACCCCAGAAATCCAAAGGTCTCTGGGGCTTCATTATATATTTAGCTCTTTTTGCTTTTTGTTTTGTTTATGTTTATACAGCAATTTTCGGCTTATGAGAGAAATCAGTAATAAGACCAGTATTAGTACGAAAAGTTGCATAAATGATAAATCAAAATATTTAGCACCTGTAACGATTAACAGTGTAGAAATCGTACCTTTCACAATGAAAAAAATAATAATCCATAATCCGCCTTTTTTCCAGTTCATTTTTATACTACCCTTTCCTACTTTTTAATTCTTTAATGGGACACCTTATTAGAAATCTATTATATTAGTAAAAAAATCATGTCTAATTAACTGCGACGATTCTATATTAAATGAAAATGATATTCAATGTCAATTTTATTGACTATTTGAATACCTGTTTCTTATAAGCAATAAACTTTTGTTGTCAAACAAAAAAACACCTCCGTATATTCGTATTTAAATTAAATACGGTATAAGAGGTGTTTTTTCCTTGTCTTATTTCATTGGGTCACTTCACTTCGTATGCAAATTCAAGAAGTGTTTTTTCTTAATACTGCAGCTATTTTCTAGTACACAATAACTGGATCATACGTGTTCAAACTATCATACACAGTTTTTGCAACGTTAGGCAGAAGGTTCACACATCCGCCTGATCCCCCAGTTACATAAGCATTATTTCCCCAGTCTTTTCGCCAGCCGGCATCATGGAATCCTTGACCGCTATTTGTGAATGGAACCCAGTAATCTACTTTCACTGCATAATCAGCTTTCCCTACTGCGCTACCTCTCAGCGTGTATGGAGTTCGTTTATATAAAACGTACCACACACCTGGTGATGTATCTTCACCCGTGCTATGTTTACCCGTTACTACATTTGTTGTCAACACTAGTTTTCCATCTTTATAAATCCAAATTTGTTGATCCGCAATTGAAACTTCGGCATACGTGTCCCCGATGCCATTATTCGCTGTTGTTTTATAGCCGATTCCTTCCTTCTCCCAACCATTCCCGTGAATATTAGAAGCAGAAATCGATTTTTCGCCTTTCTCAAAGGCTTGTTGCACTTGTTTTGTTTCTTTTTCCACATCTAGTGCCCAGCCGTATCCTTGTCCTTTTACTGATATAACCGAACCAGAATGTGTTTTAAAAGCGAAGTCTTTATGTAATGTAGATTTAGCCTTATTAATTTCAGCAATCTTATTCTGAATGTCGCTCGCATCGATTGTCACTTTCATGTCCTTTGACATAGACGCATTTTGAATTAAATCTTTCGCTTTTAGTGAATACACTTCACCTTGTATTTTATAATCAACAGACTGCGTAAGAAGATTTTGTAATGCTTTCTCTTCTTTTTTAATAATTGGATCATCTTCTTTAATAGGCTGTATGTATGCAGACTTTAAATGAATTTCGCTTTTATGCTTCTGCTTGTCGTAATCTTTTAGAAGATTCGTAACGTCATATTGTTTCCCATCAACGCTCTTCGAAATAACAACTTTTCCTTGTTCGAGCTTCGCCATAGCATCTTGAGGCGCTTTTAATTTTTCATTCATAGAAACGAGCTTTTCTTCTACAAGCTTTTTCATCGTTTCATTACGATACTGATCCACTTCTTTCGGTAGCAATGAATAATCTTTTTCCTTTGCGGAAGGGAAAAATGTCCACTGGCTTTTTAATAATTTCTTAACTTGTGGCATATCTTTTTCCGTCAGTTCCGTTTTTGTATCTTGTTCATCTAAAATTTGTTGTTGATCAATATAGACTTTGTTTGCTAGCCCAGACGTCTTTAATTTCTGTATTGCCTGATCAGCGCTCAAACCACCAACATTCGTATCGTTAATTGTAACATTTGAATTGAAGTGAGTTGCCTGATAATAACTTAATCCTCCAATAAGAAGTGCAATTACACCGCCACCCGCAGCGATTAGCTTCCAATTTGTAAAACGTTTTTTTGATCTTACCCGTTTTTTCTCAACTTCTTCAACAGATTCATTTACTGTATTATTGTTCATCAATCTTTCCCCCGTATACATAAACGTCAATTGATTTTAAACCAAAACCATTGATTAGTGTACCTTATTTTTCCTGAAATTTCATTGTTTTTAACTAAGTTTTATTCCATTTAATCAATTAAAGTTAGATTTTTTAATAGAAAGATATATAAACATGGTAGATAAAGTGAAAAAAGACCAAACCAATCGAGTTATTACGTGCCTCCGCATTTCCCGAATTTTGAAGGGTGATATTTAACTTAGTAAAATAATTTTTAGAAGGTTCAAGTTAAAGACAGGCAACATAGAATGCCTCTTATTTATGAAAAATATCCACAAAAAAGGTTCTACATGTAAACTCTTTTTGGTGAATATTTTAATGTCGTATATTTTATTAATTAAATGCGAACTATGCTTCCCGCTTTTCACCAAGTTTCACAAACTCTACTATTGGCCTAATTAAATTCACCTTATGACTTTTATCATCAACAATTTCAAAGTTCTTAAAAACTTTCATATATGTTTATACCACGCTTTATTGATACGCTTAATCTTTACTGGTGTTGAAGTTTTAGACTCTTTCTTTGGTGTAATCCTATTATTAGAACATCCTGCAATAGTAAGACAGCATGTAGTCAATACAACCAATAATATTAATTTTTTCAAATAGCCACTCCTATATAAACGAAATATTATATTAAGAAAATTAAACATAACATCGAATCTTTCTAAAAACAATATATTTCCTCGGTTTATTATTCATTGGCGGATTACTGGACACATTAATCCGCATATAAACGTAAAACCTCATGCCCATCAAGTCAATTTCCATTTTATCCGATTCTCAATATTTATTCCAATATAAATATATAGCTATTATTGTTGAAAACTAATTATCTCTCAAAATGAAAAATACGAACTGAATTCCTATAACCCCATATACGTTTATTCAGTTAACTTCTCCCCTGTAACAATCCGAAACAAAGTGGCTGCATTTTTTTCTTCTAATTGAGCGTACCGATTATCTCCTGAGATGATTTCCACTTTATCCTTATTAGGGCTTACCCAAACTTGATACAACACTGCTTTCGCCTCTATTTTCGGATTTTTAAATTGAAAAACAAATTGATAATCCGGTGGACGAGACATTTCCACTTTTTTATTTTCAAAAGTAGTATCCTTTAATATTTTCTTTACTTGCATCACTTCATTATTATCTGTCACTACCTTAAAATCTTCATATTCATTATCACCAATGTTTTTTTGCACTTCGATTCTTTGCTCTTCATTTCCTACTACATTTGAACAGCCAGTTATTATGAGTATACAGATGCCAATAAAAACTAAAGACAAATTCCTAACTCTCATATGAATACCCTCTTTTCAATACAAAATATCTTCAATTGTAAAATAAAGGTAATTATTTTAAACTTAAAAATATAACTAATAAAGAGGAAGGAGTGTCGTTCCATGCAGTTAAAAACATACACTTGGAAAAGTTATACGTTTCTCATTGTAAGTATATTCGTTACTATTAATCTCTTTCTCTTCTCACCTATTTTAGACAGAGCTGGAGTAGAATATGTTGTGCCTTTCGCCTACTTCATATTAGCTTCCGCTGTTATAGCAATTATATTAGCGGTCATCTCTTTTTGTAGCCGAGCTGAGAAGAAAATTTTAGCCATTATCGGTTTATGTTTTACTCTATTTAACACAGCGCTTATTTTATTTTTCCTTTGGTTTGGTTACTATTTCACTTAAGTAAAATATAAATAAACTCCATAAGCCACAAATAAAATTAGAAAAATAGAAATGCTGAGTATCGTGTATATAATCCATTTTACATTTGAACTCATCTACGCCCTCCTCACCTTCTAACAATTCCATTATATAACAAAAAAGCATTGGATACCCAATGCTTTTCACACTTACGCAAATAAAGATGTATTCGCATATAACGCTGGTGAACCACCTGAATGTACGAATAAAATGCTGTCTTCTTTATTAAATGTACCTTTTTTAATTAAGTCGATTAGTCCCGCTACTGCTTTACCTGTATACACTGGATCAAGTAAAATACCTTCTGTTTTCGCAAGTAATTGCACTGCTTCCACCATTTCTGGCGTTGGTAACGCATAACCTGGTCCTACATATTCATCAAAGCATGTAACAGCTTCGCGCGGGATAAAGTTTGGAATACCAACGTGAGTTGCTGTTTCCTCTACAAGTTTTGCTACTTTCTCTTCTTGTTCTGCTTTTCCTCTACTTACGTTGATTCCAATTACAGGAATGTTACTTTGCGTTCCAGCAAAACCAGTAATTAAACCAGCGTGCATACCAGCGCTGCCACTTACACAAACGACTGAGCTGAAATCAATTCCTTGATCGAATGATTGTGACATAATTTCTTGCGCACAAGCAACGTATCCCATTGCACCAGTAGGATTTGATCCACCAACTGGTATTACATACGGTGTATTACCTTTTTCACTAACTTCTTTCGCGACTTTATGCATCTCTTCCATAAGATCTGCTCCGTTTGGTACAACAATTACATTTTCAGCACCTAGTAAATGATATAAGAAATAGTTTCCATTAAAATCTGGCTTCTCTTCTGGCTCAAGCCCTTCTTCTAATACAAGAATACATTTCATTTTTTCTTTTACGGCAGCTGCCAGTGTTAGGCGGCAATGGTTTGACTGAATACCACCAGCCGTAATTAACGTATCGGCCCCTTTTGCCTGTGCATCCGCAACTAGAAACTCTAACTTTCTCGTCTTATTACCACCAGCTGTTAAACCAAGTAAATCATCTCGTTTAAAATAAATAGTCGGCCCACCAAGTGCCTCAGAAAAATTGTTTAATTTTTCAATTGGTGTATATGACTCTGTATATTTTTTTCTCGGGAATTTAGCTAAATTCATAAATAACGCTCCTTTTGTACTTCTTTCACAATGTATGTAACGATACTATTATTACATGTAAAAATGATGAAGTCATCTTTCTGGGGTAAAAATGTATTGGAATTTGGTTTTGGTGAATGGAATTGTATTAATGATTTTAGCTTCAATACGGTACATGAAATTTACATCAGCGATTTTTCAAATATATCGACTTACCGATAAACACCGATAATACAAAAAGACCCACTCATTCAAAAGTGGGCCCTTACCAATCACTTATTTGCCGAAAATCGAAGAAGCTGCGTTAATCCTGGTTCTAAATTCATTTCGCCTTTATGGCGTACGTATACAATCTTGTTCCCATCAAATTTTGGAGGATTTCCTGGATTATACGTCAGCCACTCATTCGTTCCTTCTACAGAGTACTCCATATACTCCGTTGCACCGACGATTATATTTTTACTATCATCAGCGGTTACATTTGGTGCCATTTGTGCAATTTTCGAATCACTAATTAATAATTTTTTTATCTCTTTATCACGTTTGTAATCATAAGCTGTCACCATTACATCGCTACCATACGCTTTCACTTGCAACCCTTGTTTAAATGAATAACCATCAGGAGCAGTCTTCTCTCCGCCATTTGGTCCAGCTGACATCCATCCAGTTTCAATTCCGCCCGTATTTACAACAGTAAATCCTTTTTTATCTCCGCCTGCAATTTTCTTTTTACCAGCCCAGTCTGGCAAGTTTAAATCCCAATGCGTATGACTCGTGAAGAAAACAACTTGCGGATAGTCTTTTAATATATCATACAACTTATCGACGTTTAAATAATCTTGTAAGTACGGTGATTGTCTTGATCCAGATACTGTATCAGGTAAAACGTGATGAGAGAAAATGAAAATTGGCTTATTTTTATCTTTTTGACTATATTCTTCTAAATTTTGTTTTAACCAACCTAATTGCTCATCACTCATAAATACTTCATCCCACATTTTTGAATCGTGGTATTTCATATATTTTTCAGTTCCTAAAAATAAAAGCGGATAACCGTCTAATTCTTTTTTATGATACACCTTTTCTTGTCCGCTAAATTGTAAGTAACGGTTGAATAGCGTTTCTTCCGTTACACCATTTGGCCATGTACTTTCAGAAAGTTTCCCATCAACTGTCCATTTACCAGCATAAAACTCATGATTGCCAACAGTTGACCATACATTCTCTGGATGCTTATTTTTGTTTAGCACACGCTTTACATCATCATATTGTGACTGCTGTCCAGTTGGCATTATATCCCCATTCATAATAAGCGCTCTAGAAAGTGGTGTCACTTTGTTCATATCTTTTAAAACATGATCAAAGTCTCCTAAATCCCCTTGAATGTCACTAATAACATTAAAAGTTGTAGCTGATTTTCGAACTTGCTCTTTCCCTTCCGCATGTGTTGAAAACGTCGGCAATAATGCCGCCATAACTGCTAACGAAGCAACTGTCTTTTTCATACAAATTCTCCCCTTAATATTAGAATGCACAAACTGACATGCTCTGCTTTCTCTTAGATGCTTGTCCAATTCACATTATAGGGGGCGATTGTAAATGTAAATTGGTTAAAAAATTAAGTGTTTTTTAAGAGATTTTGTCTTTTCATTGCACTCCACAATTCGAGATTCACGCCAATCTAGCTTTCTAGCCTTTAACATTACATACATGTAAATTTTGATGTTAAATCTTTTATTTTCATACGTTGTTTTTTATTACTTCTAATTTTCGGGAAAAATCCACTAATTAATAATGTTATAATCCATACCATTATTAGAATAAAATTTATTGTATTACCGGAATTCAAGCTGAAAACTCTCCACAAATAGGCAGCACAAAAAACGAGGATAGCGGTAATAATAAGTAAAAATGTCCTAACTACTAATCCGATGTAGGATCTCTTCTCTTGCTTAAAAATAAAAGTTCTTCTACCTTTGTACAATCTAATTGCAAATAGCAGCAAATATACACTAAGTATGGCTCCAATAACAATTGATGTAATGGAATTACTTTTTCTCTGCTCAGCTAGAGAGAAGTAACTTTCAGGTAATTTTCCAGTTTCATGTTCAATCCATGCATGGTAAATATCCTGTCGTAAGTCTATACCACCTTCACCATTTGTAAGGATTACCAATCCATCCTTTGTATTAGGAATGAAACCATAAAAAGAATGCCAGCCTCGATTGTCACCAGAATGATAAAGTAATTTCCATTGATTAGATAGTTTTTTTTCAAATATACCTAAACCATTCTCCCCTAATACTGGCTTTTGCATTTCTTCAACACGTTCACTTTTAATGACACCATTCCCTTTATTATTTGCATCCATGCTTGCAAGTATCAATGTCATCATATCCGTAACATTTGTCTTGAGGCCTGCAGCAGCCTGTTCGGTAAATTGGTAACTAGGGAGCTCCTCTCCAAAATATCCATAAGCTTTCGAAAGGTTTTGGTTTTCAGGACGTTGTAAGAATAAACTAGATTTCATTCCTAAAGGTTTCATAATTTGTTCTTCCATATAATGATCAAACGGTATTCCGGTAACCTCTTCAATTACAAGTTGTAAAATTGTATATCCGCCACCAGAGTAAATTGCTTCTGAACCTGGTTTATTGGTAACTTCCACTGGTTCATTAAGCCATCCTTTTCCAGACAAAGACTCCTCGATAGAGTCAAGATGTTTCCCTGGTGCAACCCCCAGGTATCCTTTATGTGCAGACAGCCCTGCTGTATGACTTAACAATCTTCTTATTGTGACTTCATTATTATGAAACTCTGAATTAGATAATTTCCATTTGGTCAGATATTTTTCAGCGGGATCATCTAGTGATAAACGTCCTTCATCTACAAGATGCAAAATTCCCCACGCTGTAATGCTTTTAGATATGGAACCAGCTTGAAATAATGTATCCTCATTCACCGCTTTTTTTGTCTTTTTATCTACATAACCGTAGTTTAGTGTATAAGCAATACGCCCCTCATGTACAATCCCTATTGCAACCCCTGGCACCTCATAATTCTCCTGCCATTTTGGTACCTGTTCATCCAGCTTTTTTTTGAAATCCTCTATACTCCTATCAGTCAACTTACTCGATTCTGCCCTCACCACATTTGTAAACCATGCTTCATTCGTAATAAATATACAAATGATGAAACATAAAATACTTTTGCATATTATCGATGCTTTTTGTCTATTCTTCATTTGCTCTACCCCTTTTTTCAGAATATTCTATCCAAAAATCAGAGTATCCTATTCACATATCTAGTTCTATCGATTTTCATTACTTAACCTTACAAAATTGTAATAAAAATCAAACTTCTACTATTGTCCTTTATCCGAGGACAATGAAATTCATTAACAAGATTGATATGAAATTATATTTATTGTTTCAGTTAAGGCCCCTAAAATACTAGTTTGGTTAATCAAATAGATATATTCCAAACTACAAAAATTTATAATAGAAAAGGTGGATTTTAGTTTTAATTAGAATTTGAACAAAGTATTGCTGCAAATATTTATTCTATAAAAAGAAGAACCCCACACATTTTGATTTAAATGTGTGGGGTTCTTTTGGCTTCCTTAAGTTTTTATAAAAAAGATTGATTATTTTATGTAGCCTACTAAAAAAACATTTTGTTTAATCAACTAACAGAACAAGATTAAACACTTAACTCGTATTAGTAATTTTTACTGTTTCTGTTGATAAATATAAAAATACTGCCTAACACACTTAATGAAAGTGCAAAATATAATAACAAGTCAGGTAGAAATTTCAAAGGAATAATATCAATTAATTGTAAAACAATAATGGCAAGGATGCCCAAATATAGAATATTGTACAAAACATTATTTGTTTTATATAGAATTTCTCTTCCTCGTTCGTCATTTGCTTCATCACTTGATTGAAATTTTATTACATACATCTTACTTATCACTATTAAACCAAATAATAAAATTTTTAACAACAACATATGTATCACTCCTCTAGATAATCAAATACGTCGGTTAACGGCTTTTCAAATGCATTTGCGATTTTAAAGGCAAGAATTAGAGAAGGGTTATATTTATTCTTTTCAAGAGTAGCAATAGTTTGACGACTAACTCCCACTCTTGTTGCCAGTTCTTCTTGGGTCCAACCTTTTTCTGCTCGACAAACTACAATTTTATTATGCAACAATAGTAACACCTCTTTAGATAATTGTAATTTATTTTTTACAAATTGTAAATTATTTCTTACGATATATTTTTAAAATTAAAAATCCTCATAAAAAAGGACATAAAGATTTCTCTCCATGCCTACTAATCTTCTACTTCTTTACTGTATGTACATAATGGGCTGTTTCAAAAACTTAATAAAAAAGAGAACTACTCTTCAAGCACTTCTCTCTTTCATCCAAACGATACATATAAAATAAATTATTAAAAATATACTATATTAACTCCATAACATAGGTATTGCAGCTACACTTAAATAAAGAGTTCCAGGTAACAAGCAATCATAAAAGTCTTTTTGTTTAAAAGCGATGTTTTTTTGCCATCGGTTCTATATATGTATTTAATATCCACATTAATACTTTCCATACCCTTTGTTGGCTAGGTGGGAGATGAGCGTTATATACATAACTGTATTCGATCTGCTGTGTTGCACCACGATTTCGTTTAAACTCTCCAGCCCCAGCACTACAATGACAAATTAAATCTTTTTCGATAGAATCCATTGTAATAAGGAGAGACAGTATACGATATAAACCTTGTTGCTGGTCAGAGTTTGTATTATAGCCAAGAATCGGCGTTGTCATAACTCCATCCCTAATAAAATAAGCAATAACACCATCAATTGTATCCCCTTTTTTTATGGCCTTTATCTCAAATAAACGATGCTGAAGAGCATTCCATAAATAAGCGGGTGTAAACATTGGGTTATGTGCGGAATATTTTTCAATATATAGTTGGTTGTATAGCTGGGAAATTTGTAAAATATCCTCCTTTGTTAATTCTTCATTTGTAATGATTTCATAATTGCTTTTCTCTAATAAACTTTTATCGTTTAATAAGTCTTTTCGTTTTTTTCGATTCATTTTTTTATAGTGTTTCGGATCAAATAAGTATATAGAACGAGACATAATTTTCTTGTAACCTACTGTAGATAGTGCTTCTGTCGTTACAGGATATAATTCGTTATTTAAAGAGCGAAATAAAATTGTATACTCTGGAAATTTCTCAACAAATAGATTTGTAATTTGTTCGATTTGTTGTTCGTTAATAGAGTGATAAAGGTTTGTTGAAAGCATCCAATTATTTACGACAATTACTTTATTCAAATTCGTTCGTCGTAACCAACTTCCCATAAGATAAATTGGATAGGTTAATAGCTTCTCTAACCATGGTTTTTTCAACTCCCATAGCTCTTCTAACGCATAAGATACGTAATGTGTATAAGGAGAACATACATATGAATTTTCGAACTCTGCGTTATTAAGAGTAACTGGCAAGATAAGATCATCAATTTCTAATAGAAAGAGCTGTGTGTTAACATTTTCAATAAATACTGTAACGCCCTTTTGAAACAGTGGCAGAAAACTATCTCGTACATATGCTCCATCTTTTTTGGATTCCCAATCAATGCTATGCAAGGAATGAACATCGTGCAACTGAATCATTTATGTTCACCACGCCTTACAAGACTTTCTATTCTTTTTAATTTTTTATCATATACTTGAATATCGTAATGTGAAAAGAAAAAATGTGGTATCGCACACTTTTTAGTAGCCCACAGTGTATGTAATTCTTGCATTACCTTTGATTGACATAATTCGAGATTTTCAGGTCGTGCTTTAAGTTTAATTTCAATTTTGTCTACGCTATGTTGTATCACTTTAAATTCTTGAATGTCACTAGATGCAAACAAAATTGCTCTTCTAATGAAATCAGGAAAAATAGATATTTCGCTATTATCCAATTCACTTATTCCAATAAATATATCGTCGCATCGACCGTCAATTCGTTCTAATGCTAAGAAAGGTGAGCCACAGCTGCACGGCGTTTTTTTCTCAATTAATATGTCATTGAGACGATAGCGTATAATCGGCTGTGTTTTCCTCATGAAATCAGTAATAATGGGAACGAATATCCCCTTCTCTTGATCTAAGTATTCTTTTTCAATATGAACGAGGTCTTCATTCATGTGTAATGTCCCCTGCTTGCAGGTGGTAGCAAGAAAACCTTCTGTACATTGGTAAACTTGGTGTACTGTCTGCTTGAAAGTTGCACGAATAAAGTCTCTATCAATATCTTCAAGCACTTCTGCTACAGAGATAATTTTCTTAGGACAAATTGTAATCAGTCCTTCTTGCTGCCAGTAAGCAATTTTCCGTAACATAGACGGAGGTGCGATTAAAATAGATGGCTGTATTTCATTTAATCGCGTGATATGCTGCTGAAACGAATCTAGTAAATCAAAAAAATGAAATGAGATTCGCTTATTTTTTGTCGCTTCGTATAAATTGCTATTTGCACGTAAGAAAAAAGCTATCGTATGTTTATGTAAAATGCTAGAAGGAAGCACCTTTCCAATAATCGAGCCAGCCCACAACGTTTGTTCTTCCTCGGAAACGAGAAAAACCCCGCGATTTCCACTAGTGCCTGATGATAAACCGACAGTTATATTACGAATGGTTGGTGAGAAATTCCGGGTCTTCTCTGCTTCAAATGCTATATGAAACGCTTCTTCCTTTGAAATATGGACTGTATTTAATGTATCAAAATGTTCCATCATTACTTCTTTATCAATAATCGGGAGTGCAGACAAATTCCCTTTTTCAATTTCATGTAAAAACGGCTTATATAACTGGCGATAAAAAGGCGACGCCTCTATCGCGAACAAAAGTTGTTTTTGTATTTGTCGTTTATGAAACTGTTCCAACTGTTTGCGATTTGAAAATCTCAAGCCATATTTTGTTTTCAAGTATTGCTTGAGAATCCGTAGTTTATTCATAGTACACCCCTGCTTTAATTTTATCCCATGTATGTTCACAATGAGTTGGTACAATTTCAATCTCAGGTGATGTTTGTGATAAATGGTGTAACTTCTCAATATTCTTTCGGTAAGATTTTGGGTCGCTCGTTAAAAGGTTTGCAACCTTACTAGGAAAGACAAGGTTTTGATACGTTTTACTTAGCCACACTGCGTCTGCACAAAGAAAGACAATTTTATTACTCTGTAAATGGACAAATATACCAAATTGACCAGTTGCATGTCCTGTTAAGTCAACAGCAAATAATGAGCCATCATCAAATACATCATACCCCTCTTCAAACTTTCCATATGTAGAAGGTAAGTTAAGGGATGGAGTTCGATCAATAAATGTCATCCTCTGCTCTAAATCCACCGGCAGTGTATCTTTTAGACACCCTTTTAATAGAGCACCAAATTTACTTCTCTTTTTAATATCCTCATAAGCTTTTGCGAAGGTTAGTATTTTCGCTTTCGGAAAATCAGGTAAACCAGCAGTATGATCGCCATGAAAATGAGAAAGAATAATATATTTAATTTCTTCTGGCTGAATACTATCAAGAAGAAGTTGTTGTTTAATAGATTGCTCTTCCGTAAAATGAACAGGCGTAAGTTTTGCATATACAGAGTAAGGAAATTTTTTTGTCGCCTCTTTAAAATGTCCCGCATATCCAGTATCAAATAAAATATATCCTAATACTGGATGCTGGAGTAACCCTACTGTAGCTGGAAAACATATTTGTTTCCAACTGCCCTTGGAGTATGCAATTTTTTCTGGATGTGTACAATATCCTGTATCATATAGCTTTAAAGATTTGATTTTCATTGTATTTTCCACCAGTCTACAAATTTTGTAATTCCTTCTTCTATACTGATCTTTGGAGCATATCCTAGTTCTTCTTTAGCTTTATCAATATTTAATGTTTGGCTTTTTGAAAGGACACTAACAGTATATTTTGTGAGAATAGGTTCTTTTCCAAATAAAATAGTTTTTGAGATTCCTTCTAGTATAGCAGCTAGTGAAAAAGCGGTTTTGTAGGAAATTTTTTTATATTTTACTTCCTTATCAAGACGCTTCATTACATTTTCTATGACCTCATATAAATTGATACGTTCGTCATTTGTTATATTGTACTTTTGCCCTAATGTATGTTTTGGCGAATGCATACAAAGAAGTAAAGCATCTACAACATTCTCAACATACGTAATATCAACAAGAACATTTTCAGTACCAATTCTCGGTAAAGCACCCTTTTCACATACTTTAATAAGACGCGGAAGAATCGCGTTATCTCCTGGTCCGAATAAAGCGCGCGGGCGTATTGTGATAACTGGTAAACCATGCATGAAAGCTTGATCAATAGCTTGTTCAGCCATGTGCTTCGTTGTTGCGTAATGATTTACAAATGCATCAGGAAGTTTCGCGTTTTCTACTACATTTTGTCGTTCATCATAATAGAAATAAATACTTGGTGTTGATACGTGGATCAGGCGTTTTATCCCGTACTTTTTACTTCCCTCGATAATATGTTTCGTTCCTAACACATTCGCATTATAAAAATCTCCATATTTGCCCCAAGGGGAAGAAAGTGCGCCGCTATGAAAGATATAATCTTTATCTTTACAAACTTGTAGCACACGATCTCTGTCTTCAAGAGGACAGTAAACAAACTCAATTCCATTTTGTTCTAATACCTTACCAATTGTTTTATTTCTCCCTGTTGCCGTTACTTCATAGCCCATATTCTTCAGTCGAAAGGCGAGTTTTTGTCCTAGAAAGCCCGTTCCACCAGTTACTAGCATTTTCATAAATCTTCACCATCCCACGATATGTCATATGTTGTTTGCTCTAAAATAGTCCGTTCATGTTTATAACTTTCACGCCATAATTTATACATGCTAAAAAACTGATAAAAAAATGGTTTCCAATCATTGTGACGATAAACGATATCTGGAAAAGAGCATAGAACTTTTAACCATCGCTTACGTTTTTGTTTACTTTTTAAATAAGGAAATCCATATAAAAGCATCGCTAACCGAATTGCACACTCCGAATTTTCTTTTGGAATGAGTGTATTGTTTACTGTTTCACGAAAGAAAGCGGGCAATATTTCCTCATCGAATAAATGTAATCCACTTGTAGTACGTGGATTACACTCAATCGGCATCGCATCTCCATCCTCTGTAACGATAAAATCAAAAGCAATTTGTCCTGAGAAATTTAGCTCTTTTACAATATGTCTCACAAACTGATCAATTTTAGGATGATTCATATGCTGAAACGCAATGGTAGCACCTAAGCCTGCCGTAAATTCCGTTTTATACGAAGAGTGCGCTAACACTTCCCCAGATTGTGCAATACTGTAGGAACAATGCTGCGTTCCTCGTATAAACTCTTGCATAATATAATTCGACTTATCTATCATGCTTTCTTTTAGAGCATCCTCTTTTGTAATAAATTCCACTTTATCAGAAAAACGGGAGAAAATCGGCTTTCTTACAAAAGGAGTATGAGCTGGTGTTTTGTGCATCATTGAACTTATCCCTGCTTCATTATTTATTCTATATGTTGCAGGTACTTGCCACCCTAAATTCGCTACGAACTGAATAAATTCCCACTTATTATGCAGTAATGAAAGTTTTTGAAAATCATCTACTAATACATGACAAAATGCATTTAACTCTTCTCTATATTTAGATATGTAAAACACTTCTTCACAAGTAGGAATAAGCAAATCCACATTGTGTCGTTGAATAATGGATAGTAGCGCACGGATACTTTCATTTGTTTTCCACTTTGGAGAAGGAATTTCATAAAAGTAATCCGTACACTTTGAAACTTTACTTAATGGATACGGAATACTATCTGCAATAATAACGGTATGTCCGGTGTTATGAAACAGTCTGCATAAATGCAAAGTTGCTGGTGCACGTGCCCCTGTAATTAATACTGTTTTCTTAGTATTCAAGAAGGATGCCCCCGATAGAAAGTCCTGCAGAAGTACCTAGTAATAGTATTTTATTTCCACGTTGCACTTTCTTTTGCTTAATCGCTTCGAAAAGAGCGACTGGAATAGATGCGGAAATCATATTACCGTAGTCTTCAAAAATGGTCATAAAGCGCTCTTCCTCAACCCCTAGTTTTTTACGAATGAGTCTCATAGCTGGTCCACTCGCTTGGTGAGGAACAATTAAATCAATATCGGCCAGGGAATAACCAGTATCCATAAGTAGCTTGTCGATAAACTTCAACAAATACTTAGAAGATAGTTTAAAAATGGCTCTTCCATTCATATCGAATAAGAAGTCTTCTTTTCGTTCCTCACTATACTCGCGAGGATGAATCATCGTTCCACCGCCACGAATTTCTGATAAATGCGCACCAGAGCTATATGTTTCCATATGAGAAGCAATAATAGAAGATGTATGATCGCCTTTTGTTATGACAACAGCTGCCGCACCGTCACCAAATAAAATGCTGCTTTCATTTTGGCCCCAATTTAATCCGACAGAAGAAATTTCAGAAGAAATAATAACAACATTTTCGTATCTCCCGCATTCAATTGCGTACGAAATTGTATCAAGTGCTGTTATGAAACTTAAACATGTTGAGTTAATATCAAAACATGGAATACCAGAATGCTGTAGCCCGAGCTGTTCTTGAATAAGTGATGCTGTAGAAGGAATCGCCTGTTGAATCGTTCCGCTTCCGCAAATAATACAATCGATATCATCCCAAGTTAACTTAGCATCTTCTACAGCTTTTTTTGCAGCTTCCGCCCCCATATAAGAAGACGTCTCCCCATCAACAAAATATCTTGTTTTTACCCCAGCTTTTTTTAATGTCCAGCCTTCTGGCACTTGTAGCATACGATCTATTTCAAAAGATTCTACCTTTCTTTTCGGAAGATATGTACCAATTCCTTTTATACTAATATATCTTTTCATTTTCTATCGCCTCTTAATCTTTTTATAAATTTTAAAATTCCGTCATATATAACTACTGTTGTGGATAAATACAGATTTTCTTGTAAAATTCTGCTATCCCATTATGTACATCTAATCCTACTTCTCTTCAAAAAAGAGCCAGTTCTCTACTTGAGAACTGGCTCTTTTCGCATGAGAATTCTTCAAATACATACTTTAGAAAAACACTTTTATATCAATTTAATTATATTATAACAATTATCCGAAAATAATTAATAGTATTTTTTGTAAATAAAAGTGAATATGTGGTATGAACTTACGTGAGAGGATCGTTTATTGAGCAGCAAATATAAACATATGGAACGTATATACATCTCATTTAAACATCTTCTATTTTCTCTTTTGTTTTCAAAAAAATGATTTCTATAATTGGATTGACAGAGCTTTAGATAGTAATGCCAAAGATATATATACCTACCATCACTAAATTTAATTTCCTTTTCTTTTATAGACACATCACTATGCCCTATAATACTTTCTATTTCTACTATTCATGTCTTCCGCTCCATACAAAACTCTCTTTGGATTTATAACAATCATTACAACTGCTACCACTAAATAAAATATCGCGTTATACATGATTAGATTTATTAAATTTCCGTTTATAATACCAATAAAAAAATTAAAGAATTGATGGATAATGATTGGAATAATTAAATTCTGATTCAAGTTGTAAAATGCAGTCATGACGATTTTTATAGATATGATAGAGATCATAAAAAATAGAATATATTTAATTAGGTCCATGCCAACAAATCCTGTAGTAAACCAAATAGGTAGATGCCACATCCCCCACCAAAATCCAATGATTATTGAAGCTTTTAATGGTGAATACTTCTTTTGAAGTTCAATTTGTGCAAAGCCTCTCCATCCTAGTTCTTCTCCCAATGGCCCCGCAAGAAAGTTTTTAACAAAAAAATAGATTAGCATTCCCCATGAAGAGACAGTAAAAATAGAGTCTACTTCACTATTTTTAGACACGACAAACAAAATCATTAGAAATATAAAAGTTTGAATCGCACTCACAATAAGAAGGACAGAAACTTTAAGTTTGTTCTTGAACTTGTCTTTTACAAATTGTATAAAGCTCTGACCGGGATAGATTTTTTTAAATAACACGGCAAAAGCAAAAGTTGAGGACCAAGACGATATACAAAACATTACATTAAAAACCCATGCTGGGAATCCTAGCATACTTGTAGCTCCTACAAGTAAAAAAAGTGGCAGAAAAATAATATTGGTTAGTACAATAAAACTAGCTACTGGCTTTTTTAATTTCTTTTCTCTATTCATGCACAATCCCCATTTCAAACTAAGTATTTCGTAAACATAATAGTATTTATATTTACAGATACTTTCAGCTTAAACCTGGGGGTTACTCACAGGTCAATACATGTCTGCATTATTTTACAGGTGCATAAATTTCTAAAAATATACGCTCAAGTTCATCTTCATACGTGGTAAGTAATATATTTATATACACTAGCCCCAAAAGCTCATATCCTTGTTCTATCGCCGCTTTTCTTAAACTGGATTCCACATTATGATCAATACTTTCCCCACCAGTTGCCCACCTTCCATCTTCAATAACTGTATAAATACATTTTGGATGCGATAGAATTTTTCCTTCCACTCTTTTATCAGAGCCCTCTACTTTTCTTACAATAATAAATTTATCTTCTATAATACCTTCTTCATTGAAATGTATAACTCTTTGTAAAGAGTTTAAAGTAACTGCCTTTTTTAAGCTATCCGTGTTCTTTTTCAAAGATTCATATTCATCATATGCAGTAAAATGCTCTATTTCTCCGTTTACTTCTAAAGGCTTCATTTCTTTTACTACGTATTTCCCTAAGAATTGCTTTATTTTTTCACAATCTTCTTTTACAATTTGAACCTTTTTTAAAAGAAGATTTTTATATTCTATCTCCTCTAAAACTTCTTGTTCTTTCTCTTCCAACAGTGATTTTATTTCCTCTATACTCTTACTTTTTCTTAATTCCTGAATTTTTTTTATTTCGATATCCATTTCCCTATAGAAATTGACCGTTGTTATATCATATATATCCAAATGATTATATTTTCTATACCCATTCTCAATATCTTGCTTCGGCTTGACCAAATCTTTTTCCTCATAAAACTTTAAAGTATCTCTAGATACATCTAAAAATTTAGCAACTTGTCCAATTGTGTACATTACGCTCTCCTTTATCATTGCTACTTAATTTATTACATTCATACTTCATATTCTTTACATTATCGAATTTCCCTTCCTAGTTAATATTTCCCCCTTGTTCTCCCACAAAAAAGACACAGAGATTTCTCCCCATGCCTACTAATCCTCTACTTCTTCACCGCATGCACATAATACACCGTCTCAAAAGCTTCTAAATAATCATTTCGTCCTTCAAAATATAATTTATTTATGTCTTCTGGCGATAAATGCTCATAAATGAGTAAGCCCGCCTTCTCTAACAGTGCTTCCATTTCGGTATAAGAAAAACATGATTTCATCGGTTCTCCGCCTACTGCAGCCATTTTCACCATATTTTCCACTCGATTGGACAATCCGTTTTCCGTAAATAAATTTTCATCCGGATAATCGAATACGATAGAGCTCCCCTCTGGAACCATTTCGAATAAGTATTCTATTAAACTAGAAAGCTCCTCTTTCGTTAAATAGTACGTAACACCTAATAGACTAAAGAAAGTCTTTTTATTTTCAAATCCTTCATTCCGTAACTGTTCGTAAGAAAATCCTTTCGTAAAATCCATTGAAACAAAATGAAGGTTGCTTGGAATTTCAAACTCTGCTTCTTTCACTTTTTGTATTTTAAACGCTTGCGTAGAAGGATGATCCACTTCAAATATTTTTATTTGTTTTTCTAATTCTCGATGTCTAAAACTAAATGTGTCTAAGCCTGCACCGAGTATGACGTATTGTGTCGCGCCTAATGCAATTTCATGCAGCAATACTCTTTCACAATACGCCGCGCGTGCCAAAGGTGTTGGGGATAATTGAACTTGTGTAATCCATTTTAATATTTCTTGTGGATTGTCTTGAAACTGCTGTGCAATGTCTGTATCGAAAAAATGTATTCCTTGAACCATATTCGTTTCAATATTGTTACGTTCTTTTTGTGAAATGAAATCTTTCGCTACATAATCATCAAAGATTTTAGGACGATCGAATTCACTATGATACGCTCTTCCGAAAGCTGATACTAGCGACGTTACACTTGCTTCACCTTTTTTCACGCACATACACTCCTTCATTTTGACAAAAAAATAGGGTTCCCCTGGCCAGGAGAACCCTATTATACACTTTATTTTTACATTGGTAAATTATAGCATAAATAAGTTTTTTTGTCAAGTTTCTAGCCTACTACCACTCCGACACTTTGTATATTCTCTGGCAGGAAAACCGTAATTATTTACACAAGTTTTCGAATTATTTATCCATTCTTTTTTGAGCAGTATTAGTATCTTGAGATACTGGTATATGTTCGGTAGCTCTAGATAAACCTGTTTTTGGCATATTAACATAGATTGCTTCAGAAGCGCCTTTTTCTATTTGATACGTTTCGTGAAAAACACCGACACTCCCATTATCTTTAATCTTATTATTATATGATTTCCAAGCATTTGAATGATTTTTTCCGTGAGCATAGTTTACTAATTCATCGAATCCCTTCCAGTATTGAATTAAGACCACCTTTCTCCAACTAAAGAAGAATTCTGTATGTAAGAAACCCCATTGTGGGTTTTGATACAATTCTTTAATCATAGGTCCCATAGCATTAAAAACTGGTATCCACTTCCAAAATTTTAATAGGTTATTTATACGCATACCAATAATAAAAACAACAAATTCTTGATCCTTACTATTAGCTATATGCCTGCCGTTAAAAATTTTAGCTCCCACTTTAATCCCCCTTTTTTACTGAACATAAATCATGCGCAGCTTCCAAATAAACCATAACACTTTCCCATTAATTTTCCAATCACTTCAACATAGATTTTATGAAAGGCTGTATTTAATAATAAAGGGTATATGTTTTTACCTTTTTATTATTAATATTTGTTTTAAATCTCCTTTTCATCAAGAACATTTTCATAATATATTTCAGTAACGATAGCATTACTGCCTCCATTCTAAACAGAATATTTTTTTGTAAAACTTTCAGCCCATTGCTACTCAGCCACTTTGCATATCCCCCAGCAGGAAAATTGTCAATTCACATCGAATACCCAAATTATAACAATACATATGGAGGCCAATATGAAACGATTCGTCATTATTACCGTAGGAAAAACACACAGCGGAAAAACTACATTTGCTAAAGAACTAGAAAAAGAGTTCCCCCACTCTTTCGTTATGGATCAAGACAACCAAGCACAATTTATTAACACTCATTATGAAAAATTACAGCCGGCTGAAGGCGCCAATACATTTAAGCACGGTCTTTCGAAATTCATTGTTGATTATGCAAAAGAATATACAAGTTTACATCTTATTATTTGCAACTCAAATAGAAGCCGAAACGGCAGGATGTATTTACTCAATGAATTGTTTCCAAAAGAAGACTATGTACGCATACTCGTTCATTTTGACATTCCAAATGATGTACTTTATGAAAGAGTAGCTCGCAGCACGCGAAGTACCAATATTTTTAGAGGTGGATATTCTAGTTTTAAAGAAGTACTCGATCGACAACAGGCTGAATCGCAACATGAAGATGTGGTCGATCCTATAGAAAACGAGGCTGATTATTTGTTCGTTATTCGTAATAGTAAGGATGTAAACTCTACTATAAAAGAAATTGTTCATCTAGCTAAAGATTTGTCCCCTACTCCAAAATAAGAGAATTACATAATGATAGATTATTATGCAAATACTTCCTCTAGACATCGTACATGGTATATAATGATAAGATAATCTACTTCTATATGCTCATTTTCACACAAAATAGCTCATGCATATGAAAGAAAAGAGGTACAAAAATATGAAAACAAAACAAACTATCGCTGCGTCTACACTAGCTTTAGCAATGATTGCTGGCGCAAACTCTGCTCATGCGGAAGTAACTGATGCTACTCCTCAGCAAAGTACAGGAGATCGATTAGCTGAAATTAAGCAACATAAACAAGAGTTAGATGCGAAATTGCAGCAACACAAAGAAAACGTGGATCAAAAGTTGAATGAACTTAACCAAGTTAAGGAAAATGTTGATACGAAGGTTAATGAACTACATGAGCGTAAACAAGTTGCTGATGAAAAAATTAACGAAATAAAACAACGTAAAGAAGAGCTAAATGCAAAACTTCAGCATGACAAACAAATCGCCGAAGATAAAATCGCTGAAATAAAAGAGCATAAAAAACAAGTAGAAGATAAAGTTGCTGAAGTTAAAGAACATAAGCAAAATATCGATAACAAAGTGAATGAGATTAAAGAACATAAACAAACTGTCGATGAAAAAGTGAATGAAATTAAGCAACATAAAGAGAACATTGATCAAAAGGTTAATGAACTTAAGGAAGTTAAAAAACAGGTGGATGAAAAATTAGCTGAGTTAAAGAAAGCAAAACAAACTGCTGAGGACAAACTTGCTGAGTTAAAAGAAAATAAGCCGCATACTGGGAATACGTTAGAGGAACTTAAGAAAATTAAAGGCAATTTAGATAGTCTTTCCGCTAACTTAGAACTAGCGAAACAAGATGTAAAAAACAAACTAGCTGAATTACAAAAAGCTAGAGAAGATTTACTAAATAAAATTAACGAAATAAAACAAGCGAAACAAACTGTTTCAGACGATTTAACAAAGAAAAAACAAGACTTAGATATTAAAATCAACGACTTTAAACATACTGAGAAAAAAATTGAGGACAAATTAGGTGAGGTACATACTACGAAGCAAAATGTAGATAACAAAATTAATGAAGTCTCTCAATCGAAACAAACTGAAACAAAGACTGGTACTACAAACACAAACAATAACGCTAAAGAACTTCCTAACGCTGGTAGTGAGCAATCAAATAATATGGCTTTAGGTATGTTATCTGTATTAGGCGGAATTTTATTAGTAACTCGAAATAAAATTAAAACGTTATTCTCAAAATAAAGCAATTATACAAAGGCCAACCGCATGTACGGTTGGCCATTTTTCTTTATATTAACTTCCCATCTCGAAGCGTCAATATACGATCACATACATCAAGCATTCTTTCATCATGTGTAATCATAATTGCTGCTTTTTGGCTCTCTTTCACTTCACGTTTCATCATTTCTACAACTTCACGTGCACGTTTTGAGTCTAAGCTTGCTGTTGGTTCATCCGCTAATATTAAATCCGGATTGTTCATAAACGCGCGAGCGATTGCTACCCTTTGTTTTTCTCCGCCAGACAATTGATTTGGATAATGATTTTTCCTTTCTCCTAATCCAAATGCTGCTAATAAATGATCCGCACGCTTTTCTGATTCTTGTTTGTTTTCTTTTTTAAGCTTTGCAATGTAAAGCAATTGTTCTTTTACATTTAAATATGGAACAAGATTTGCGAACTGGAAAATGAAGCCGATTTTTTTCAAACGAATGTCTGTCATTTCTTTTTCTGATAGCTTCGTAATATTTTGCTCACGAATGTAAATATCCCCTTTTGAAGGTGATAATAAAGCACCCGCGATTGATAATAACGTACTTTTCCCTGATCCAGAAGGACCGACAATTCCGATAAACTCTCCAGCTTTCACATCAAGCGACATCGGATGAAGGGCTGTTACTTCTGTATTCCCTTCTCCGTACACTTTACTTACTTTGTCTAATTTTAATAATGAAGTCATTACATCCCGCCTCCAATTGCTTCTAATGCATCAACTTTTAATACTTGGTATAACGAAATAAGTGTTCCTAAAATACTAATGACGATAAAGATTGCTGCATATTGTGCAATCATCGGTGTTGTTAATAAGAATGGCATACCTGCTGGTAAAATTTGTTCTAATCCTTGTACAAAAACAATACTGATTACCATCGCAACGACTGATAAGAATAACGCCTGTACGACTAAGCTATTTGCTAAATAAGAGTTCTTCGTACCAATTGCTTTTAATACGCCTAATTGCTGTGTTTTTTGCAATGTAATGACGTAGAAGAATACGCCGATTAGTAACGCAGCGATAACTAGTAAGAATGCAATGATCATCGTTAATGTCCCTTGCTCTTCTTTAAATCCTGGAATACTTTGCAGTACTTCTTTTTTGTCAATTACGTGTGCACTTTTAATCTCTTTATCTGTGTTAAGTGCAATTGCACTATAATCTTTTTGGTTTGGTTGTGAAATAGATCCCCATACGTCTTCATTTACATAAACGACTGGTGTATGGCTAAACATTTGATCTTTCGTAAATCCAACGATTGTAAATTCTTTCTTTGAAACAGGATCAATAATTGTATCTCCAATATCAATTCCTTTTTCTTTAATTGATTCATCAGCAACCATTTCATTATTTGCTGTGCCTAATTTCTCACCTTTTACAATGTTCGGCTCTAAAAATGAATCGCGCTCACTTGAGAAAATAGCGATATCAACCTTTTTCGAACTATCTTTCTTTTCATACGTTGAAACTTTTACACGAAACGGAACAGCCTCTTTCTCGCCTACTTGATTTACTACGTTATCAACATCGTCTTTCTTAATTTGTGAACGAAGTAATTTATTTTCCGCATCATCTGCTAAAACGAACTTATTTGCCTCCATATTTTGAATCGATGAAGCATTATCATATGATAGTCCATTTGCTAATCCTGAAATAACAAGAACTAAAAATGATAATAACACCATAATAAGTCCGATTAATCCATATCTTAATTTTGATTGTTTTAATTCACGCAGAGCTAAAAACATTTCGCTCGCTCCTTCCTCTTTCTTTCTATGCACTTATCATAAAAAAGAATTATGAACGGAATATGAACAGAAGATTACAGAGGATAAGATTTAATTTTCAGAAAGTATTGAAAATAATTGAAATCCTTGATACAATTCAGTCAAATAATCTTGACCGAGTAATTTCATTTAAGGAGTTGATCATTTTGAAGCCCATGTTCACACTAACTACTTATAGCCAACTAAAAGCAATGAGCGATCCACTACGTGTCGAAATGATGATGCGTCTATGCGAACGTCCTTATACAGGACAATTACTATCTGAGAAATTCGGCATTTCAAGGGCGAAAATTCATTATCATTTAAAAGAATTAGAAAAGAACGGTTTTATAGAAATCGTTTATACAGAAGAGAAAAATGGCATCGTTCAAAAGTTTTATCAATCTGTCGCGAAAGGCTTCACCCCTGCCGCAGAACTATTACCTCATTTAGAAATATTAAGCGAATCAGGTCGCCAAATCTTTTTACAAATGACGGAAAGAACGAAAAGCCATATTCTCGCTGCACCAGAAGAAGCCTTTACATTACGAAAAGAAAGCGAAGATCCAGCTGAGTGGAATTACGTTTCATCTTGCTGGGAGTTTGATGCCACGCCAGAACAATTTCAAATGTGGGTGAAAAAGTTTTATGAATTGATGGGTGAATTAAACGAGATCACAAAAGACGCGGATAAAGATCCAAATAGTAAATCTTACTACATTTCTACTACTGCCCTACAAATCGAAGAACGAGCAATGCAGCGATTTGTGAAAAAAGAAGAAAAATCGTAATACGATTTTTTTTATACAAACGGTCAAATTTATTTTACCGAATAAATTTATTATAAAGGAGTAGATTAAATGGACGTATTAAAAAACCGGAATTTCCTCTTACTGTTTTTAGGGAGAATTTTTACAAACATAGGAGATAGCTTATACTATGTAGCCGCGATGTGGCTCGTATATAAGCTAAGTGGTAATCCTTTCTATTCTGGATTGGCTGGTTTTCTTACGTTATTACCTTCTGCACTTCAATTTCTTACCGGTCCATTCGTCGATAGATGGTCAATCAAAAACACCCTCGTCATCACACAAGTTCTGCAATGCATTCTTATATTAATCATTCCTATTACACACTACTTCGATCTATTAACAGTTCAACTACTACTCATCATCATGCCCATCGTAGCCTTTATCGAACAATTCGCCTATCCCGCACAATCAAAAGCTTTACCACTTCTACTGCATAAAACACAATTATTAAAAGGAAATTCACTCTTTTCATTTGCATATCAAGGCATCGATTTAATTTGTACGACGCTTTCTGGCATATTAGTAGCACTATTTGGCGCAATCACTTTATATGTAATCGACTCTTTTACATTCGCGATTACTGCCCTATTATTCTTTTCGTTGAAAATGCCAAAGCAAACAGAAACCAATACATCGCTATCAACTAAACAATATTTCACTGATTTAAAAGAAGGTTTTTCGATCGTCTTTCGTTCATTAATGGGCGTATTCTTAATCGGTTCAGTAGTCGCTAATTTTTCAATCGGTATGACGATGGCGATACTCCCTTCTTTCGCTGATTCTTTAGGAGGTGTGAAATCATATGGGTTCTTCTTAGCTGCTATATCAGCAGGTAGTCTTATCGGTGCATTATTCAGTTCATGGGTTGGCAAACGTAATGTTGGCCGTGTCTCCATTATTAGCTTTGCGACCGGCGCTATCTTTTGGTTTCTCTCTACGATTGTACCGTTTCAATGGCTATCTATCTTATTATTCGGCCTAGCCTGGATTCCAATTGGTGCGACCAACATATTATTTGCGACAATTAGTCAAATTGTAATTCCAAATCAATATATCGGGCGCATCAATTCAGTCATGCGAAGTATGGGCACAATCGCTATGCCGTTCGGTTCTTTAATTGGTGGATATGCTGCAAATGTATTTAGTAGCCAACTCATTTTCACGCTCGCTAGCATCGAAATTTTATTTATTTCTCTCGTATGGCTGCTTCATCCGAAATTACGAGCATTGCCAAAAGCTGATGAAATTACTGCGGATACTTTTGGGGTTCGGTTTAAAGTAGAACGTGGGAAAGGTGCGGCTTTATAGCTGCAGTGAGAGGGTACGTGAAATTTATATCGGCGATTTTTCGATTATATCGACTTACCGACAAAAAACGACAAAAAGAAGAGGCTGTTCCCAAACAGCCTCTTCCATCTATTTCGGAAGCTCCACCTGAACAGTAGTCCCTTCCCCTTTCGTACTATACACTGAAACATTTCCGTTATGCATTTCAACAATCTTCTGCACAATCGATAAACCTAAACCGCTACCTTCTACATTTCTTGCCCTTGCTGTATCTACTTTGTAAAAACGATCAAATATACGATCCATTTCTTCTTTTTCCATACCGATTCCGTTGTCTGATATAGAGATCATCACACTTGACTCTAATTCTTCTACAACAAATTCAATCGTTCCAGCATCGTTCGAAAACTTAATACTATTCGTAAAGATGTTACTCCATACTTGATGAAGTAAGTTTTCATCACCTTGTATTATAATATCCGGCACATCAAATTCAACGGCGATATCTTTTTCACGCCATTTCCATTCGAGCATAAAAATGACGTCTTTAATTTGCTTCTGCAAATTGAATTCTTTTATTTGCAACACTTTCTCTTCTTTATCTAATGACGCTAGCGTAAGTAACTGTTTACATAAACTAGACATTCGCTTACTTTCGCCCTCAATAATTTGTAAGTAATGGTTTCTTTCTTCCACGCTCATCTTTTCTGTTTGCAACGTCTTCGAAAATCCTTGTATGGAAGAAAGCGGTGACTGGAATTCATGTGAAACGTTCGAAACGAATTCTTGTCTCATTTCATCTAGTTCTTTAATACTTTTCGTCATCTTTTGGAAGCTTGTAGATAACGTTCCTATTTCATCTTTTCGTTTTACGTCTAATTCAATTTCATATTTACCACTCGCAATTTTTTGCGTGGCGTTCGTAAATTTACGAATCGGACGAACGATATAACCTGCTGCAATCGCTATGAAGATGATACTTAATAGTACGATAAATCCAAGTAATACCGCTAAGAAAATTCGCATCTCGCCAAATTGGTTCTGAATGTCAGGACGAATAAATAAAGCGTACTGTTTATCACCGTGTTGTACTGGTACACCGACACTATTTATTAATTCATTATCGAAAAAACCGGTAATAAATAGGCGAGTCGGATATGTAGAAACGCCATTAAACGTTTCGCCATTCAATACTTTATGAACGGTATCATCACTTATCGTCGTCTTACGAAACGCATTACCGATACGCTTTCCATTCTTTTGATCATCGACAATATAAATTTCATACCCTAGCTTCGCAATAGAATGTAAGTATGCTTCTTGATTTTCTTCACTTTGCTTTTCATATAACGATTTTACTTCTTCCGCATACTTTAAAATCTTTTCACTATTGTACGGTTTTAACTTCACTTGATAGTACACATTTGTTAATAAAAAACCGATAATACTGCTAAGTAGCATGATTCCAACCGTCATAAAAACAAATCTAGAGTATAATGATTTCATTTTATTTCAACTCCAACTTATAACCGAGTCCGCGTACTGTCGTAATTTGAAAATCATCCGTTCGTTTTGAGAAACGATCTCGTAGTCGCTTCACATGAACGTCCACCGTTCGTTCATCCCCTTCAAAATCCATTCCCCATACTAGCTCAATTAACTCTTCTCTTGAAAATGTTCTTCCCGGATAACTAGCAATTTGTGATAACAATTCAAATTCCTTCAGCGGAAGTAAAATCGTTTGACCGTTACACTTCACCTCAAACCCTTTTCGGTCAATAGTCGTTCCGTGCAGCGTAATCATATCAGCACTCAACATTTGATAACGACGCAGCAATGCTTTCATACGGAAAATGACTTCAGCTGGCTCAAATGGTTTTACAATATAATCGTCTGTACCAGAAATGAATCCTTTTTCTTTATCAACTAACTGATCTTTCGCAGTTAATAAAATAACCGGTATATCATGATACTTCCGGATTTCTTCACATAACGTATAGCCATCAACAAATGGCATCATAATGTCTACTATCGCAAGATGAATATTTTCTTTCTCTAAAACGTCTTGCGCTACTTTTCCATCTTCCGCTTCGAAAACTTTAAACCCCTCTTTTTGTAAATGGTAATGTAACAACTCTCTAATATGCTTATCATCATCAGCTAATAAAATATGTATCATCTTCATTAAACCCTCTCTTGTTCATCCTTCTACATCCTTACCTTAAGAAACAATTGGATTTTTTGCAAGAAAAAGAAAAAGAATCTATTTTGAAAAAAGATTATTCAAAATAGATTCTTACGTTTTAGTTTTAAGATTATTTTAATGAAAAATAAGTTCTAAGCTTTAGAAATATCAACGAATCCTTCTCCGAACACATCACGAACATCGTGTATAGCGATGAACGCAGCCGGATCTGTAGTTTGAACAATCCGTTTTAGTTTTACTACTTCTTGCTTATTAATAACAACATAAAGAATTTCCTTCGGAGTTTTCGTGTAATAGCCATGACCTGAGTACACCGTAACCCCTCTGCCCATTAACGTAGTTACCTTCCCGGCAATTTCATTCGGGTTATCAGAAATAATCGTAATAGCCTTCTTCGGATTTAAACCTTCAATTACAAATTCCATCACTTTCGTTGCTACATATAGCATAATAATTGTTATCATCAGTTTTTCTGCACCAATGATGAAATAAGATGAAAACGCAACGATTAAATCGAAGAACAGTAGACCGTAGCTAATGCTCCATCCTAAATACTTATGCGTCATCCTTGCTAAGATGGTAGTACCTGCAGTTGTTCCGCCAACGCGAATAATAAGACCAATCCCGCATCCAATAAATATTCCTCCGAAAATGGCATTTACGAGCATTTCATCCGAAGCAATCGTCCACCCTTCTGTCAAATGAAGGAATAACGAGTTCGTAACTACAGCGATAATCGTATAAATTGTTGTGATCTTATTTAAAAATTTATAACCGGCTATTAACAAAATTGCATTTAAAATTAAGTTAACTAAGCCCGGTGACCATTCAAATAAATAGTACGTAATAATCGTGATACCTGTTACCCCACCCTCACCAAACTCGTTCGGGATAACAAACAAATTGACACCTAACGCAAAAAGAAATGCACCGATAATAATAAAAATAATGTCTGTCGTTCTTTTTTTCATACAGTACCTCACTTCTTATGTAAATATTTATTCTGTCATAAACTCTCACCATTATATCGTGGAATATTCAAATCGAACAGTGGTTTATTTTTATTTTAATATAGGATGATAAATCAACTTTATCCTATATCCACATGTCATAAAAAAAGGACAACAACTGTATTTATTATGTGCTGCAAATAAAGTTTTGATTTCACATGCAATTGACACTAAAAAAATGAATATCAATACTCACTCGCACTAACTTCGAATACAAAGCAAATAGGCGAAGCTATAGAATAGACTTCGCATTAAATATTTGATCACAGAGATTTATATGTCATTTTATCCCCGCCTATACCTCGGTATTGATTACTATCACTCATATCCTTTTAATTGGATTATACATATTGTCTCCCCGCACTTATTCATGTAAATCCGAAAAAAAGATTAATTCAAATGCTTTCTTATTGTTTATTTGATTATTTCACTTTTTCTTTTTTCTTCAAATAAAAAACTCCATTAAATTTGCATACTTAGTATGCAAATTCAGGAGTTTTTTCATATACCACTATTCGGGTTCACTTCATTACTCATTCAAAATTAGCACGAGGTTCCTCTAACCTCTTCTTACCTCTCCAATTAAATAAGCTTTCAGTCTTCGCTTGCTGCCCTGGCTTTACAAATAACATTGCCCCCATTGCAATAGCGGCCAAAATGGCAGCTACGATAAACATAGAAGGATAGCCATAGCTTACAACTAAATATCCAGTTAAAGTCGGGGCTAAAATTGTCGCGATATTAGCGATGAAATGCATAATTCCACTATATGTTCCTGCGTAAGCAGGAGCTGTATCGACAATAATTGCCCAAAATAATGAACTCGGTAAAAAAGCAAACGCATTTCCAAGCGACATAAGCGCTAATACAGCTACATAATTGTCCATCGCGGGAATGAAGCTAAAACAAACTGCTGTAAGGAATAAAGCAATTATTGGTAACCCTGTTCGAGCTAAACGAAGATTCCCTGTTTTACGTAAAATACGATCAGATAGCTTCGCCCCTAGCGGCAATGTGATACAGGCTCCAAGCCAAGGAATCATCCCAAGATACCAAAGGGAGGATAATTGAAAATGGAATACATCTTGCAAATATTTCGGTGTCCAAGTTAATATTAAAAAATTGATATATTGGAAACAAAAATATGCTATCGTAACCATAACGAATGTTGGAACTTTAAAAAAGGAATACCAAGGCTCTTTTTGAATTTCTTTCTCTGCTTTTACGGATTGAAGTACACCTTCTGTACTTCTTATTTCAGCTAGTTCTTCTTTTGTCACTCTTGGATGGTCCTCAGGCATATTCGTAAAAGTAAAATACCAAATAATCGCCCATACAATACCAATTGTACCAAGGATAAAAAACATGATTTTCCAACTAGTGAAAGATAGTAAGAAGACCGCTACAGGTGCCGTTAATACTGCCCCTAACGGAACACCAACAAAACCAAGGGATGTTAGAAACGCTCTTTCTTTCGGAGCCGCCCAGTTTGCTGCTGTCTTATTCGAAACCGCGAAAGATGGACCTTCTGTTAAGCCGAATAAAACGCGGAAGATAGCAAATCCTATTAAAGCAGACCCTCCAAAAACAACAATCCCTATTTCTCCAGCAAAAGCGGTCGCAATTTCAAAAATAGACCAAGCAGTTGCTGCTACGATCCATACAAATTTCGGTCCTTTTTTATCTGAAAAAATACCTCCTAATAAAGAACCAATCATGTAACCGTAACCAAAATACCCTAATATAGCTCCCCATTCCTTCGGGTCAAAGCCATATTCTTTTATAATGAAAGACTGCGCATAAGCGATGGCCCCTCGATCAATATAATTCACCATCGTAATAAACGTGAGCATTGTAAAGACATAATAACGAAATTTATTCTTCATCAAAATCCCCACTCCTCCTCATATTCTTTTGTTTTTCTCTCTAATCCTTTAATAAAATGACATGAACATTTCCAGGACCATGAACTCCAAAAGCTAATTCCATCTCAATATCACCTGTCCGGCTCGGTCCAGTGATAAAATTAATACAGGCAGGTAATCCATTCGGAACCTGTTCGTGAATGCTAGTTACTCCTTCTGTTAAACGTCTATAAATGGTATGTTCTGAGAGAATCGCTACATAAACTGCTGGCAAAACGCTAACTAAACGTCCGCGTCCACCGCCATTCCATAAAACAACGGTTCCAGTCTCAGCGAGTCCCATTTCGGCATATGTAATTCCCATATCTACTTGTGCTGCATAGTCCCGTAGTTCTCTTTCCCCTTCTTTACTTTTCCAAATTCGATGAGAAACGAAATTTCCTGTTAAATGCTTTTCTATTTCAAGTTCATGTAATCTATCATCATCCCAATACACCGCAGATTGAACATGAAATTTATGTACAACGTACTGAAGTGCACTCTCTATTTCTGAACGGTATATATGACTTACTTCTGTATGTAAAATATGTAAGTTTGCAATAAACTGCTCTACTAAACTTTCGTGATTTATCTCTTTAGGAAAGTGTCTGAGTGGATTGTTTTTCCACTTAGGAGGAGTGACCCCCGAGCGACGTTCTCGGTTTAATTTACGTGCGATATTGTTTAAAAAAGATTGTTGTACATCCGTATTCATATTATGAATCCCTCATTTCTTTTTTCCACCAATCACGGAATGATTGTTTCGCAGGTTTTGGAAAATCTCTACTTTCTGTCCACCCTTTTAATGGGCCGGGACCATTCGCAATATATCCATCTTTTGCAAATATAGATAAACCTGTGTGTGCCATTTTAATAGTTTTCTCATAAACGAACGGATGGCTCGCCATAAACGTGAAACCTTTAAAGGCCAGTTTCTCAAATTTCGTTATAAACCCTTGTTCCACCACATCTTTACGATGTTCAATGAGAAGGTCATGTAATGGAATTTTCACAGGGCAAACGTCTGTACACGCTCCGCACAAACTTGATGCAAAAGGTAGTTCTTTTAATTCTTCATACCCTTCTAATAAAGGCGCTAGTACTGCCCCAATTGGTCCGCTATACACACTTCCATAAGCATGGCCTCCAATATTACGATACACAGGACAAACATTTACACATGCTCCGCATCTTATACACTTTAATACTTCTTCATAAGCAGTTCCTAAAATATCAGAACGACCATTATCTAGAATAATTAAATGAAATTCTTCAGGTCCATCCATATCCTCAGATAAACGCGCGCCATTAATTCCAGTTACATAAGATGTAATCTTTTGGCCTGTCGCACTTCTTGTTAACATTGAAACGACTACATCAAGATCTTTCCATGTCGGAACAAGGCGCTCCATTCCCATAATAGCAATATGAACTTTTGGCAATGTCGTAGTAAGTCGAGCATTTCCTTCATTACTTATAAGAACAACTGATCCAGATTCCGCTACTGCAAAGTTACAACCAGAAATACCAATATCAGCTTCTAAAAACTCTTTACGCAATTGCTCCCTAGCAAATTGTAGTAGTTGATTCGTATCAACCGGTATCTTTCTTCCAGCTTCCTTAGAAAAAAGCTCTGCTACTTGTTCCTTTGTCTTATGAATAGCTGGAGCAATTAAATGCGATGGAGCTTCTCCAGCTAATTGAATAATATACTCTCCAAGATCAGACTCTACTACTTTTACTCCTATCTCTTCTAGTTTTTTATTAAGATGTATTTCTTCTGAAACCATGGACTTCGACTTAATTACTGATTTCGCTCCTTTTTTTCTTACGATTTCAGAAACATATGATACGGCATCTTCTGCTTTGAAAGCAAAATGAACATGCCCTCCATTTTTTCGAACATTAGTAGCTAATTGTTCCAAATAACTATCTAAATTTTCAATTGTATGCATCCGAATTTCAGATGCTGCCTCACGCCATTCTTCCATATTTCCTAATTCATGTGTAGCTTGTTCTCGTCCCATCCGAAGCCGATCTTGTGTAAACGGAACTGCGGTTCTCATCTGCGGATCGTGCAACGCTTTATCGACTCTTTTCAAAAAACTTTGTTTCCCCGCCACACTCATTTATTCAGCCCCTTCGCCAGTACTTCTGCTACATGTAACACTTGAATATTGTTATTTTTTCTGCGCAACCTTCCTCCAATATTCATAAGGCATCCCATATCTGCTCCAATTAAGAGATTGGCTTCTGTCGCCTCAATATGTTTTATTTTTTCATCAACCATCGTTTCAGAAATCGAGCTCATTTTTACTGCAAAAGTACCACCAAACCCGCAGCAATCTTGGCAATATGGTAATTCTTTTACGTCTAGACCTTCTACTTGCGATAATAACTTTAGGGGCTCGTCTTTTATCCCGAGCGCACGACTCATATGACAAGATTGATGGAAGACAGCTTTCTCAACCAACTTAGATTTCAAATCACTTTTTCCAAGTACATTTATTAAAAAATCCGTCAGCTCATACGTTCTATCCGCTAAATGAACCGCTTTTTCATACCATTCACTATCGTCTTTAAACATTTCTTTATAATAATGATAAACCATGCTGGCACAAGAACCTGAAGGCGTCACAATATATTCACTATGCTCAAATGCTTTTATCATTTGCTTTGCTGCTAGTTTTGCTTCTTCTTGATATCCGCTATTGTAAGCTGGTTGTCCGCAACAAGTCTGTCCTTCTGGGAAATCTAGTTCCACTCCACATTGCTTCATAATTTCTACGACACTTTTACCTACTTCAGGAAAAAACATATCTGATAAACAAGTAATAAACAACGAAACTTTCATAAAAACCCCCCTTAAAACGGTACGATCTATTTTCAAGTTATAATTCTACCGAATTAAATTTTAAATTTTAAATTTTTAGAATTTTCTATTTTTAAAACTTTTTGTTTATGATATCATGTGGGATATTATATGAAAACTATCTATAAGGTTGTTTTTGTATACAAAAACGGTATAGAAGGGACTTTGAAATGGATATAAGAAAACTTCGTTACTTTACTGTAATCGCCGAAGAAAAACAACTTACCCGCGCTGCCCAGCGGCTTCATATGGCACAGCCACCTTTAAGTAGACAACTATCACTACTGGAACAAGAATTATCAGTAAACTTATTTGAAAGAAACGGTCGAAATATGCATTTGACTGAAGAAGGTAAAATTTTATATACGAAAGCCAAAAACATTATTCAACAATTAGAAGAAACCATTACGGAAATTAAAGATACCGGTGAAGGGCTAAGGGGTAATCTATCTATTGGAGCATTCCATTCTTGCATTCCTTTTCTCTCTGAAAAAATCCGCTATTTTCAAGATAACTATCCACATGTGAACTTAAAAATATGGGAAGGTGGCCCTTTATACTTAATAGAGCAATTAGAAAGTCGGAATATTGAACTTGCTATTTTACGCGCGCCCTTTAATAAAGATGTTTTTTCTAGTATTAGTTTATCAAAGGAACCATTCGTATTAGTGATGCCTGCTAAATGGGAACTCTATCACTCACAGCTTCCAATCCCTCTAACCGAATTAAGTCATATTCCCCTCTTACTTTTACATAAAGATATAGAAAACAGTTATCATCAGCTCGTCATTGATGAATGCAAGCACCTTGGTATTCAATTAAACATAGCATGTGAATGTCCAGACTCCGCATTTATTCTTATGCTTATCATGACTGGAGTCGGCGCGTCTATCCTGCCAAAAAGTGCTGTATCTCATATCTCGCAAGAATTTATAAAAATAGTAGATGTAATGGATTTTCCTTATCAGTCCGAATCGTCGATTATATGGCTGAAAGATCGGACGCTCTCTAAAAGAGCACAACGATTTATAGAATGTACATGAATTCATTTTGGAGGTGTAGCGATGCATCTCTTCGCTTATGTGCATACGAGAATGGTGCATTAATCCTTTTAAACAGAAAAAAGCACCCATCAAATAATCATTTGATGGGTGCTGCATGTTACATTTGTTAATTATAGAATTCTAATTAAGACCAAATCCAAACATCATCATTATTTTCAACGTTGCTCTTTACCTCATAAACTTTTTCAATATTGTCCGTTGTGTTCCAGTTAATAGAACTTCCGCCCCAGCCCACATACTTCATATCAATTTTTACTTTCTCACCCGTATTAAATACTTGTCCCTTCGTTAAGAAAACATCAATAATGACTTTCTTACCGTTTAGTGATGGATACTCAACTACGACATATTTTGTAAAACCTTCTCCCCCCTCTTCCATCATTCCAACTTTTGATACTTCCCCAATTACATAATCAGGTGAGCCATCTTCTTTCATGTGCATGCCTAACTTGTTTGTTGTATTTTCAATTGCAGTTGCAACCATATATTCTGTAAAATTACGCATCATAGACCCAGTAGCTTTAACCTCATCTCCTACTTTCACATTTGAGAAAGTATCCATGTATACACTAACAGGCTCCTCATATTGCTTAGATTTTACGACAATTACACCGTTATCTACTTCTACCACTCGCCCTTCTAACGTCGAGAAATTCGATTCAATAGAAGCTGCACTCGCTTTTGTTACTTCTAATCCTGGTAAATTCGTTCCTGATAATGCTGCGATTCCTAAAGCACCTGCTAAAATTAATTTTTTCATACCCATTATGAAACATCTCCATTCATGATGATTTTATTTTTTTGATTGGATACGACCAACCTGTAACTATTATAGTTACAGGTTATACAAAATAGCAACCATCTTTCTTATGCAATGTTGCATACTGTACTTTTTAAATACAAAGCGTTTTTCCCTATATTCAATACTACTGCTAATTTCTTGCATAACAGCAGGTAAACGGATTGATGATGAAGAAACTAATGTCATGCATCATATTCTTTCAATGATACAGTTTGTATAATCGTAGTCTATTACATTATGTAGGAGCGGAGTTAACATGTTAATAAAACCAAAGAGGTTACAAGCAGGAGATGTTGTGGTGACAGTAAGCCCTTCATGGGGCGGTGCAGGTGATTCTGACATAAGATGGCGATATGAGCAAGGAGTTAAAAGATTAGAAGAAGTTTTCGGTCTTACCGTTATTCCAATGCCAAATAGTTTAAAAGGTAGCGAATACCTTTATAACAACCCAGAGGCTCGTGCGGAAGATTTAATGACAGCATTTCAAGATACGCGTGTAAAAGCAATTATCGCGAATATTGGCGGAGACGATAGCATTCGCTTACTTCCTTATATAGATTTTAATGTGATACGTGAAAATCCGAAAATTTTTATGGGATACTCTGACGTTACCGTTTCACACTTGTTTTGTCATAAAGCAGGAATTTCCTCTTTTTACGGTCCAGCCATTTTAACTGATTTTGCTGAAAATGTAGAGATGGATCCATATACAGTTGAAATGGTAAATCGAACTCTCTTTTCAAATGAAACAATTGGCGAAATTCAACCGGCCCATGAATGGACGAGTGAGCGTTTAGAATGGATTGAAATAAATAAGGATACAAGACGTACAATGCAGCGAAATAATGGATATGAGGTACTTCAAGGCTCTACTACCGTACAAGGACGCTTAATTGGTGGTTGTATAGAAGTACTAGAATTTGCAAAAGGAACGGAACTTTGGCCTGAGAAAAAACATTGGGAGAATAGTATCCTTTTCTTTGAAACTTCTGAAGATCATCCAGAACCAAGTTATATAAAGTATTGTTTACGAAATTACGCAGCGCAAGGCATTCTCCAAAAAGCAAAAGGGATCATTTTTGGTAAACCAAAAGACGAAATGTATTATGAAGAATATAAACATGAAATACTGCAAGTTATGAAGGAACACAATTTAGAAGATTTACCGATTCTTTATAATTTAAATTTTGGCCATACCGAGCCAAAGTTTATTTTACCTTACAGCGCGTTGGCAGAAATTGATTGTGAAAATGTATCTTTTTCTATTTTAGAGAGTGGCGTGGAATAAAGGGAAACTTTAATCAGTGGGGATTCCATTCACATCGCTATCAAGCTAACATTTTGAAGTTCTCCCAGAACGAAAATTTATTCTTTTCATAGGTATTCAAGGAAATTTAGTTTATTTTTTCGTTTTAGGGAACAATTAATTTCTTAAGTTGATAGCGATGGGGTATTGGTAACATAAATGTTCATGCTAGTTAATCGTTTACTTTTTTTCTGAGTACGTAATACCCTTTTTACTTTCTGTATACACTTCTTTTTTCTTATGTTCTCGAAGTTGTTTTTCAGTTAATTGATATATAATAACTCGTGTGAATAGTTTTTTATCCATTCCAATATAAGCATCTGTTATTTCATATACCTATCCTGGTTTTAAAGTATTCATAATGTGTTCTAAATCCACTTTAATATAATGAGGTTGTTTTTTTATAGATATTTTTTGTTGTTTAATACATAACAGATTTTAACTTTCCAGAAGACTTCACCCAGTTCTTATGATTTCAGGTGATTTGCTCTCTATAATCATGAACGAACTCTTCCATGGTAATTGGTTTTTTGCCTAGTAACTCTTTTGGCTAGCCCTAATTTAGAGGTAAAAAACACGTTATGTGCTATAAGGTGTTTTTTTCAGCTTTTTAAATTCTTCTATTTTAACTGTAAAATGTGGCTTGGATTTCATTTTACTTCGATTCTTTTATTCTTCGCCTCGGGTGTAAAGTGTATCATAACCCTTTTAAATTAATAAGAATTATTTCCCTACACATTGAGATTACAAGTTGTGTAAGGAAGCTTTTCTTTTTTCCATGCAAGAAATCCTCCCTTTAAATTAATTACTTCTTTTATATCAGCTTTTTGTAAAATACTAGCTGCTATCGCGGAACGTAATCCGGTTCGACATTGTAAAACTATTGGGAAATCTTTCGGTATATAATCTATCTGTTCAAATAGATTACCTAAAGGGATATGTATCGCATCATGAAGATGTCCTTCCTCCCACTCTTTTTTACTACGCACGTCGATTACCTTAACACTCCCACCTTTTATATGTGGATATAATTCGATCGATGTGTCTTCTTTATAACTTTCTAATCTATTCAATCTTTGTATTACCTTTAAAGGTACAAAAGCGATAATATTATCTAGCCCAATAGATTCAAAGTCTCTAATAACCTCCTCCACTCTAACCTTTTCCTCATCTAGTATAATTAAAGTTTCTGTTTTATAATCTAGTAACCATCCACACCAAGTTGTAAAAGAATTGTTATAAGGTATGTTAATTGATTTCTCAATGTGACCAGAAGCAAAACTCTCTACATCCCTTATATCAACTATTTGCTGAACGCTCCTCATAACTTCTTGAAGTTTTTCTACTGTATTAATAGCAGTAACTTCTCTTTTTTTACGAATTGGTGGACCGTACTTATTTAAATTCTTCATTAATGAAAAATACTTTGGAGGCTCTGGCTGTCCCGTCAATAAAGTCGATACAAAATCACCTTGTTCATTACACTGAAATGCCCAATTGAACATCTTTTCATAACCTAATGTAGAAGTTGGAATTGCTCCTAATGCTTTTCCACATGCACTTCCTGCACCATGTGATGGCCATATTTGCAAATAATCAGGGAGTATTTTTATTTTTTGTATAGAATCAAATAATTGTTTCGCTCCAATTTTTGCAGTATCTTTCATACCTACAGCAGTTTCTAATAAATCCGGTCTTCCTATATCCCCTACAAATATAAAATCACCTGTGAATATTCCTATTGGCTTATCATTCGTATGGTTATTTTGACTTGTATCAGTTACTAAAAAAGATATGCTTTCAGGCGTATGCCCTGGTGTGTGAATTACATTAAATTTTATATGACCTACTTTAAACTCTGTGCCTTCTCTAACCAAATTATATCGACCTTCATTAAGATATTGATATTTCCAATCACAATCTCCTTCATCAGATACATATAAATTTGCATGATAAAGATTAGAAAGTTCCCTAGACCCAGAAAGAAAATCTGCATGCATGTGAGTTTCAGCCGCAGCAATTACTTCCATTCCCTCTTTCTTAGCAAAGTCTATATATTGTTCTATATAGCGACCTGGATCAATTACAATTGCTACGCCTTCCTTCTGACAACCAACTAAATACGAAGCATGTGCTAATTTTTCATCATAAAAATATTTTAAAAGCATAGTTATTCCCTCCAAATAGTTAATTCAAAATGCTTTTCAATTTTTATAACTGCTTTCTCTCTTCCCTTATAGGATTCCTTTTAACATAAAGTTCCAATACATATAGGGCAACATATATCTTTTAAGTAAAAACATACTGTACCGTTCTTTCGCTTGATTGAACGGAAATGTTTCTTGAGGCTCATGTTCGTAGTTGAATTCAGCAAGTATAAGACTTTTATATCCTGTAATAATCGGACAAGATGTATACCCATCATATTTAGCCTGCAAATCTCTTCCGTTTAGTACGTCCATAATATTTTGTTTTAAGATCGGTATTTGTTTTCGAATTGCCGCTCCAGTTTTAGAGGTGGGTAAATTAGTACAATCTCCAAGTCCGAAAATATTCTTATACTTTACATGTTGCAAAGTATAAGGACTTATATCTACCCAACCCTGATGATCACTTATCTCGCTCTCTTTAAGAAAATTAGGTGGCCCCATAGGTGGAACAACATGGATCATACTATACGGTACTGTTTCTCTTTTCAGTGTTTGCGTATCTTCAAAAATTGCCTCTTTCTTCTCCGCGATAATTTCTACTAAGTTGTTATTATAATTTGTTTTTATTTGCTTTCTTTCTAGTACTTGTTCTAATGTATTAGCATAACGTGGAACCTGAAATATGTTAGCGTTCGCAGTATAAAACATTACTTCACTTTTGTTTCTTACACCGCTATTAGAAAAATACTCTTCTGCTAAATACATAATCTTTTGTGGAGCACCGCCGCATTTAATAGGAGTATTGGGGTGGGTAAAAATCGCATTTCCTCCTTTAAATTTTTCAATTTCTCTCCAAGTAGAATCAACATATTTATAAGAGTAATTGCTACAAACCCCATTAGTCCCAATAGACTCCTTCAAGCCTTTAATACCGTCCCAATTTATTTGTATACCGGCTGCTACAATAAGAATTTCATATTTAAGCAGCCGTCCATCGTCTAAAAGTAGCTTATTTTCATCCGGAAACAACTTAACAACACTTTTAGGAATCCAAGTTGCCCCTTTTGGAATAAGCAATTCTTGATCACGCATCGTACTTTCCTTTGAAATAATTCCTCCCCCCACTAAACTCCATAGTGGTTGGAAATAATGTTTTTTTGATGGATCAATAATTGCTATACTTTCTTTCAATAGGGGGACATTTCGTAACAAATGTGCAGTAGAAGATATTCCTGCAGTCCCAGCACCAATTACAATAATTTTATAACTATCTCTGGTCTTCATTATCCTCTTCCCATCTAAATTTGATTTTTAAAATAACTAATTCATAACCTTATTTTCATTGTAGTAACATTATTATAAGTTAAAAACACCATAAATTTATCTGACTCAAATGAAAATTCTGTTAATTTTACCATCAATTTTACTTTATGCGTAAATCCCCTATGCTACTTCCATCTTTTATATTTTTCAATACTAGTCTTTATCCAATCTTACTTTTATGCCAGTTTCTCTCTACTCTCAAAGCTATCTTTATCTCCTTTTTCCAAGAAAGTGCTTCTTCTAGGCCGTCTACACCATTCACTTCATAGCTTATTTTCCAAACTCTAATCGTTCCAGAATTAACAGAAAACTTTACCGTAATGTCAACTAATAAAATAAGCTCCATTCATCCAAAAAACACCCCTGATTTCCATTATTCATAGGAAATCAGGGGTGTTTATCGGTATATAAACCTTTAAAATTATTAATAAGTCTTCTATTAAAATATAAATGGTTAAACAGATGAAAAAACTTCGACTGTTATATTATCCCTTATTTCTTAAATACAGGTGCTATTTTATCAATGCGATTTGTCCAAATTCCACCTGTATAATCTTCAGGAAGGCGTTTTATATCTTCAGATGAGTCAAATCCACTTGAAAACCCAAACCCATTTCCTCCTACAATGATAACTCGAGTATCTGCTTTATCCATTCGATTAAGAAAACGATTTGGCCATCCCCAAAGCCAAGGAGCTACTTTGTCTGGTATATGTAATTCTCCATGCTTCAGGCTTGAAGGTATGTAGCCAGTCCATCCTAATGCCATATAAGTAATAAGATCTTTTTTCATGGTCGCTTTTGACATTGTTCTTAAACTAGGGATGCGCTCTTTTATCACAGCAATTGGTTTATCGCCACCATATACAGTTAGTTGATCAAGGCGTTTCGCTGGTAATTTCTTAAGGTGAGTAGCCAATTGGATTCCTTCATTTTCATCATCGCTTTTAATATGAATAAGAAAAGAACGATCTGGAAAATGGGTAAGTACTTCATCAAGTGTTGGCATAAGATTAATCCCTTTGCCACGAAATGGGAATGTTTTACCCCCATCAGCTGTATAACCGTAACCAATATCAAGTGCTTGTAATTCTTTTGTTGTAAAATCTCTTGTAACACCTTTACCATTAGTACGGCAATCAAGAGTCCAATCATGAAAAATAACAAAATTATTATCTTTAGTTGGTTGAACATCAAACTCTACTAGATCAGCTCCAGCTTTAAATGCAGCTTCCATAGATGGAATTGTATTTTCTAAATAAGAGTGTTCAGGTTTATTTATACGTTCTGCTGTACATGTATCACTCTCAATCTCTTCCATGCTAAATGTTTGCGAAAGTCCTCGGTGAGCAAGAAGAAGAGGAGTTCCATCGTCCCTCTTAGCAAAAAAAGAACTGTTATTTACATAAACAAATACGAATAGGATAAGAATTACCCAAGTCGTTTTACGTTTCAGTAACTTTTTTAGTTTATTCATTGTATGCTCCTCTTAAATATTGGTTGAAATACTTTAAACAATTTTCGACATTTAAATACTGGTAAATATTACAGCCTATCTTATTTTTTCGCAATGGATATAATTGTTAATTAAAGGCTGGTACTTTGATATTAAACGGGAGCAATAGAAATCAATTCAATAACCACTCAACCTTCAGTAAGAATAGTTTTGAAAGATTTCTATGAAAATTTAATATAAATGGGTATATGTAATTTCCTCTTATTTAAGAATCAATTTGCTATATGTATATTAATCACTTTATTGAAGGATTAAAGGCCGTCTAAATAAAACTGGATAATAAATTAACATCATACCTATAAATGAGCAAACTAAATAAAAAATAGCCTCGTATTTTATTACTAGAGAAATATTATTATCAATCTTTTTTTCATCTCTTATATATATCATTTTGAATAATACTCTATATAATAAATACCCAATAATTGCTCCCAGGGTGTTCATAGATAAATCATCAATATCTGTAATTCTATTATCTAGCAATTGACCTAACTCAATAGCCAATGAAAAACCGAATCCAGCATAGGCAGTACTTTTTATTGTTCTAAACTGCGGCCAAATAGTCGGCAATAAAAAACCTAATGGTATAAACAGTAAAATGTTTAAGACATAAGTAGTCATACCTTCAGAAGCAAATGGAATCAAGTTAATTTGATTTGCACGAATTAATGTTTCGTATCTACCTATGTCCCATATAGTTCCTATCTGTGTCACCCTATACACTAGTGAAAGATAGAATAGAAAAACGTGCACCCATAGAAAATGCTGAATAGATATATTTTTTTTCATTTTAAAATAAAATCCAATTTGAAACACTATACAAAAAATAATAGTGAAAAAATAAGTATATAAATAATTAATCAAAACTCCTGAATGCATTTAAAATCTCCTAACTTTACATTTTAATCTATAACTTTGTCATTTTAGAATATAATTCAAGAACAGGTAGTCACAATTACCCCATCTATATTATTTCCATATATTCCATAAAATTCATTATCTAGTATTTCAACTTAAATTGTCTTATTTTGAAAAAAGGGATAATATGAAATCATATATTTTTCCCCATCAATACTTGCTGAAATGCTCTCTCCTTCTTTTAAATAATCCAGGTATTCTTCCAAGGCTAAATTCATTTTTTGCATAATCGTACTGTGAGGCAAACCGACATAGCGAATATGCCAAGGTTCATATTGAATTCCTGTAACATCCGTTTTATCCGAGGGATAAAGTAAGATAAAGCCGTATTTCCAAGCATTTTTTCTATCCACTTCCCTTCAGATGATCGGTCCATTTTCGTTAAGCCTAATCCTACATCAAGTGATAAACCTGAATTATGTTCACTATAACCGGCTGGTAAGGCATAATCAGCCCCCACCTCATGGTAAAGTCCACTTTGTTCATCAAAGTCACGATAACCACTATTAATAAAAAATTGATTAATACCTTCCTTTACAGCATTATTAATCATCTCTGAAAAATTTTTTGCTATTTCTTTTGATAGATAAATATTCTTATTAAGCAACCCGTATCCATTTATCGACTCATTATGTCTAGATAAATTTACGATATCCGATTTCACACTCTCTTGGCGAATAGGATATTTACTGTTAATTAAAAGCAGATTCCCTTGATAGATCTGTTCTTTTACAATCTCTTTCTTTTGGATAATTGAGGTAGCCCCTGTATTATCTATGTTATCTTTGTGATTTTGATCATATTTTTGAACCTCTACTTTATTCTGAAAAAATAGTGCTTTATTTATGAAGGCAAAACCTAAGCAAAATAACAATAACAACACCACTTCTTCATTTTCAGCTTCCTCCTTAAGTAAGTGACTTGATGATAATGATACGCTGATTCGGTGCTGAAGATTTCGGATATGTAACTCTTAACGATTACTTTCTGCAAAGCGATGCTATATCTATATGTGGATACTCTGTTCAGTGGTGTGCAGGTACATCCAAAACAGCAGATTGCTCATTTGACACAATTCGTTAAAAGGAAAAGAAATATTTGTGTCACTCTTTTTCTAAACATTTGAGCTATTTTAATCCACGCATAAGTTATCATATCTTTCTTTGACGAAATAAAAAAAGCTCGTTCTTATGGTTTAAGTCTACCGCATAAGAACGAGCCATTTTTTAATATTAAATTGTTAATTTCCTAAGAAAAAGTAGAGATAACCTTAAGAATTCCTTAAGAAACAATGATTATTTTCTATGAACCCTCTTTATCAACCAAGTCTTGAAAGGCTGGAAGCTCTACCGTGAATGTCGTAGAGTTATCATTACTTTCCGCGTAAATCTGTCCACCATGCTGAACAATGATTTCTTTTGCAATCGCCAATCCAAGTCCCGCGCCGCCCGTATCAGAAGAACGGGCATCATCCAATCTGTAAAACTTTTCAAATATGGTAGCGAGTTTATCTTTCGGGATATATCCAGCGTTCTCGAAAACGATAGATACCACATCCTCGGATAGGTCCGCCTTAATGTCAATAACGCTGTCGTCCTTGCTGTATGCTGTAGCGTTTTTCAAAATATTGTTAAAGACCCTCGCTAGCTTATCAGGGTCACCAAATACGGTCAAATCTTCAGAAGCATGGAGTACCACCTGTTTTCCCTTCGCGGCAAGCTGGGGATAAAATTCATCAGTCATTTGCACCAACATATAATATAGATCTATATGTTTTTTGGTGAGCGTAATCGTTTGAAGGTTATATCGCGTAATTTCAAAAAACTCGTCAATTAGCTGTTCCAGGCGATACGCTTTTTCTAACGTGATACGCACATATTTTGCCTTTTGCTCTCTTGGCATGTCTGGTGCCTCGTCAAGCAGGATTAGATAACCGATAACTGATGTAAGAGGCGTTTTAATATCGTGTGCCAAATACATAACAACTTCATTTTTTCTTTGTTCGGCCAGCTTTGCATCATGCTCTCGCTTTTCAAGGGTTCGCTTTAACGTGTTGAGCTTCTGTTCCATGAACTCCATTTCCGCAGAAAGCTCAATTTGTTTATCTTCGTTCTGAATAAGTATATCAATACCGGTATTTATCTCTTCAAAGTATTTTACAAATTTTAAAAGCATAACTCGGCATAGAATAAGAATACTAATGGCAACCGCCACATAAATAAAAATTTCTATATTGTTCCGTATAGTATACTGATATATTATCATTGCGTCCCAACGCTCTAAGTGATAACTGTTTTCCAAAAAACGTACGATCCACTCCCCTAGTATCCCTTGGATAAATAGACGCAAAAACAGCACAAATATAACTGCTGCCATGACAATCGTAAAGATATATTGGTAGAGTTTCCGTTTTAATTTTGAATAATCGATTTTTTTATTCTTCTTTTTATTCTTCAATTTTATAGCCGATCCCCCATACCGTTTTTATATACTTCGGATTATCAACCGTATCGTTCATCTTTTCTCGCAGATGGCGGATATGCACGGTGATAGTGTTATTACTCTTGCTGAAATATTCGTCACCCCATATCTCATGAAACAGCTGCTCAGAGCTAACCACATTCCCCTTGTTCTCACAGAGGATACGCAGGATTGAAAACTCGGTGGGAGTGAGAGATAACGGCTTCTCGTTCAGAGAACACTCATGCGTGCTTATATTAATGACAAGACCAGAGTGTATGATAACATTCTCGTTCTGTGCCGTTACTCCATTGTATTTTTTATATCGGCGTAACTGCGCCTTGACTCGCGCAATTAACTCTAGTGGGCGAAAGGGTTTTGTAATATAATCGTCCGCACCAATTGTTAGCCCTGTAATTTTATCTATTTCTGTATCTTTCGCCGTCAACATGATAATTGGATAAGTGTGCTTGTCCCTTATTTTTTGACAGATAGTGAGACCACTTACGTCGGGTAGCATGATATCCAATATTGCAAGGTCAAGCACATTCTTATCTATACATTCCAATGCTTCTTTGGCGGTATAGTATTTGAAAACCGTATAATTCTCATTTTTCAAGTAAAGCTCAACCAAATCGGCAATTTCGCGTTCATCTTCTACAATAAGTACTTTATCACTCATGGTTACCAATCCTCCTTTATGGATGTGCTTTTTTCAATTGGAATCTTTTCCGAATAACGAGCCTATCATACCTATTACTCCAAGTAAAGTCCATTGTTGTATACAGACAGAGTCGGTTACACCAAATAGATTTTTAAATTTACCCATCTATTAAGATTTAATTTTATGCCAAGAATAAAAGATTTATCTGACTCAAAATTATTTACAATAGATAAAGCAATATACTCTCCCTTTAGAAAAAGGAAACAATTCCGCCTTAAATTGACTTTGTATAATCTTAACTTAATAGCAATGTCGCACTAGCCAAAATACAAAAATCTCCTTCAAAAAAAGAAAGGCGGTAACTAATGTATTACTGTGACCTGGCTTGGACTGAATCCCCCTTGTTGTAGTTTTTTATTTTATTATTAATAATTACGGTACATGAAATTATTAATAATAAAATAAAAAAAGCTCCCCTGAAAGGAGCTCCTTACATTACAAAACACTTATGAAATCCTTCTAATTACAGCTATACTTAAGATTTGGAGTATGGTTATAACTTATCTACCCCTGTTTGTTCCAATAAATCATTGGTTGAAGACTAGTCTTTTTCTGTGTGTTATTTCAAGCTCTTTAGATGTTTTCTATTTGTGAAATTTACTTCAAAACAAATTAACTAGATAACAAAACGTAAAATAACAATGCTGCTGCCTCTTGTCGTTTCATACTTTGTTTTGATAGATAATCTGCTGATCCATCTTCATTATATATGACCTCAGGCCCTACTAAACGATGACCTACAATGTTTTTCACGGATTCTATTGCCCAATCATCAGTTTCTCCCTTTAATGTTGCATCTGCAGATGGCGCTCCTAACATTTTTAAATACTGCCATGTAATCCATGCTGCTTCTTGTCTAGTAATTGCACGGTCTGGATTGAATTGCTCCCCTTCTTTTTCATATAAAATACCAATTTCATATAACTTTTGAATATGTGGTGCATACGGATGATTTTTCACATCAGAAAACACTGGTTCTTTTTTTGAAGGTGGCGTAAAGTAAGCAATTTGAGATAACCAATATACAAATTCTGCCCGTGTAAGAGAAGATTCTGGATTGAAATTCCCCTCCTTATTTGCTTGTAATACCTCGTATTGATGTAAAGGATTTATAAACTTAGCATACGGATGATTTTCATCTACGTCTTTAAATCTCTCGGGCTCACTTAACTTCACCGCTGAGCTGCCAGAATTCCAATGTATCATTTCTTTCACAGTACCATCTTTGTGAAGTTTAAATGCCATATAATTCCCTTTTTCATCCTCAAATAGTAAAGGGTCTATTTGTTTTAGCTGTTGTTTACCATATACTTTATCACTTACAAATAACTTTCCTTCACTTATGTTTACATGTGACATTAGGTTTTTTAATCTCAAATCTCGGTAAACTCCTTCAAATTTCTTTAATTCTTCTTCATTAGGGTTTAAATATTCAGGCTTTGTTTTATCTGGGAAATAGTGATTCATAAAATCATCAAATACTTCAATAGGAAGTGCTGAACTATCTTTATTTGTAACAACAAAAACTCCAATTTTATGCTCTGGAATTAACCACATTAAAGATGAAAAGCCTGGTATATTTCCACCTTTACCGAACACATATTGCCCATTATGGCTTTGCGGTGAAAAGAATTCAAACCCATATGTCATATTAGGGTATTTGGGATGTAAAGCAAATTTTGTTTTTTGCATATCTTCTACAGTTTCTTTTTGTAATATTTGGTTATTTTTAAATTTACCATCATTCAATTGAGCAATCATGAAATTAGCTACATCACTTCCTGTAGAAAACATACTGCCTTGTGGCATGTCTGTTGGTCTTGTCTGATAAAATGGGATGGCATTGCCTTTAGCATCATATCCTGTTGCAAGCTTTTCCTTAATAAAATTAGTCATAACAAAACTGCTATTATGCATTTCTAGAGGGTAAAAAATATTTTTGGCCATATATTTGTAAAAAGGTGTGTTTGTCATATTTTGAACAATATACCCTTGAAGCATAGAAGCGAAATTATCATATGTATATGTATCTCCTGGCATTCTCACTACTGTGGGCATATTTTCTTCTACATAGTCTTTAAGCATTGTATAATCATTATCTTGATAATGGATATCCTCTGGTCTTGGATCTACGTAATCAAACCCTGTTGTATGGGTAAGTAAATGCTCCATTGTAACTGGTTCACTCATGTTATTTTGATACTTTAATCCTCCCATATAATTTACTATATCTTTATTTAAATCAATTTTTCCTTGTTCAACTAACTGCATGACAGCACTAGCAGTAAAAACTTTTGATATTGATGCTAATCGAAAAACTGTTTTTTTAGGATCAATAGGAGTATTCTTTTCTTTATCGGAAAATCCGAATCCCTTTTGAAATAAAATTTGATTATCCTTTACAACTACAAGAGCTACACCAGCTGCATTTTCTTTTTTCATTTTCTCTGGAATCACTTTATTGGTGAATGCTTCTACATCTTTAGGATTTAATGTTATAGGTGCAACAGTTTCGGCTTTTGAATAATTGCTCCCCAGAAAAAATAACAAAAAGCAAACACTTACAGCTATTAACCTTTGAAAATAAATTTTCATTCTTTTATTCCTATTACCCAAATTAATTCCCCCTTAATACTAGATTTATTGATTAATCAGCTACAGGTTAACCAACCATATTCTACCATTACACAGTTATTTTTTCTAATTTTTCTTCTATTCCGTCATTTGTTAACTGTTCGTCTGAGGAATTAGTCTATATATAATTAGTTCTTAGTTATAGAAAATGATTTAGCATACAAAAATGCTAGACAGTTTTTAATATAGACTTTCGTCGGCAGGTTTTTCCTAACATCCTATATACTGAAAACACCCATCCTTTATCATTAATAAAATTGGATGAGTGTTTTGTAACGCTTTAATTATTCTATTCTTACTGGGTATTAAGATATCTAAAATGATACCTTAGTTTTTCAATGGTCATTTAAAGTCTATTGACTGTATATATATCTTTCTCTATATTCTTTAACAACATTTCCAACCTATCCCTAGTAACTTGATTAAAATGTGAATTTAATTCCTTTATTATGAATTCAAGTAACTCATAGCTTATGTATTCACCCAATTCCAGTGAATATTGTTCAGCCAAAAAAGACTTTAATTTTTTAGAGATATCAATCTTATCCTTTTTACTAATCTTTATCTCCATTCGATAACAAACTCCTCTTAGATTAATCTTAAAAGCTAATTAAAATAACATTCAATTACCTGAGAACTGGTCACTGTTGCATATCATTTTTATTTTTGAAGTATCTCTGTTTTATATATTACATAGCAAAATATATAAAACAAAGCCCAAATACAGAATTTTTAACTTTATCAACTTTTTTAGAGTTTCCACATAAAATTACCTTTTTCATATTATAAAAAATTTTTCCTATAAATTTTTTATACTTTCTACTTTTTTGGCACTTTCATTACTGTAAGTTGAAATTTTCCTCATTTTTAAAATAATACAGCCTAGACTCAATGCAAAAAGAGAAAATATTACAAAAGTAACAGTGATAGAATTTAATGATAGACTCCAGCTAATTAGGAAAGATACTAGTGCCCCCCCTAAACTGGCCGATGCAATAAATAGACTAGTCACTTGATCAATATTATTTTCCATAATACGGGAAGCTAAGATTAATGTTATTGGAAAAACCCCTGCTATGACTAAACCAATAATAAAGATGATAAACAAATACATACCTGTACCTCGAACAAAGGGAAATAGAGATAAAAGAATCACTAATGTAAAGCAACTCGATGTAATGTATGTCCAATAATTAAATTTATGGGCTAGCTTACCTACAAGTATTCTTCCTATAACTATTGCTAGCCAAAAACAAGATATACTTACTGAACTGATTAATTCATTATTGGTGAGAATCATTATTGTAGATAAAAAATTTGCAAGATTAGTTTCTATGCCTGCATATAAGAATGCAAAAAGTGAAATAAAGAATATAACTGTAATCTTTTCACTTTTAAATTTCAGAGTGAATGAGGAAAGGGATGCTCCTCCCTTTTCATTTTTTTGGGGAGAAAAATCCAAAAATTTTGGACGTCCAAACATGTACCAAACAAATAGTGTAAAAATAAAGAATAGTAATATTCCATAAAGAATAAAATACCATTCATAAAATTTTATAATAAAATTAACTAGTAACGGAAACCCTAGTGCCCCAACCCCAAACCATACTTCGAGAATGCTAAATTTAGCAGCACTATTCCTTTCTGCTGAAATAATAAAGGAACCCACCGTAGTTTCTAACAAACCTGCTCCATAGCCTAATACAAAGCAAATAACGGCTAAATATGACCATTCTTTAATATATATAAAACCTCCTAGGACGATGGACATAACTAAAACACCTAATGTTATTGTTTTAAAATAATGATACTTTCTTACTAGTATGGGTGAACTTAGAACACCAAATAAAAAACCTGTAAATTGAAAAAATATTAAAACACCTAATTGATCAGGGGTTCTTCCGTAATACTGTATTAATGAAGGAATTAAACTACCGATACAAACATGTATGATCCCTACAATAAAATAAAACAAGCAACCATAATAAAATATTAACCGCATCTTTTCTCAACTCCAATCCAAAATAAAAACAGGGATTTAAGTAAAATTTCTAAACCCCTGTTTTTACCATAAAACTAAATAGTTGCTACAGTTCGTTCTTTATTACTACTGCTTTTATCAAAAAACATATCCAATATAACTTGTGAACGAAATCCATCTTCAAATGTTGCTACAGACTTATTAGGACCACCTTCCGCAGCCTTAGCCCATTCTATAATTTCACTTCTAAAAGAATCAGACCATTCAAAAATCTCATTTTCTGGATCGACTAGCAACGGTAAAGGTAACGAGATTTCATGTTTTTCCAACCCATCAAAGAGTATATATTTATTTGGCTCTTTAGAAGAATACTTATATTCTTTCTTCGTACCTATTACCTCTATACTAAAACCACAATCATCAAGAAATGAACTTTTAGATGTTGTAATATTAACAAAAACCTTATTTTTCAATTGGCCATAAACCTCAGCATAGTCATCAACAAAAACTGGTTTACTCTCTTTTTCCTTAACATTTGTTTTAATTTTAGTTCGAACAGTATCCTCTCTAAAATCACTCTCAAATAAAAACCATAGTAAATCTATTAGATGAATTCCCAAATCTCCCAAGGCTCCACTAGTTCTATTACTTTGAAAATCATCTCGCCAAGTAAACGAAGTTCTCCTAAAAGCGCTATTCTTTTTAAAATGCAATCTTACCACTACTATTTCCCCTAATTCTTCATTTTGAATTAATTGTTTTAAAGCCTTAACATAAGATAGGTAGCGATAGTTAAACCCCATTGAAGCGACTAAATTAGTATTTTTTGCTATTGTCATCATGTATTTTGCTTCTTCACAAGAAATCGCCATTGGCTTTTCACATAACACATGTTTGTTTTTTAATAACGCTTGAACAGCTTGAGATCTATGACAAAAATTCGGTGAAGATATTATTACCCCATCAACTACTTCAAGTAACTCTTCATAGCTATTAAAAGCCTTCCCACCAAAATTCCCTACCAACTTTTGGGCATTCTCATTATTAACATCATACACTCCAACTAATTTACAACTATTAACAGTTGATAATGCTCTAGAATGAGCTCTTGCAATACTTCCTGCACCTATAATCCCAATATTCATTATATGAACATCCCCTTTTAATTAATAATGTGCTTTAGAGTATTTAAAATTCCAATCGAGTATTCACCTTGAGCTAGCATTGAGTGTGTTTTTTTGGCCTCTTCTGTTGCATTTTCTACTAAATAGCCATGCCTTACAGCTTGTAGCATCCTTAAATCATTCCCACTATCTCCAAAAGCAATTGCATTTGTATTATCTAGTTCGTACTTGTCTAAAATAAATTTCACTATCTCATCTTTACCTGTTCCAAGTGGAATAAAATCTACATCATAGCAATTTTCTGGATCACCAGCTAATGGATTACATTTGTTAATATTAACTCCAACTTGGAATATTTCTCCGATTTCTTCTATCTTTTCTAAATTCTTTGCATCAATAAATTCATTTTGCTCTTCATAATAAAAATTAAATTTGTACTTAGAACTTCCTAATTGTGTCTGAGGTCTTAAAAAAATTTCATATTTCATTTCTAGCAATTTAATAATTCTTTCAATCTTTGAAGAATCAAAACCACCCTCTATAATTCTCTCTTCCCAAATTTGATCATCTATAGTAGTCCCATTACTATCAAAGTACGTTATTTCTGTACCTAATCCACTCGCCACAAAATGAGGGAAATACTGAATACTACCCTTTTTCATTTTTTCAACAATTGATTCTAAACTACTTCCCGTTACCCAACCAATTACTAAATCCCCTTTACTTCCGTGTTCATACAAATACTTTTCTAACAATTTCATATTGCTTCTTTTAGAATCATCCATGTTATGAGGATAATAAGTTTCATCAAAATCACAGAACACTACATACTTAGGCTTTTTAACTTGTGGTAATCTTTCAAAATTTAAAGTCTGTAAAACTTCATTACTTATTGACATTGAATAATCCCTCCAAAACGAAATTTTGCTCTTCTAACATCATGTTTGGGTGTAAAGGTAAATGTAATATTTCTTTATGAACTTGCTCTGTATTTAACATATTGTTTTGCAAATTATTTTCCTTTATCCACTTAGTATTTTGTTTATGAGATAATATCGGATAATAAATATCTGTTTCAATGTTATACAATTGGTACAATTTATTTTTCAACTCGTCTCTTCTTCCATTTTCAACTCTAATCGGAAAAAGGTGCCAGACATTATCTTCTGTCATTGTAGGTAGCTTAATTAGTTCTCTATCCTCTAATTCTTTTAAATCACGTATATATCGTTGAGCTAAATACGCCCTTTTTAAATTGTTATATGATAAGTACTTAATTCTTTCCAAACCAATAGCTGCTTGCAAATTATCAATTTTAGAATTGAATCCAAAGTCTAATACCTTTTTATTTTTTTTATCAATTTCAAATCCATGATAACTATATTGATTGCAACGAATGGCAAGAGTTTCATTATCAGTAATTATTGCTCCTGCCTTACCACATACACCAAAATTCTTATATGGATTAAAACTAAGGACAATAATATCTCCATATTCTCCAAGATTTGAAGAACCAATAGCTTGACATGCATCTTCAATAACTCTTAATTGATATATATCAGCAATTTCACGAATTTTTTTCATTTCACATTGTTTACCATACAAATGTACAGGTAAAATGCATTTAGTTTTTGGGGTTATAGCTTCTTCTATTTTAGATGGATCAATACAATAACTCTTCTGATCTATATCTACAAATATAGGTTTTGCTCCGATTGCTAACACGGCATTTTCAGTAGCCGCAAAACTATTAGCTGGCATAATTACTTCATCTCCAGGCTGAATACCAATAGATAACAATGACACCATAAGGGCATCTGTACCACTGCTTGTTGCAATTACAAACTTTTTATTTAAATAACTTCCGATTACTTCTTCTAGCTTTTTTGAAAATGGTCCACTTGTAAATTGACCTGTTGGTAAAACATCTTTTAAAACTCCAATAATTTTTTCAACCTCATCTTGAGAAATCAACCGATTAACTGGCATAAATTCTATTTTCTGTATATTTTTTCTGCTATAATTGAAAATATCTTTTTCTATATCAATATCTATTTTCAATTTGTTTTCCCTAAATAATTTCTCTTTCATCTTGTGATTCGGCAATATATTACTAATTTCAAATTCTTTTTCTTTTGTTTCCCCCTGTAGGCACTTTAATAAAGCTAAATTGTCTTTACTATGTCCAGAAATTGTAGTAAGAGTTTTCACGTTAAATCACCTCTAAGAAATTATTTTGAAAATCATGAGTAGACTATATTTTATGTTATCGATTACATGTCAACATATTTTTTACGGAGGGTTTCTCTATGGTAACAATTAATGAAATAGCTAAATTATGTAATGTATCAAATGCTACGGTTTCAAGAGTTCTAAATAATCATCCTTATGTAAATTCAGAAAAACGTGAGAAAATAATAAAAGTAATGCAAGAATTCAACTATACTCCTAGTGCTATTGCTAGGAATCTTAGGATAAATAAGACACAAACCATTGCTCTATCAATTCCAAATATAGATCATCCTTTTTTCGGGAAATTAGCTAGAGAAATTTCTAAAGAATTATTAAAACACAATTACAAATTGCTAATTTATCAGACTTTTTATGAGAAAAAAATAGAGCTTGAATTACTTTCATTACTAAAGAATAAAGCTGTAGATGGTGTAATTCTCGCATCCCTAGAAAATAGTTGGGAAAATATAGAGCATTATTTAGCATATGGGCCCATAATACTTTGTAATGAGTATGAGGAAAATGCACCTATTCCGATAATTTGTTACGATGAATTTGAAGCTGGATACAAGGCTGTTAAACATTTAATAAGCAAAGGTCATAAAAAAATTGGCTTTTGTTTTGATTCTCTTAATAGTCAAGCACAATTAAAACGCCAACAAGGTTATCTGCATGCCCTAAAAGAAAAACAATTACCATTCAATAAAAAATGGCTATTTGGGGATGCAATTACTATTAATGATGGGTTTAGAATTTTTGAGAAGCTAGATAAATTAAAAGATAAACCTACTGCATTATTTACTGGAAATGATCAAGTTGCTGCTGGAGTCATTAAAGAAGCTACTATTAAAGGGTATTCTATTCCAACTGACTTAGCTGTTTGTGGTTATGATAATCAATTAATTTGTACAGTTACAACCCCAACAATTAGTACTATTGATATTCCAATTGTTAAACTGAGTAAACGTACCGTTAACGAGATACTACTATATATAAATACAGATGAATCTATTAAACGTAAAATTATTGAATATCCTACTAACTTAATTATTCGTGAATCTACATAATTAAAATACAAGTTTCTGCTTAAACTTATCTAATATATATAAATAAAAAGAGGTCGTAAATAATTCTATCTTCTTTTTTACACCTTATCAGATATTAAACACAATCATGAAAGTAGAAAGTTGTAGCTTCAACTTCAAGGAAAAAAGAGTGAAATAAGACTTAATAGATTGTGTGAATCTTTCTCATCCATTATTTATCCTTCCCGTATGATACGTGTATCATATAAGTATCATCTATATTTTATATGGAGTTCATCTAGAATTAGAGTAAAGATTGATTAACTTCGAACAACGGTATCACAACAACATCATTGTAATATAAATAAAGAAGGGCTCCTATTGGCTCTTCTTTTTACAAATTATTCAAAATGAAAGCTTTGTCCAAAACTATAATCTCTCTGGTTAAACAATATATACTTCAGTTCCGCTAAACGTCTTTTATTCTCTTTTCATATCCTACTATTTTTGCATTGGAACTAACAATAGTGAATTAGAATAATGACTTAATACTTGCTAGAACAGTAAGTATTCCTATAACAATTACAAATACATTGCTCATTTTCCCTCTGTATTTTGCTAGTACTGGTACTTTACGAATCGCATACATCGGTAATAGACATAAGATAGCAGCGACTAACGGACCGCTAAGGGCATCAATAATTCCAAGAATACTTGGATTTGTATAAGCAACATACCAACAAGTTAATACAACAAAAGTAAGAATTATTGTCTTAACTGTTTTTTCTCCTATATCTTTCCCACGTTTTTTACCGGACTTAATAATCATGTCACGCATTACCTCATACGCTCCTATATAATGGCCAAGGAAAGACTTTGTAATAGCCACAAACGCAATAATAGGAGCTGCAATAGTGATTACTGGTGAATTAAGCTCATTAGCAAGATATGATAGGATTGACAAGTTCTGTTCTTTTGCCACCTTAAGATCATCTGGAGTCAAACTTAAAGTACTGCTCCAAACAAAGAACATAACTACAACGAATGTCATGATATAACAAACTTTTTGTATTTGAACACACTTGGCATCAGTAGCGTCTATTCCATACGTAGCTCTCTGTTTCATAACAAATGACGAAATCATAGGAGAATGATTAAACGAGAATACGATGATTGGTAGTATCATCCAAACCATTCCAAAATATCCTGTTCCAGTTGAAGCAGTAGAAGCACTTGAAAAACTTAGCATTGAAGTATTCCATTGTGGAATTAAAGATATTGCAATAAACAGTAGAGAAGCTATGAACGGATACACTAGCATACTCATGACCTTTACAGTAATATCTTGACCAAAATTTAGTATAGCGATAAGACCGAGTACTAATACAAGTGATAAGATGGCCCTTGGAGGCTCCGGCATATGCAATTGATGCACAATAAAACTACTTGCAGTATTTGTAAGTGCAACCGAATACATCAGCACAATCGTATAAATCGAGACGAAATATACGATGTTAAAAATGATACTTGCTTTATTTCCGAAATACTCTCTTATTGTACCTGTAATCCCCTCATCGGCAGAATTCGAAGCATATATCATTTTTGCAAGCGCCCTATGTGAGTAATACATAACTGGATATGCAAGTATGGTTATCAACAGCAATGATAATAAACCACCTGAACCTGCATTAATAGGTAAGAAGAGTACTCCTGCTCCAATTGCTGTTCCAAATAGACTCAATGCCCAGGTAGTATCCTGTTTATGCCACTTTTTAGGATCTAGATATTTCTCATTTTTTACTGCATTATTATCAACTTGAAATTCTATGTTTTTTGCAGTATTCCCATTCATATTATAATTCCTCCTAGTGTCCTATTCTTACTTCTCTATTTAAGGCATCGGAATATAGACCGATCTTGAAAAATGAATTGCTTATAAAGTGTGCTACATCGTATATCTTTCTTCTAAGTTCATCAAAAGCAAAAAATTAGCGAAGCATTCAACCTGAGGGTGTTATTACCACTTACAAAATGCTCTAATTATATGGTAGTATATTTTATTAATAATCCCCCCAATATACAGACATCCTTAAGCAAACAATAGACAACATTGATAACGCTTTCTTTTTATATTGAATAAATTTCCTTTCTGATCACACATCCTTTATAGAGTAATCATATCAGTATGTCCAATTTAAGAATATTACTTGTAAGACCTTTAGAATTTTCGCACTACTACTAGGTTTGATATTTTATTTAGAGGTAATAACCTATCTCTCGATGCCCTCATTATAACTTGTATATTTATGAGTTTAATGTTTTTTAATTTTTAGAAAGATTGAATAAACAGAATCTTGAATGGGTAATAAATTATACTTAGCATGTAGCAATTATGTCCTTTGTTTGAAGCTGTATTAGTTACTACAAAAGCAAAAATAGCACAGAGTTCCTTTCATTAACATATTGATTATATTAGAAAATCATTATAAAGATACTTATATTGTCCTTTGTTGGAACATCTTATTTTGGACGTGAAAGCTGTTACAATAAATGATTCATGTAGATAGAAAGGAAGACATGAATCAAACATAAAACAATTAATGTATATTAATTGTTAATTTTGCATCAATATTTATTATCAGAAAAGAGGAACTTCTTTTCGCGAATCTTAACATAAAGTAATACTTTAGCAGTATTCACTACTTGAAATTAAATATATTCTTTTATAAAGGTACAGCATTATGTCGGTTTTAGCGCAAATGAAAGATAAGTTCCATATAACAATAGGGACCCTAGTGGAATCCTTTTTATACTGTTTTTATATGAAAATCCTCTTCATAACGCAAATAAAAAAGGACTATTTCAGCCCTTTTTTATTTATAAATCCTCTATATCATATTCGGTATATCCCTCATAATAGTAACTAATATCAATGCCTCTCATGAATACTTCACGGCTATTAATTTTATCTATTAATGCATTTTGGAGTAAATGCTTAATTTCAATATCTTTAATCGGGCTGCATTTACCTAAAAAAAACACTATTCTTATTTTTCTCAATAATAATATCTTTTTCATGAAGAAACTCAGGTAAGATTTCTGCACCTTTAGATTCCTTTGTGACTGGTAAAAAATCACCATATCGTTCAGCTTTCGGATTATCTTCTAAGTTAATTAACTGTAGGTGAACAATAGAAACATCATTTTCTCTCATAGTATTTAAGAAAGACACCATTTTAGGCGTAAACGCCTCTACAGCTGCAATTCTATCCTCATTTTTATTAACCAAATCGTACTGTAAGTCATTTGTGAGCACTGCGTATTTCATAATAATCCTACCTCCAATTAACTAAGAATTTAATTTTTCTAAAATACAATGTTCATTATTCTACCAATAGTAAGGATATGTAAAACATTATTTTTTATCTAAATTTTCTAAATAATTTTCCGAAAATTAATACCTAATAGGAGTATTTCCCATTAGGCATTAATTTTACGCTTTTTATTTAGAATAATCTCTCATATGTAATTAAAGTTTTTCACTCTCTGTAAAAAATGATTTATGTTTTACTGGAGAAGAAAGTACTATTAAGGTTGTTGGCTTCCCATACTCTAAGCACAAATTAATATAGTCTTCGAGTGTATGTACAGATTCCGTCACTACCTTTGTTAGATAACTATACATACCGGCAATACGGTGACATTCGACAACATCTGAATGTTCCATTGCGAATTTTTTATATTTGTTGCAATCCTTTGGTTCCATCAAAACAAACGCAGTAATATGTTTTTTTAATTCTTTCGGATTAACAATCGTGCGATAACTTGTAATAACCTCCTGTTCTTCTAGTCTTCTAACTCGTTCTGTAACAGAAGGGGAACTCAAACCTACCAGTTTTCCTATTTCAACCATACTTAAACGTGCATTTTCTTGAAGATGAGAAAGAATCTTTAAATCTGTTTCATCCATTGCTGGACCTCCCCTTGATTAATTAAGAAAACATTTAATAATTCTTAAATTTTTTAAGAAAATTATAATTAATACATAAATTATAGCATGTTATCCTTTTTTAAAACTTTATATAATTAATATCAATTAATGAAAGAGAGGCTGAGAATCTTGACACAACAATCATTGAAACGTTCAATTACTTGGGTGCAGGGGACCGCATTAACCATCGGAGCTGTGTTAGGCTGTGGAATCCTTATTTTACCTTCAATTACTGCAAATAGCGCTGGACCAGCTTCAATTTTATCTTGGGTTATCATGTCTATATTAGCTTTTCCTATTGTAGCAACTCTAGCGCGTCTTGCTAAAATGATTCCTAGTGCTGGAGGAATTACAGCTTATGTTCAGATGGCATTTAATGCAAATACGAGTGCAATCCTAGGGTGGATTATGTTAGGATCTATTCCTATTGGAGTGCCTATTATTGCTTTAACAGGTGCCCATTATATTGGATATATTTTTCCAATAAGCAATCTTAGTGTTATAGGAATTGCAGCATTAATTTTAATTACCTCTTTGCTCCTACATATAAAAGGGATAGAACTATCGTCAAAAGTTAGTGTGTTTGTAATTTGTATTATTTCACTTTTAATAGTTGTCGCTGTTATCGTTTCTATACCATATGTAAAATTAAGTTCTTTTACACCATTTGTACCAAACGGGTGGTCTTCCGTTGGCGCTTCTTCTGTAATTATCTTTTTCTCCTTTGTAGGGTGGGAAATGATAACCCCATTAGCTGAAGAATTTAAAAGACCCGCTAAAGATATTTCCATTAGTTTATTTTTAGGAGCAATTTGTATCTCCATTATGTACATTGCTATATCTTTTGTAACAATAGGAACCCACTCATATGGTGATAAGAATCAGATAGCTTCCCTTAGTATTCTAATATCAAAAGGAATAGGACCGATAGGTACCTATATAACAACTATCTTAGCAATTTTCATTTCGTTTAGTGCTGTACATGCTAACATTGCGGGTTTTTCAAGGATGATTTACGCTCAAGCTAGAGAAGGACATTTCCCTTCCTTCTTTGCTAAGTTACATTCTCAATTTCAAACTCCAACTAGGGTATTACTAGTTTTAGGAGGAATTTTTAGTTGTATTTTAATTTTTTATGGTATGGCACGACCAAATTTAGAAATGCTTCTTAAAGGTCCTAGTGTAATATTTATTACATCATATATTTTTACAATGCTAGCTGCTCTTAAATTATTAAAAGTGCGTGATATTGGTTGGTGGATGGCCTTCCTATCTCTAATTATATGTATTATTGTATACTCATTTAGTGGTTGGGCTATTTTCTATCCGGTTATCTTATCAATTATTGGTTGGATTTATATAGTTATGAATAAGAAGTATAGTACTATAACCAATCATCAAATAAATACATCAAATGAAAATTAGTTTCTACTCCTATAAACTAATACCACAGATTATATACTGTTATTAGCACTATCCAGGTTGGAATAAGTACAGTTTCAACTGACTTATAATTAGATCAATGTAATTTCATAAAATATGAATGATTAATAGAAGTTATTTTTCATCTTTCAATTAACAACCCTTTTTTATAACGTATCTCTGCAAAGAAACGTTATAAAAAAGGGTGATTGATTATGTGCAGGCCCTCTTTCACCTTACTTCACATATACACAAGTTTCATTTGCAATTACAAAGTAGGTTTTATCCTTACTGTTGTGTATTTTATATTGTAGCGAACCTGCACCAAAACAGTATAAATATAGGTTCTCGTGCAGTTTTTTTAAAACTATAATAAACTCCGGAAAACCAACTAAGGAGCATAATAGATGAGATATGTTAAAGAAAAGTAGTTTGAGAAAGATAATACGTCTGAAATTCTAAAGGAACGTGGTATTCCAATTTATCCAACAACCATTATGAACTAAGTTCGTGAATACGAAAATTTTATCCGTTATTTTTGAAAAACAACAAAGCGAAAATACCTTTAGAAATGGATGAACCTTATATAAATGTCAACGAATCATTGTATAAAGGGTCCGATTTATTAACTTTGATTAGTCTTTCTTCATTAGCCACTGGTCCAATGCTACTGACACAATCGTCTGTTAATATGGCGTACCCATATATTGTGTCAACACCACACCTAGTTATAAGTTCGTTATAATGACAACGAATTGCATTTTTCAATTCAAAATAAAAACTTTCTTGAAGATGCATTTTCATCGTATTTCCTCCATTTTTTGTAGCGACCTGTCGTTACATATTTCAATCTTAACATGAAAATCAACATGAAACGTTAACTGAGCCAAAATAAGAAAAACCGAAACTAAAAATCATTTCGGTTTTTCAAAACTGTAGAAGTCTATATTTATTTTAACGAATGTACAAACAACCCACTACGCAGTTTCGGTTCAAACCACGTTGATTTCGGCGGCATTACTTCTCCAGCGTCTGCGATTGCTAATAAAGATTCCATTGATGTCGGATATAGTGAGAACGCTGCTTTGTATTCACCGCTATTTACAAGGCGCTCTAGTTCTTCTAATCCGCGGATCCCTCCAACAAAATCAACGCGTGAATCAGATCGCGGATCGTGTATTTCAAGTACTTGGCTTAATAAATGATCTTGCAGAATAGATACATCTAAACCTTTCACAAGATCATTCGCATCAAACGTTTCCTCTTTCACTGTAAGCTTATACCACTTCTCGTTTACATACATTCCAAATGTTTTTGGCTCGTTTGGTTTATACGGAGAAACAGCTGCTTCTTCTACATAAAAATATTGCGCTATTTGTTTTAAAAACTGTTCTTCTGATAAACCGTTTAAATCTTTTACAACTCGGTTATAGTCCCAAATGGATAACTCATCGTGTGGGAATAAAACAGATAAGAAGAAATTAAATTCCTCTTCTCCTGTGTAATTCGGATATTGTTCTCTTCGCATGAGTCCTACTTTTGCCGCTGATGCGGAGCGGTGATGCCCATCTGCAATATACAAGTTAGGAATATCTTCAAATAAGTTTACTAAACTTGCAATTACTTCTTCATCAGTTATTTTCCAAGCGACATGCTTAACGCCGTCTTCTGCTGTAAATGTATAAATTGGCGCATGTTCTTCTTTCCAGCTGGCAATGAAACGCTTTATCTCTTCTTTTGTACGATACGTTAAAAAGATAGGTCCAGTATTCGCGTCACACACATCTACGTGGCGAATACGATCTAATTCTTTTTCATGACGCGTTCTTTCGTGTTTTTTAATTGTATCATCTTCATACTCATCGATAGATGTACAAACGACAAGGCCTGACTGTGTTCTTCCTTGCATCGTCAGTTCATAAATGTAAAGTGCTGGCTCTTCGTCTTGAATGAACACTTCTTCTCGTATAAACCGATTTAAATTTTCACCCGCTTTTTCATATACACGATCATCGTACGGTGAAAGTGCCGGGTCTAAATCAATTTCTGCTTTATCAACGTGTAAGAAAGAATACGGATTTCCTTTTACAACCTCTCTTGCTTCTTCACTATTTAATACGTCATACGGTAAAGCTGCAACTTCCGCTGCTTTTTCTTCTACTGGACGAATGGCCCGAAACGGTCGGATTTTTGCCAAGTTTTCCTCTCTCCTTTACACAATCATTCGAACGGCTACAACACCTGTAATTTTGCTTATATTTTCCACAATATTCTCTTTTATTATATCATCAATTCCGTTATCAATATCAATCATTGTGTACGCCCAAGAATGTTTACTACGATTTATCATATCAGCAATATTAATATGATGCTCTGCTAAACATCCTGTAATTTGTCCTACCATGTTTGGAACGTTTTGATGCATGATTGTAATACGTTTCTTTCCGATATACGGCAGTTCTACGTTTGGATAGTTTACTGAATTACGAATATTTCCTGTCTCTAAATATTCACGTAATTGACGTGCCGCCATGACCGCACAATTTTCTTCCGATTCAGACGTAGATGCACCAAGGTGCGGCGTCGCTGTTACATTTTTCATCTTTATCACATTTTCATTCGGGAAGTCCGTTACGTAATGTGCAATAATCTCTTCTTCTAACGCTTTTTGAAGAACCTTTTCATCTACAAGTTCTCCTCTAGAGAAATTGAATAAACGCATACCTTTTTTCATCTTCTCTACAGCGTGTTCACCAATAATCCCCTTCGTTTGATTCGTAAGAGGAATATGAAGTGTAATATAATCACATGTTGCGAAGATTTCATCTAAACTAAATGCTCTTTGCACATGTGTAGAAAGGCGCCATGCAGTTTCAACTGAAATGTAAGGATCGTATCCGACAACGTCCATCCCTAAAGCTAACGCATCGTTCGCAACTAAAGCACCAATTGCACCAAGGCCGATAACCCCTAGACGCTTCCCTGCAATTTCTGCGCCAACGAATTGTTTCTTTCCTGATTCAACAAGCTGCGGTACTTCTTCACCTTCTAAATTTTTCGTCCAGCTTACTCCGTTAATAATGTTACGTGAAGACATAATAAGGCTGGCGATAATAAGTTCCTTTACTGCATTGGCATTCGCTCCTGGTGTATTAAATACTACAATCCCTTTTTCTGTACATCGCTCGACGGGAATATTATTTACACCAGCACCAGCTCTCGCAATCGCCTTTAAATCTTTTGAAAAATCTTCTTGATGTAAAGAATAGCTGCGAAGTAAAATACCATCTGGGTGGTCGATTCTATCCCCTACTTCATAACGCTCTCCGCCAAGAACTTGCAAACCTTTTTCCGCAATTTGATTTAACGTTTGAACACGAAACATATCCCCATCTCCCTATCTATTCTCAAGCTCAAATTCCTTCATATAATTTACTAATTGCTGTACGCCGTGTACTGGCATCGCATTGTAAATACTAGCGCGCATACCACCGACTGAGCGATGTCCTTTTAGCGTAACAAGACCGTGTTCTTTCGCTTTTTGTAAAAACTCATTGTTCAGCTCTTCTGACGGTGTTGTAAACGGAATGTTCATAAGTGATCGATACGTAGGATCAACTGGTGAAGTAAACAATTTTGATTCATCTAAGAAATTATAAAGTAGTGAAGATTTCATTCTATTCTGTTCTTCAATCGCAGATACCCCGCCTTGCTCTTTCAGCCACTCTAGTACAAGTTTCGTTACGTAAATACTAAAGGACGGCGGTGTATTATATAAGGAGTTATTTTTACTGTAAGTTTCATAGTTTAACATCGTAGGACAAGAGCGCTCCGCTCCCCCAATTAAATCTCTTTTTATAATAGCAATCGTTAAGCCCGCTGGCCCTAAATTCTTTTGCGCTCCCGCATATATAAGACCAAACTTCGAAACATCATATTGTTCTGATAAAATATTTGAGGACATATCCGCAACGAGCGGTACTTTATCTAAATGTGGAACTTCTACATATTTCGTCCCCTCAATTGTATTATTCGTTGTAATATGTACATAATCTAGTTTTTCATCGCTCAGTAAACCATCCAATTTAGGAATTGTAGTAAACTTCGCTTGTTCAGAAGAAGCAATCACTTGTACTTCCCCTACTTTTTCAGCTTCTTGCAGCGCCTTTTTAGACCATGAGCCAGTCAATACGTACCCTGCTTTTTTATACGTATTCATTAAATTTAACGGTATCATAGAAAATTGTAATGACGCACCACCTTGTAAAAACAATACATCATATTCATTAGGAATGTTCATTAATTCACGAAGTAGGTTACTCGCTTCATCTATAATACTTTGAAAATAAGAAGACCGATGACTCATTTCCATAATAGACATGCCTGCCCCGTTATAATTTACAAGCTCCTTTTGCACTTTCTCTAAAACTGGCAAAGGGAGTATTGATGGTCCAGCTGAAAAATTATACACTCTCTCCATCACCCTGAAAACCTCCCTATTTCTCATTTTTATTAATTTTTAAACTTTCTGAATTATAACCCGAAATATAATACATAGTCAATTTGTTTTCCACTATTACGGCGTAAGACGCAATGGAATCGCTTGCATGTGCAAACTACTTTTTATAAACATACAAAAAAGTGTTAAGTACATAATCGTACTTAACACTCTAGTAATAAAGTATAATTGCTAATTGTCCGTGAAGAACCGATCAAAAATTTGATAAATAGCAGAAAGACCAATGAGCCAATAAATAGTGTCCACAAGCGCCGGCATAGAACCAAACCATTTCTCAACTACATTGTAATCTAACGCTACAAACAACCAATTCAAACCGCCAAGAATCACCAAAATTACTGTAAGGTAAGACAAAAATTTCATTATGATTGCCCCCTAGGTGATAAGATGGTGAAAGGCCTTTCACTAGAAATATATGTGGTAAAATTCAAAACTTACCTATTTTATAAAATTTATTTTCTGTACCAGCCGTTAATAACTGCCTCTGCTTCTTTACTATGTATTTGATACGCATGCGTACTATTATGAGAGCCAATAAACCAAATTGAAAAACCTTTAAAATATGGTTTCGGTTCTAATACATCACGGTAAGCGCGCCATCCGTTTAATTGTACGTCCTTTGAAAACACATTAGAAACATCTGGATTCCACGGATTTTGCAGTCCAAGTTCACGTGCCGGAACGTTAAATCCACCAAAGTAAACCGGTTTTCCTGTTGCTTTATGTAATTGTTCCAACTGCTGCACAACATTTTGTCCACGATTATACACTGTCGTAGCAAATAAACTTTGCTTCACTTCTTCGTATGATGGATTTCTTTTTCCTGAAACTTCAAACCAACTATCGATACTAACAATATCCACCTTTTTTAAATACGGACGATTAATTTTCTCTACAAACTTCGCTTCATAAGAAGGATCCCAACTTGCTGTTAACCACCAATTCATTTGATACAAAACATTTCCTTTATACTGCTGACGAACGAAATCAATCGTATCGCTCCAATATCCTTCTGCATATTCCATATTCACGAAATTAGAAGCAATCTTGATTCCGTACACATTGTATTTACTTGTAATCGAATTAAAGATATCTTGCAAAATAACCGTTTTCCAATTCCAGAAGAAATCATTAATATTACTTGGATTCCATTCCGTTTCCCCAACATTTCCTTGCTGAATATACGGGAACGGTTCCACTATAACTTGAATATTACGCTTTAATAATTCTTGAATTAAAATAATAGCCTGTTGCTTTTGCGCTTGATTAATTACCATGTTCGTAGAAGTCACGTTCGGAATATCTACTTGAATCGGTACATTTACTGTATTTAAATTTAAGCGCTCTACATCAGCTAACACTTTCGCCACATTTCCAACTTCCCATACCGTTACATTTCCTGATTTGATTTTCCCAGATTGAACAGTATTTACATCTGCCTGTACATTTCCTTGAAAATAAAAAGAAAACAGCATGATAAACACTCCTAAAAAACTTACTAAACTCTTATTTTTCTTCACGACTTTCCTCCTATAATTTTTGGCTTTCTTGATTATTTTATACAATGTTTCATATATATTCCACAAAAAATCCAATAAATTTTTATTGATAAAAATGCTATTCATCCTTTATTCACACCTTATTCATACTAAGCCCCTAAAAATAGTAAGATAAATAAAAAAGGAACGGAAATCCGTTCCTTTTTTATCTTTTTACGATTATCAATCCATTTCTCTTTTAGGCTCTACCAACATGATGTGGGATTCCTTTTCAGTGAAAGGTTTATGCTCAACGCCTCTCGGGACAATAAACATCTCGCCCTTAGAAATTTTCACCTGTCCATCACGAAAATCGATGAACATCTCCCCTTCAAGCACAATAAATAGCTTATCCGTATTAGGATGCTCATGCCATATAAAATCTCCATTAGCTTTAAAAAGCTGAATTTGATCATCATTCATTTCACTAATCACTCGTGGATACCAATAATCGTTAATTTTAGATAACTCGTCATTTAGTTTAATAGGTTGGTAATGGATAATAATCCCTCCTCATTTTCGACTTCCACTATATTACAGTAATCTAAGTAAAAAAGTCGTCATTACACTTAAAAAGAAAATGCTCCGGCCAGAACTTTTCATTCAGATAGTACAAAGGAGTGATTTCAATGAAAATTCTTTCAATCCAATGTTTCCTTTAACTCTCCATAAGTATAGAACATTGATTTTCAAATAAGAATGGACCCCTGTTGACATTAGTATGGATTATTGATGAACTTCTCACGATATTTAGTAGGCGAAATGCCAACTCGCTTCTTGAAAACTCTACTAAAATAAAAAGGGTCTGTGATTCCAACAGCCTGCGCAATTTGTTGTACAGGCACACCACTTGTACATAACATTTTTTGAGCCATCTTTATACGATAGTTCAATAAATATTCTGCTGGCCCCATACCTGCATGCTTTCTAAACACGTAAGAAAGACGATTTCGATTAACATTATTTTGTTCTGCAAGTGTATTTATTGTAATATCCTTATAATAGTATTTATGGACATAACTAGATATTCGTTCGAATAAAGTATGCGACTCATAGTTGTTTTCTCTATTAACAACACTTAATAAAGCTTCATTCAATGCTTCGCGAAACAGCATTTCGGTCTGAAACATCGAAATGCCTCCACGCTGATTATACACATCCCAAAGACGCATAAGTAATTCGACAAGACGAGGAGATTGTCCTGTTAATAATTCAAAATGCTGATGAATAAAGCCAGAGTCTTCTCGTTCTGAATTGCTTATCCGATATAAAACAAGAATATATTCCCAGTTTATTTCACCAAGCATTTTATGGGCTAATGTCATTTTTGCACCCCCATGTATAACTTTTCCTGGGGAAAGGATATATGGCGTACCATTAAATTGAAATTGCGTCTTCCCTGTAAGTGGAAATACAAATCCTGGGAAAGAATCTGTAGACTCCGCACAAGGCACACCTGGATTTTTAGCATAACGATATACTCCTTCTACTCGGAAAGGAGTATTGGCAAGATACTCCGCTAACTCATTCACGTCCAACTTCACAATGCACGCCTCATTTCAATGATAGTTTTCTTGTAATTCGCGAGATTAATTGGTGTACATTCTGGGCAACGCTAAAATAAAAATAGTACATACGACTTAACAAGATCTGATTATTAACCTATAAATATATTGTTTTTCATTTATTGACAAAAGTATCCTCCCTATATTATTGATAATGATTTTCATTGTAGTTTGATAAAAAAACATTTGTCAAGTTGGATGGCCTAGAAAAATGACGAAACAAGGGGTACAGAGGGACAGTTCTGTTGCAAATAATACCTGGTCTTTGTTAACTAATCCCCCTCAAAACTGGAATGATTATGTTAATAGTTGTAACAGCTTTATTAGTTACAGCACTTGCAGCATGTGGAAATAATCGTAATCCTGAAGAAGTTGCTACAGTAACTGTTGATGCTGCATATAAAGGTAATCCTAAAAAAGTAATCGTAATTGAACTAGAGAAAACGGATGATGGTTGAAAAATTAGTAAATCATAAAAAAACGGTCTAGAATTCTAGGCCGTTTTTTAGTTCCCTCAATCTTCTTCTTCAAAATTACGTAGATATCTAATTCTTGCACAATGTTAAACATCATTGGCTTTGCTTCATTTATTCCAAAACATTCTATGTAGACAACGATTTCGAATATGGAAACAGCCTACTATCAAATTAAATGATAGTAGGCTGGCTGTTAAAATTATTTAAGAACTCGGTTATGTTCTAAATGATAAGCTTTCATTATCAAAAAGATTATTACTAGTCCCCTCCACAAACAAAAACACCCTATCACTTCGGCTCTAAATTTAACACCTTCCCCTCTATCCCCTCCGTATTCAATGTAGTCGTATGATACGTTCCGTTTACCCAATCATCTATTTGATCATGATACCAATCGCTTCTAAAATGTCCTGATTGTCCTGGCCCTACAATATGATAACCATTTGACATATCTTTCGTATCAATAACGAATCGCCAAGAAGCTCCGTGATTGACAATACCGTTATCTCCGTAACTCGCTGCTTGAACGGTAACTTGGCTGCCGCCAATTGGAACTGGTTTTTCGCGATTAAATGCAAGTAGTGCTAACATACTAGATGATTTTGAGATTGGATGTGTAAAAGCAAGTTGATGGTAATCGCCCCACTTCCACTCTGCAACATTCGGTCCATATTCCTTCTGTAATTTCTTCATTACATTTTCGTACGAAGTATGCACAACTTTCGTGAAGCCGCCGTACTTCGTAAACCAAGCGCTCTGTTCTCCTGCTACTTCTTTTCGAATTAATTCATCAACAACTTGCGACTTCCCTTCAAATAACTCCATCAAATCTTTCGGAATTTCTTTTGAAAATAACGTATTTGAAATCTCTTTCATTAACAAATGGAAGATTAATGGGGCCGCTTCATCTTTACTATCGTAAAAATTCCACTTTGTTAATTGTTTTACGCCTTCTTTCTCTACTTCATTTAAAGATGCTTTATTTAACTCTTTTAACAATATAGGGGCAAATTCTTTCCCGTATAAATTTTTTTGATCCATCTGTAACTCTTCTAAATCTTTCACTGTATACTTTTCCTTCTCTTGTAAAAACTCTTGAATACGCATTTGCCTATACGGCTGTGCCCACGTATTACTAATATGATACGGATAATTATCATCCACAATTTTATTATTCGCAGTTGAAATAAAGCCTTGTTTTGGATTTATTACTTTTGGGAGTTGATCATATGGGATATACCCTTCCCACTCATATTCGTCTGTCCACCCTGGTACTGGTAAACTCCCATCTCCTTTTTTACGCACTGGTATATTTCCGTTCGCTTTATAAGCAATTGTGCCATCATTTGATGCAAATATAAAGTTTTGAGTTGGTGTATGAAAATCTTGAAGTGCCGTTTCAAACTCATTCCAATCTTTCGCTTTATTCATATTTAATACGGCCTTTAATTCAGCAGAAGGCTCCAAAGCAGTCCATTTCAAAGCAAATACTGTTTTCGTTTTCTCTTTCCCCTTATCCGCAAACTCTGAAATAACTGGACCATGCCTCGTAACCGTCACATTATACGGAATTGTTTTCCCACCTTTTACTTTAATAGATTCATCCACAACTGTAGCTTTTTCCCACTTATCTTTATACAAAAATTCATTATCATTATTAGGATTTCGCTTCTCAATATATAAATCTTGCACATCAGGGCCAGTATTCGTAACGCCCCATGCTATTTTGTCATTGTGTCCTAATATAACACCCGGTACGCCAGCGAAAATAACGCCACTCACATGTAAATCTTTCATTTCAAGTTTTGATTGATACCAAATAGAAGGTGTCGCAAGAGATAAATGAGGATCATCCGCTAAAATTGGCTTACCAGACGCACTCTTCTCACCGCTTATAACCCAGTTATTACTACCATTAAACTCTGGTGGAATGATCGTTTTTGCAAAACTTTGTGCGACATTCACATTTGTATTCTCGAGTTCAGCTAGCAATCTAGGCGCATCTTTCGGATATGTAGGAAATAGCTCATTTGCTTGCTCTTTCGGTAGATTTTTCAGTGCCCAATATCGAAATGCCTGTCCGTGCCAATGTCCGCCTAAATCAAATGCCATATACTTTCCAATCGTTAACGTATCAACAATGGACCATTCAGCAGGCTCATAACCTAATATAGTAAACTCGACCGGTAATTTCTTTTCCTCTTTTGCCTCACGTATAAAAGCATTTATCCCATCAGCAAATGACTGCAGAGCATCTTTCGCCTCCCCGTCATATTGACTAACAGACGCTTCGGCTGCTCGCCTTAAACCGAGCGTTCGAAACAACTTATCTCGATCAACAGCTGCTTCCCCTACAACTTCACTCAACATTCCAGAAGCTTGCCTTCTACTTAAATCCATTTGAAACAAACGATCTTGTGCTTGTATATATCCTTGCGAAAAATATAAATCATGCGCATTTTCCGCTTTAATATGTGGTACTCCTTTACTATCCCGCTTTACCTGAACAGCACGTTGCAGGTCCTCTAGCTTTATCGTCCCATCTATCTTCGGCACTGAACTAAGCGTATATATGTTCAAAAAAATTACTGTACAAATAACTAATAAAAGAACGATACTACTACACCAAATAAAAATTCTCTTACCTCTAGTTCGTTTCTTCTTTATGACGACTTCCATATAACCCCCTCCTTTCTCAAACTATTCGCTTTTATTTAAGGAAGAACCTTTTAGAAAAGTAGAAAAACCCAGACTATGGATCATATAAACTACATACATCTCCCTTATGTGCACCTTCCTTTCTTCCACTGAAATCCCCCCGTCCTTTCTTAAACCAATTCCTCAAAATCCCCTTCACATAAGCAAGCGTCCGCTTATTCTGTTCAAACGCAATTTTAAGTGCCTCTAGTACTGTCTCTCCTGAAACCTTTTGTATCAACTCTTTCAATTCCTTCACGATATATGGAGATAGATTACTTATATGTTGTTCGTAAAACTTATAAACTTCACTATGCGAAGTATCCCCTTCTATCTCTTCCTTCTCCTCAGCAACTACTTCTAAACTACTATTATCCTCTTCTTTCGGCATACCAAAATGCTGCAATAATAATGGAATCTTCCATTCTTCTTCAAGACATTTACGTAAAAATATATGTATGAACTCTTTATTTTTCACAGTCTTTAATTCACGTAACACACACTTTTCTACATTCGTATTTAAAATAGGGTTATAGTGTAGCCAATTCAGTATGTATAACTCTTTCGTTTCTACATCGTATAAAATCTTCCCGTATTCAACAAATCTATTTAACAGCTTCTCAACAGTTTCCATACTGTACCCTGTTTCCAGTTCTGCTAAACGTTTCGGTAATACGTAAATTCCACATTGCTTCGTTTTCGTACCAGTTAACAAATATATGTAAAAATAACGCTCCTCTGGCGTTAAATCTAATATGAATTCATCTTGCCAAAAGTTCACCTGCACATTACGGTACACAGCCATATATTTCCCTCCTCCTTTTATTCATAAAAAGGCAGAATTCAATCCTTCAATATACATATAGGAATGAGGGCTTTGTTTTTGCATTTGAATTCCAAATTTTTTTAACTACTACAACGCCGGTTTTATTTTTCCCGCTTTTTTGTTCTTGTAGTTGTTTTTGTTTTGTTTTTTCTTAGTGATTTATTACTTGATAGGTGCTTATAAGGGGCTTGGAAGGGGCTTCATAGAGGCTAAAATAAAAAGGAGCTGTTCCAAATTATCATGTTGGATAGCTCCTTTACCGTTCTTTCTATTTTTGACTTGCATTTAACATCTTCACTAAAAAGGCAGCTGCTTCACCACGAGTTGTTGTACCTTTAGGAGTAAACTCATTATTTCCAACACCAGTAACTACCTGTAAGCTGTATAATCGTTGAACAGGCTGTTTATATGTGATTAAATAATTGAAACATACTTATACAAAAATTATTTTACTAACGATACTATTAGCGATACCGAATTATCTATAACGGAACGTTCTGGACGTGATTTCATTAATACTGTTAATCCAATTAAGGAAGTGACTAATGTTTGTGCTACTGCTTTAGCGTTCAAATCACTTTGCAGTTCTCCTGATCGAATTCCTTTCGTAATTAATTCTTGAAAAATAACTGCAAGATACATTTGATGTTCTCTAGTCAATACTTCAAATTTTTCATTATGAGGAGCAAGTTCGACCATTGTGTTAATACAAAAACAACCTTTACTGAAATCTTTTTTATATTCCTCTTCCACCATATTTTCAAAAAATGTCCGAATTGCTTCTTTTACAGATTGTTCGTTTTGAAGTTTTGTTCGTATATTAGCTGCATGTAAATTTGTGTATCTCCTTAATGCCGCTTCAAATAAACCCTCTTTATCACCAAAGGCTGAATATAAACTTGGCTTTTGTATTTCCATTTTAGCAGTTAAATCGCTTAATGAAGTAGCTGCGTATCCCTTCTCCCAAAAAAGTTTCATAGCAGCATCTAAAGCTTTTTCTTCATCAAATTCACGTAGTCGTGCCATTTAAAACCATCTCCTTTCTACATCTAGTTATTAAGACTATACATCATCATTTATGTACCAATCAGTATATTATATATCGTATTAGATTATAAACGACATGTCAAAAACTCATAACTAAATCAAAATAAACTTGACATATATATTTATTCGAGATTATATTTTACTTACAAATAACATACCGTTCGGTACATTATTTGTAAGTAATGCAAAAAGGAGCTGATTTTATGAATAGTAAAGAAAAAATGATGACCATTCGAAAACATACTCACACTCAGATACATTCACCTGTTCATGCAACGGTGTCTCGTTATATGCCCCTATTATTCGCAATAGCTTGCGGGATGGCTGTAGCAAATATATACTTCGCTCATCCACTACTTGATTCTTTATCAAATGAATTTAAGATTAGTCATTCAACTATCGGTATTGTGATTACTATTACTCAAGTTTGTTATGCAATCGGATTACTTTTATTAGTTCCACTTGGTGACTTATTAAACCAAAAGAAAATAATAATTGTCCAAATGCTTTTATCTGTTTTCGCTTTAATTATAATCGGATGCGCTTCCTCAAGCACCGTACTTTTTATAGGTATGGCCTTAGTAGGAATTCTTGCAACTGTTACGCAAACACTCGTCGCATATGCATCAATTTTAGCTAATCCATCAGAACGTGGACGCATAGTAGGTTTCGTTACAAGTGGCGTTGTAATAGGTATTCTACTTGCTCGTACATTTGCAGGCATATTAACGGATTTAGCTGGATGGCGGTCCGTTTATCTCACCTCTGCTATCCTTTTACTCTTCATAACTTTTTTGTTACACCGAAATTTACCTACTCTTGAACATAAAAAAGTGACAACTATGTCTTACCGAAAATTAATATACTCTGTTCTCTTATTATTTATGGAAGAACGACTTTTACGCATTCGCGGAATATTAGCATTGCTTATTTTCACTTCATTCAGTATTTTATGGACTTCTTTAGTATTGCCGCTAAGTGTTACACCACATAATCTTTCGCATACAGCTATTGGTGCGTTCGGCCTTGCTGGAGTAGCGGGTGCATTAGCTGCTACTAAGGCTGGACAATTAGCTGATAAAGGATTCGGACAAAAAACAACTGGCATAGCTTTATCATTATTAGTACTTTCATGGCTCCTAATTAAACTTATAAATCACTCTCTATTATTACTAATTTTCGGCATTATCCTTTTAGATTTAGCTGTGCAAGCTGTACATGTCACTAATCAAAGTATGCTGTTCACAGTGCGTCCCGAAGCAAGAAGTCGACTCATTGCCAGTTACATGATTTTTTATTCTATCGGTAGTGCAACAGGTGCAATTCTTTCAACAAATACATATGTAAAATATGGTTGGGATGGAATATGCATATTAGGTGTATCTATTAGTGCTTGTGCTCTTTTATTTTGGATAATAACCTTACGGCAATCCTCACAGCTGAACGAAGAATAATTCATTTATGTTTAATAGGTGTTTTTCTACAAGAATAGAGTTTTCTTTTTAACACAAATCAACGGCATTTTCATATGAAAAATGCCGTTGATTCACAATTTCATGATGAGGAATCCTATACTATTGAAATACATCTATTACAAATTCCCTTTAACGCTCTCGACAATCTCATTTATTGTATTTCGATCAAACTTATCACTAATTTCGTATGGTTCACGGTCTCCTACTAATTGTACGCCTACAATATCATTGCGATCCTTACCATATTGCACTTCAATAATCGATCCACGCTCTATTTGCTTCCAAACGAGACCTGCTTCATCTTTATTGTCTAAAATGATACAGTCCTCAATGCTTTCGTCAATCCCAATTAACTTATTTTCATCCATATATCCAACCTCGTATTGTTGACGTTCTTTCGCTTTTCCACTTACTAATATACCTTTGCTACCATATGAGTAATCCGTATAGTCCTTTTTCTCCGATTGTGCCGCTTTCGACTCTTGTGCTTTAGTTTTTTCAGTGTTCCCACAACCCATGATAAGACTAATTGGCATCACTGTAGTTAGTATTACTCTAGTAAATTTCTTTATCATTTAGAATCAACCTCACATATTTAACTTTAAATTCCATTTATCCCCTTACCAAATAATAACATGATAATACCGAGAGAGAGCCAAAGGTAAACTATTATTTTCATCCCCAAAATTTATGTAATAAGCTATACCTCTGTATTTCCTTCCCTTTTACTTTCATATAGTATCCTTACAATTATAGATAACTAGACTTTCAAAATCACTAACTGCATTATCTACAAATTATAGAAAGTAGACATCCTACTCACATAAGATTTAAAATTAGGAAGTATGGAAAACATGATAAAAAATATAAACTAGATGCTCACAATTATCATGGTCTTTATATTATGGAAGGAAGTGCACAACTTTGGATTTTAAAACCGTTATGCAGGAGCTTGAAGCCCTAGGCAAGGAAAGAACGAAAAAAATATACATATCTAACGGCGCGCACGAGCCAGTTTTCGGCGTAGCTACTGGTGCTATGAAACCAATTGCTAAGAAAATAAAAGTAAATCAAAAATTAGCTGAAGAACTTTATGCGACAGGCAACTACGATGCTATGTACTTTGCAGGCATTATCGCGGATCCGAAAGCTATGAGTGAATCGGATTTTAATCGTTGGATGGATGATGCATATTTTTATATGTTGTCTGATTATGTAGTAGCAGTCACTTTATCGGAGTCAAATATTGCACAAGACGTTGCTGATACATGGATTGCAAGTGGGGACGAGCTTAAAATGTCTGCAGGCTGGAGTTGCTACTGCTGGCTTTTAGGAAATCGAAAAGACAACGAATTTGTCGAAAGCAAAATTGCCGCTATGCTTGAAATGGTAAAAAATACAATCCACAATTCGCCAGAACGAACTAAATCCGCTATGAATAATTTCCTAAACACGGTGGCAATTTCATATGTACCACTACACGAAAAGGCGGCCGCGACTGCAAAAGAAGTTGGTATAGTTGAAATAAAGCGTGAAAATAAAAAGAGCAGTTTGCTAAATGCTGCAGAGAGTATTCAGAAAGAACTTGATAGAGGAAGACTTGGTTTCAAGCGTAAATATGTAAGATGTTAAATGATTAAAAAAGGTGTCAATCTAAGCAAGATTGACACCTTTTTTGATGAGAAAAATGTATGAATTCCCACTACACACCTTATCCGTTAAACATTTCTTCATTCAATTTATAAACCCTATCTCTTTTCTCATCACTTTTGACAAAAATAAGCTTTCCTTCTTTAACAAAGCCTTCTAATAGTAAGCATACTTCTCCATATGCTTTAGGCTTATTCGTTGTGAATCTTTCATCTGATATTTTTCCAGCTCGTATTAATTGTTCGCATAACTCAAGAGCACTTATTTCTTCAGAATCCACTAATTCCAATATATCTTTTTGCAATGGCGATAAAGGTACTGGTATTTCAGCTACCTCCACCTTTTCTTTTTCTTTTTCGTTTTCTTCTTCAAATAAATCTTCAAATGAAATTTGATTCATTACTCCTTTTCCTTTCTAACGATTAATTTGTATAACATGAACTGAATCCTATAGCGTAGTTATTGTTATGTATTACTTACCTTTTCACATAAATCTCAAACTCATGTACATCGTTTCATATAGTATGTTTTGATTATACCAAATATACGTTCTGTCTTCTATCGTAGATTGAAAAAAGACGCGTTTTACTGTTCACAAATAGCGAAAAGGAGTTTATATGCTTTTGTTGAATTGATTTATAAATTAAGATGATTAAATTTCATGCAGATTAGAAAAATAGACATTTATTCTATAGAAATTTATGGTAAATATTCATTAATTACATGTTATAATCACGATGTAAACATTAAATTATATTAAATGTTTAGGTTATTCAATTCGTTTCATATAACAAGGGGGTTTACAAATGGGCAGAAAAACAAGTAAAGTTAAAAAGGTTTTAGGCTTCGTACTAACCGCAGCACTAGCAACTACAACGATGGTAAGCACGGTAAATGCAGAAACACTAACGAAAACAAACGGGAATGAAAATAGCTATAAGACAGGTAGTAATAATGACACTGTATTTACAGATGTACCAAAGGACCACTGGTCAAAAGTTGCTATCGATTACTTAGCGTCAGCAGGGATTTATAAGGGATATGGAAATGGGAAATTTGGTTTTGGGGACAATGTTACTAGAGGACAGGTAGCTTCTTTAGTCAATCGATATTTAGGTTTAAAAGCAGATGATAAACAAGGGAATATGTTTAGTGATATTACAAATCATATGTTTGAAAAAGATATTAAAGCCATTGCGCAAGCTGGAATTATGAAAGGTGATGGCACAGGTACATTTCGTCCAGATGATGTATTAACTCGCTATGAGATGGCAGTAGTATTACAAAAAGCATTTCATTTACAATTAAAAGGACAAGGGAACTTTAAAGATGTACCAAAAGGTCATTGGGCCTATGAATCTGTAAATGCAGTGCGTAGTAACCGCATAGCACAAGGTGACGAGTCAGGTAATTTTATTGGAAATACGATTGTAAAGCGTGAGCAGTATGCACAATTTTTATATAATGCAATAGCAAAAAACAGAGATTATAATTTCAACATCAATTCAAAAGAAGAATTGAAACAAATGTTAACAACAGCTTTACAGAACGGAACGTTTGGTCCATTTAAATTAGATGTATTAGGTAAAGATCTATCTGACGTAAAAAAAGAATTTGGAGTGCCTGATGTTTGGAAGAAAGCACCATGTACAGAATGTGATGCACCTAATATAGCGGTATACGGCGATTATAATATTGACATGTACCCTTCGGACGCTAGATATATATGGGTGAAAATGGATATCTCTATCAACGAATTAAAAGAGTGGTTTGGTGAACCAGATGGAATCGGAGAGGATATGACTAGTGAAGGCTTTATATATAAGCGAGGAAGCTATTCTCTTTATTTCAGCTTCTCTGATGGTTATATTCAACGCGCTGAAATCTCTAAAAATAAATTCAATTAATAAGTTACAAGCAATATAAAATATATAAAGCATAAAAAATCCTTCAAGAACATGCTTTTTCTTGAGGGATTTTATTTTTCTCTATCTATTTAATATAATCCAAAACTATATAACTCCTACTGATTAAACTTTATTTTTCTTCATGCTCCGCATCCCATTCACTTAAATACGTTGCATATTCTAGTTCATCTGGATCATCATTTAGCATAGAAAGAAACTCTAATTTATTTCCATCACAATCTAGAAAATATACGCTTGCAGCTGGCATCCACCTTTGGACAATTGGTTCTCGATTTCCTTTCCCTTGACTCCCTACTACCTCTATTCCACGCTCCTCTAACCACAATTTAGAGGTCTTTAAAAACTCTAAATCTACACGAAAAGCGAAGTGTTTCATCTCAAAATCTTCATTACTATGTACTTCCCATAGCCCGAGCATTTGCTCTTTATTTTCTCCTATCCAAAAGAACGCAACTCGTCTTTTCGATAGTTTTTTCGCTACTGTTAAGCCTAACTTATTTTGATAGAAATCTATCGCATTTTCTAAATTTCTTACATGTAAATGAGTTTCATATATGCTTTGTATCATATTATATTTTCCCTCCTCTACATTCTAATTTTTAAAAATACATTTTATTTTTATCATACAAATTAATATATTTTTAAGCATCCTACTTTTGTATCATTGTTCTTTCCTTCAAATGTATAGGTATCCAGCTTTAACTAATATCCCAACGCCGGAATTTAATACAATGAAACTAGTGAGCTTTTATGAAAAATTGGCTCTCACCTACTTTTCTCCCATTAGAAGCTTTACTGCCCACAAATAGCAGGATAAAAATTCTATTTACATTCATAATTTTTTATAATGTAATAAGATTAACATCTTAATAATAGAGGAGGAACCTTTCTGGATAAAACCAAAGTTATGGCTTATTTTAGTGCAACGGGTGATATATTCCCTGTTGAAGCAATTACTGACGCCCTAAGTATCGAGCCTACAAGAACTTATAAAAAAGGTGATGTTGTTGCAAAACGTGATAATCCGAATCTTGTATCCACCAAACCCCTATATAGAGAAGAAACTGCTTGGACTTTAAGCACTGGATACCAACAATCATACAATATAAATAATCAGTTGCATGTTATTCTAAAATCCCTTGACGGAAAAACAGAACAACTAAAACATCTCAAGAAGAAATATAGTTTAGAGTTTCTTTTTATGATAGTGATTCAAGTGAAGAATAACGAATCACCCGCGATGTATTTACAAAAAAACATTATTGATTTTGCTAGTTCCATTCAAGCAGAAATTCATTTTGATCTATATATTTATTAAAAATAAAAACGCTATTGATATTGAAATCAACAGCGTTTTTTATGTGACTATATGTCTTATCTTACTTATGCCTCAAAGCAAATTCTTTTTATATAACTGATTACTTCAATTTCCCCTCAAAAACAATTTTCCTACCGCACGGTTCAACTTCTGTTTTGCCGTTTTTCTTCACTTCATGAAAGATTGGCTCTTCCATGCGACGTGATGGTGCGTAGCCTTCTTGTTCCATACGTGCTAAGCAGTCTGTAATTGTTTCGTTTTCGAGTACTTCAAATTTCTTTTTATTAGGTTGTTTTGTCATGCCCTAACCTACTTTCTATTTTTCTTGATGCGAATTGATTTTTCATGTAGACGATATATAACATTGCGAGAATTCCCATTATAATCATAACCGCAATAAAAAAGCTTGTATACTGTATTTTTTCTATAAATACGCCTCCTAATACAGGTCCCATAATACTTCCTAAACTAAAGGCGATTCCAGATAATATATTACCTGCTGGCAATAAGTGTCTCGGTAATAAATCTGTCATAAATCCTAGACCTAATGAGAAGCAAGACCCAATGACCATACCCGCTAACAGCATACAGGCAAAGACGATCCAATAATATTGATCAAATACTGCTGCAAGTAGGAAAATACCTGTACTTACGCTGAACGTCCACGTTAAAATACGGTCTCTTCCGTATTTATCACTTAATATACCGAGTGGAATTTGTGTAATAATGCCCCCAACTGCAAACGCTGGTAATAAGAATGATACATCTGAAACAGACCATCCTTTACGAAGCGCGTATACTGGTAAGTTACTATTTAACATAGCTTCCAGTACGCCATATGCAAGTGGTCCTAGTAACGCAATCCATCCTAATCCAACAACTTGTTTATAACGAGAAAATGATGATTCACTCTTCACTTCTCTTTCATCTTGCGCCGGGAATGCATTTTTCGTTGGAAGTAATAATAGCCAACCTATTAAGCAAAGTATAGTAGATATCATAAATGGTGTTGCAAGACCGTACTGAACAGTGCTCGCTAAATACGGACCAACGGCAAAACCAATTCCGAAGAATACACCGTATATCGATACTTGTCTACCAATTTTACTCGGGTCTGATGTTGTCGTAATCCATGTTTGTGTTCCGACATGAAGCATATGATCTCCGACTCCAACTAGAAATCTAAGAATAAACCATACCCAAAATGAAAAAGTTTGTGTAAAAAAGAATAATGATATAACAACGAGAAACCCACCAATAACGATAATTGGCTTCATCCCAAACTTTTGCATCGGTTTTTCAAGAAACGGTGAAATAACTAATATCCCAATATATAATGCCGTCGCATGAATACCATTAATACTTGAACTAACCCCTTCTTGTTCAAAAATCATTGCAATGGCCGGTAAGAGCATCCCTTGTGATAAACCTGAGATTGCTACAATTCCAACCATAATCCAAAACGTAAAACGCATCGACATCCTTTTCCCTCTCCTTCTCACGCTTTCCACTTTTCATTATAAACTGTTTCTGCAAATGCGTGTACGAATATTACGAATAAAAAAGAAGCTAAAAGAATGAACCTTTTAGCCTTTTATCCTTCCCAAACTTGTGCTTTCACATTGTAATGAAAGTGTTTGAAATATGGATTTTCATAAAATGATTGTCCATATAAATAGTGGTGTACATGAGCTATTGGTGGCTACTGCATTTGTAAAGGAACTACTGTTGGTGAAACTTGCATATACATCGGATCTATAAGTGATGATTATATGGTGAATGCGTAATTAAGAGCGGATGATGCATTGATAATCTCCCCTTTTACCTACAATGTTATAGTATATGCAATACTTTTACTTTCGTGGATTATTTCTGCTCTAACCAATCCTCTACATACTTAATAAATACATCTAAGCAATCTATAAACGGCGAGTGTCCGCAATCTTCCAATACTTTCAACTCTGCATTCGGCAAATGTTTTGCTAATTCCTCACCGACTACTTGCGGTACGACGTAATCTCTGTCACCTTGTATGACGAGTGTCGGAGCTTTAATATGTTGAATTTGCTTATTTCCCTCTACAACCCCGTTATGTTCATCCGAAATATTAAATGTAATAAGTGCATAATTTACATCTACGAAATTACGCTGCGTTAACATATCATCTAAATACTTTTCATAACGATCCGGTTCAGGTTGATTATGTGTATATATTAATAAATTCCATACTGTACGGTAATATAATTTATTCATATTTTTTATCGCATCTAGCACTGGCGCAATTTGTACGGGATCTTGCGCGATTTCTTCTTTCGTCTTTACTAAACTCGATACGATCGGCTGCCCGTTAATATCTTTTTTAAAAATTGGATATCCCTTCATGCCCACTGATTCTACTAAAATTAACTTTTCGACAAACGTTGGATGATTCGCTGTAAATTGCATCGCAACACCACCACCCATTGACCAGCCCATTAATGAAAATTTCTCTAATTTTAATTGATCGATAAATAGTTTTACATCTCCTGCAAAATCTTGTAATGAATCTATCGATTGATTATATGTTGATAGGCCAAATCCTCTTAAATCAAGAGCATAAATATGGTATTGATCTTGCAACTTTTCAATAACTAAATCCCAGTGTTGTGACGATGTCATGTTCCCGTGAATGAGTACAAGAATTTCTGTATTTTGCCTTCCAACTTCCTGATACGCAATCGTTTCTCCGTTCGATAGTGAAACAAACTCCATTGTTGCAGGCTTAATCATCACAAGTTCCCCCATTCTTTTTAATAGAAAGAAAATTCTTTACTTACTTAAAGAATAACATGCAGAATGTATGTTCTCAACATAAAAACTGTACGAAATTTTTACATAAATCAACATGTCTATTACTAGACAATTATAATAAAAAAGGATATAGTTAGCTAGGTAACTAATTTGAAAGGATCTAACTATATGGACGAAAAACAACATTTTTTTCACATTGTCAGCCAGACTTCTCGAAAATTCACAAAGAAATTTAATGAACGCGTATCTCCAACTGGGCTATTTAGTGCACAATGGGCCGTTATTTTCCGCATTAATCAAACCGGTTCTTGCACGCAAACAGAATTATGTCAGTATTTAAATGTTGAATCACCAACGATGACTCGTACGCTAACACGTATGGAAACGATGGGCTGGATTATTCGTACTGAAGGAAAAGATCGCCGTGAGAAGCTCATTTCTTTATCAGAAACAGCGATAAAAATGATTCCGGTATGGCAAGAAGAAGTTGATACTTTCGAAGAAAAGACACTAGAAGGTATTAACGCAGATGAGTTACATCAAGCATTTCAAGTGTTACAACAAATTATTAAAAACTTAGATTAAATTGGAGGGATGACGATGCAAAGTGAAAAACTTTGGACGAAGGATTTCCTCGGAACTTGTTTTAGTAGTCTATTTCTCTTCTTAACATTTTATATGCTCATGACTACTTTGCCTGTCTATGTCATAGACGGCCTAAAAGGAAAACCTGAGGAAATTGGTTTAGTTGCAACTGTTTTTCTTATTTCATCTGTTTTATGTAGACCATTTACAGGAAAATGGCTCGATGAATTAGGGAGAAAGAAAATTTTATTTATTTCACTATCATTATTTTTAGCTGCTACTGTTATGTATTTCGGTGCACAAAGCTTATTTTTATTACTTGCCCTTCGCTTCTTACATGGCATTGGGTTCGGTATGGCAACAACTGCAACTGGTACGATTGTCACAGATGTTGCGCCAGATCATAGACGAGGCGAAGCACTTGCCTATTTCGGCGTATTCATGAGTTTACCGATGGTAATTGGTCCTTTTTTAGGTTTAACAATTATTTCTCATTTTTCATTTACTGTACTATTTATCGTATGTTCCGTATTTTCATTGCTTGCATTTTTATTAGGACTACTTGTAAATATTCCGCATGAAGTACCAGTAAGCAAACAAAAACGAGAAAAAATGAAATGGAAGGACTTAATTGAACCATCTTCAATTCCGATCGCTCTGACAGGATTTGTTTTAGCCTTTTCTTATAGTGGTATTTTATCCTTTATTCCTATTTATGCGAAAGAGATCGGTTTAGGAGAAGTGGCTAGTTACTTCTTTATTTTATACGCACTCGTTGTTGTAATTTCTCGTCCATTTACAGGAAAGATTTTTGATCGCTTCGGTGAAAATGTACTTGTTTACCCAGCTATCATTATTTTCACAATTGGGATGTTCATTTTAAGTCAAGCGCAAACTCCGTTTTGGTTCCTTGGCGCAGGTATGTTAATCGGTTTAGGTTACGGTACATTAATTCCAAGTTTCCAAACGATTGCAATCTCGGCCGCTGCAAACCATCGACGTGGTTCTGCGACAGCTACGTACTTCTCATTCTTTGATAGTGGTCTCGGTTTTGGTTCTTTCATTTTAGGTATCGTCGCAGCGAAATCAAGTTATCATAATATGTATTTTATCGCAGCTATTATCGTTGCTTTCACTTTACTTCTCTATTATGGATTACACGGACGAAAACAAAAATTCAAGAAACAACATACAGACGGACAAGTTTCCGCTTAACATGAATAAGGAAAGTAAACTTCCCCGTTTACTTTCCTTATTTTGTATTTCTTTCAATAGAAGCGTATACTTATAATAGAAATAAAAAAGGAGGGACCGATATGAAACTAAAAAAATCTCCCCTACTCTTACTCATAATCACATTCATATTTGTAATTACAGGGCTCGGTTTTACATACTTCAAACATAATAAAACAATCCCATCGAAAAATAACGTGACGAAGAAAAATTGGTTAGATGATCCGTACTTACGTTGGTCGTATACACATATGAAAGAATTCACTTTAATTAATGAGGTGAAAAATAACCCGGATCAAGTATCCCACTTCTCTACCGCATTGCAAAACTTAGACGATTTTGCTGTGGAGCGTAGATTTGGAAATACAACTCCTCTAAAAAAACTTTTAGACGATAACAAAACGGATGCTTTTGTCGTCGTACATAATGGGCAACTTGTTTATGAACGATATTTCAACGGGTATAACGAGAGTGAACCTCATGGTATGGCGTCATTAGCGAAGGTTTTTACCGGGGCAATTATACAATCTCTCGCTGAGGAAAAACGTATTGATTTAGAAAAAACAGCTAACACATATATAAAAGAATTAAAAAATACACCGTTCGGTAATGCCACACTTCAGCAATTAATGGACATGCAAGTTTCTGCACAGTACCCTACTCACGGATATGAACATCCAGCGTTAGAAAATCAAGATGCACAACTATATTTAGCGAGCAATATTTTACCTCGAGGTAAAAACTACGACGGTCCGATGAAAATTTATGATATGTTACGAGAAGCAGAAGAAACTGCACCGCCTGGTTCCGATTTTTCTTATGATAACGGATCAGCGGAAACACTCGCTTGGGTTATTCGAACGATCACGAGTAAATCATTAGCAGAAAATGTTAGCGAACGCATATGGTCTCAAATTGGTATGGAAGAAAACGCGTATTACGTTACAGATGAAACAAAAATAGAACAAGCAAGCGCTGGCTTAAATGCAACTGCTAGAGATATGGCTAGATTCGGGCAATTACTATTAAACAACGGGGAATATAACGGAAAACAAATTCTCCCTTCTTCTATTACTGAAGATATAAAAAATGTGCAAGAAGGTGAACTTGCAATTGGCCCTGGCGCTTCCATTTCTTATCATAATCAATGGTGGATTCCGCACAATGAACAAGGTGCTTTTGAAGTGTTAGGTAGTTACGGACAAACACTTTACATCGATCCGAAAGCAAATATGGTCATTGTCCACTTCTCTTCTAACGCTACACCAAGTAATGAAATACATTCAGTTTACTCCAATATGTATATTGATATTGCCCATCATTTAGAGAAGCTTCCACAGTAGTGGAAGCTTTTTCTTGCCAAGGTGTTTTATTTGAATCCATCCCCCCATCATGGTTATTCATCCTTAAACTTTTTATTCGTAATCCAATAATACGTTACGAAGAGTGTCAATAAAATCCAAACTATAGCTAGTAATCCATTAATTATTGCATTTGAATTTACTGCCCCCGTGACTAACGTTTCCATTGCATGTTTACTCATACTGGCTGGATTAACCTGATCTACTATTGGAATCAAACCGACGATTATTCTACAACCTAAAAGAAAAGCAATTGAAATTAGTGCAATAATACCTTGACTGTGAAAAATAGCACTTATCATAGTTGTGAAAGATACGATAAAAAGAACCCAAATTAAATAAAATAGTAATCCAGTAATCATGTACGAAAACGGAACAACAGTAAAAAGATAGTTTGTATATAGATAAGAGGTAAAGTATCCAATCATTACACTAAGCGCTACTATTACATAATTTGATACTATTTTCCCAGCTATATACGAAGTAACCGTAACAGGTCTTGTTAAAATAAAGGCTAACATACCATTGGCTTTATCTGTTTGAATGGCACCCATCATAGAGATTACTAGAATCATAAGTCCGAGCTGATCAAACTGAGACCCCAAAGTACTCGCTAGTACTTCGCCTCCTTTTTGTGCTGTCATACTTGGATCGATGGTAATTCCCTGCCCTCCACCTAATGCTCCTAAAATGGATGGCAAATAATATGTTACTATTGGCTGTGTTGCCCCTAAAAATATAAAAACAATTGGTAGCCAAATCACCTTAAAATCACGTACCATTTGAACACATTCTTTTTTTATCAATACCATTGAGTTATTCATTTTTGCACCACCAATTTCAAGAAAATCTCTTCTAAAGTATCGTTGCTCATTTCAAATTTAACGATGTCCACTTTATGTTCGAGTGCATTTTGCAGTAACATATTTTTATTTATTTCAATACTCTCAACCTTCACTTTGACTTTAAGTCCTATCACCTCTACGTCCTTCACATAGGGCAAATTTTTTACAACGTCAATCCACTCTCGATCTTTAGCTGTAATTTCAATGATTAATTTATTTTCACTATTGCGGTGTAAAAGCTCAGTAATTGTTGTATCTTCTATCTTTGTTCCATCTTTAATCATGACAAATCGCTCACAGATCTCTTCTGCATCACTCAATATATGGGTTGATAATAAAATAGTCGTATCTTTTTTTATTTCTTCAATTAGATTTAATACTTCCCTTCTGCCTATTGGATCTAATGCAGATACCGGTTCATCCATGACAATAAGCGCTGGTTTATGCAATAATGCTTGTGCAATACCAAGTCTTTGTTTCATTCCCCCAGAAAAGGTACTCACCTTTGAACCTTCTTCTCCACTTAATCCAACTTTCTCCAAAATTTCTGGTATCGACTTTGACAACACTTCTTTTTTCATCCCTGAAAGTTGCCCCATAAACATAAGGGTTTCTCGCGCCGTCATCCAATGAAAAAAATTAGGGTATTGCGGTAAGTAGCCAATTTCCCTTTTCATTTTTGATATTTTTATCCCATTCAATAAGACTTCGCCAACATCTGGATTCATAATATCCGAAATTACTTTTATTAATGTGGATTTCCCTGCTCCATTTGGTCCGATTAACCCTACACATTCCCCTGATTGCAGTTCCATCGAGAAAGTATTGACAGCAATTTTTCCTTTAAATGATTTTGTTACATTTTTAATCTCTAATTTCATAATTTCTCACCGTCCTTTCTCCCTATAACAAAGTACAGAATAGGTCCCAATACGTTAACAAAAAGAATAATTAGCGTCCATACAAGGACATTTTTTCTTGTATTTCTATGTCGGTATAAATCAATTAACGCAATAGAAACTAAAAGTGCTCCCACTGCAATAACCGGCAATATGATTGGGAGAAACGCCATAATATCCATGTCTTTAAGATCATTCCATCCATAATGTAGTTGCATTTTTATCATTCCTTCCTAAACTCATTATCATTATTGATAATAATAATGATAAATCAAGAGCAGATGTATTGCAAACATTATTCTCATTATTTATAATGAGAATAAATAATGAATAAGGTGATATAGTGAGTAATAAAGTTGAAATCTTAATGCATCCAGTAAGAATGAAGATTTGCCAAGTATTAATGAGAAATAAGGAAGATGGACTAACACCATTAGAAATGGTAAAAATCATTAAAAATGTGCCACAAGCAACACTATATAGACAGCTACAAACTATGGTTGATTCTGGTATCGTCCATGTAATTAAAGAAAAAAAGGTGAAATCTGTTTCTGAAAAATATTACGCAATCAATGAAGAAGATGCAAAAATTGAAGGAAGTGAGTGGAAAGGATTGTCTGATGATGAAAAGTTAAACTACATTTCTTATTATCAGTTATCACTTATGACACAATATCAAAGTTACCTTAAGAAATTAGAGGAACAAAACAATCAAGAAGATAGTGCTACTTTTTCTGTTGTGGACTTAAAGCTCGATGAAGAACAATTTATGAGCTTTCAAAACGAACTTAACGAATTAATGAATAAATACTACCATACTCAAAATAAAGGCGACGAAAAAGAGACCCCTGTTCGGACCGTCGCTATTACAATTATTCCAGAAACGTGAACTAACTCAATATACATAATACAAGCCGATGCTTCCTTACCATAGGAATCATCGGCTGTCTTCATTTCAGAAATTGTTTTGACTTCTAATCTATGGCTAGCGAAAAACTGAGTTAGAAATTCGAATGCGCTTAAAGATCCTGTCTTTCTTATATTAAATGAACTCTTTTCTTTCTTTTCTCATATTCGTCTCATACCATCCACACTCCCTCCAAACACTTTTTAAAAAGAAGCATGGGTAAACTAATAAATATAAATTAGGAATCCACCAAGAAATATCGAAATCTAAACGGATTGTCCAAAATGCTAGCGCTTGTAATCCTGAACAAAAAGTTAAAATTAATGATAAGAACGCAAAGCGGCTCCAAATATGTTTTTGTTTAGAATGTAAATACAAACTTAGAAATCCCGTTAACGAAATTAACAAATCTAGAGGCAGAAAAGACCAATTCCATGCTACTAAAATAGGGTCTTCATAATCTTTAAACAAATGTTCTTGCGGAATCATATGAAAAATTGTTATGAACCAATATATAACAAACCCAAAATCAGTAATAAGAAAAAAATACTTTAAACGATTCAATGTATACGTTCCTCCACCATTTCTTTTTTCTTCGCTTCATGTGCCGTACTATTAAAATTTAAAATTACGACTCCAATTAAAATAACAAGAATTGCTAGTAACTTAATTAAATTGATACTTTCTCCAAAATAAAAGAACCCGATTATTGTAATCGTTACAATTCCCATACCTGACCAAATCGCATAGGCAACGGACATTTCCATCCCCTTTAATGCGAATGACAGAAATGCAAAACTTACTACATAAAATATAACAATAAGAATACTTGGTACAAGTTTCGTTAATCCATCAGATAGTTTCATCGCAGTTGTACCCGCTACTTCAAATAAGATTGCTAAGCATAAATAAATCCACTGCACTATTTCTCCCACCTTCTACTCCGGATTAGAAATTCCATACAGCAATATGTCCATAATAGATTCAAGTATACTCCCTAATGTATAATCACTCTTTTCAATAAACATAGGATCATATATGCGATTCAGTGCTCCCAAATATAATTCAATAAAAAATGGAATTTGAATCTTTCTAATGCTTCCTTCCCTCATTCCCTCTTCTAATAAACCGATTACAGTAAACCAACCTTCACGTAAAAACTGATCTAATTTTAACCATTGATTATAATGATGTTTTTTTAGTTCTACTAATAAACGTGCATCCATGAATGTAAATTGTTGTGGAATGCAAATTAAGATGAGTCTTATTTTTTCAACTGTTTGTAATGTATTATCTTCAGCGATATTTTTTTCCTTTTCCTGAATACTTTCTATTACATGACGAATAACTTCATCTACTATTTCATCTTTTGAAGAGAAGTGCTCATAAATTGTCCTCTTACTCACAGCTAATTGTTTTGCTAAGTCACTAATTGTAAATGTAAACCCCGTCGTTTGAATTTGACGACTTGTTTCTGTTACTATTCTTTGTTTCATAATCCGCCCCCTAAACCATTGGTACCACTTCGGTTTTCCTAGTACCGTTTCATTTTACAATATTTAACACAACCTACACAACAAATATTTAAAAATTTCTAACTTTTAACTCAAAACAGGTAAAACATAAGAGCGATGAGGATCATAAACAATCAAATGATTGTATAGAAAATATCAGTCACTGAGCATTAATATTTTTTAATGAGTAACAAAAAAATGGCTATAAATTCAATATTAGTCCTTTTTCCAAGTATCCTTTTTTCATATGATTCCTATAACAATTACAAAGCTGAATCATCATCGTTAAAGCTGCTTGCTTCTGCTAAAAAACTATAGAAAAAGACACCCTTATACGAGTGTCTTTTCTGCTCTCTTTAAAGAATTTATATCAACCTCATAAGTATTCCCATATGGTCTAAGTGATGGAATCTCTTCCTTTGGCCTATAAAATAATAGTTTCAAATCATCATCTTTATACTGAACTACGAAGAAGTCATCGAATTGGTCGAATGTGTTTTGGTTGATCGTGATAAACCCTTTTTCTTGAGCAGTTGTTTTAACACTTATTCTTCGTCCATCTTTAATGACATCATATCCATGCTGATTCGTCACTTTGGATAGCTCACCATTCGTGTAAAGGACACAAAAAAATTCACCTGACCTATAAGATGTCTTAATTCAGTTGCCTTACAACCAAGAATATTCATTTCAAATCTTAACATTTCAAAGTATGCCTCATATAACTTTTTAATTTGTAAGATTCCTATTTTATCCTTCTCCTTATAGAAAAGAAGTTTCCCATTTTCCCACTCACCTACAACAGATTCACACTCTTCCCCTTTAGGTTTGTGAAAAACTAATCCTGTATAAGGATAATTTTCACCTACATACCTATAAGTTTTTTTGTTTATATATATAAACAAATTTTCATTAAACACTCTCCCTTTGTTATAACGGTTATAACAATAATCAGCAGGATTAATACTCCCTGGTTTCGTATTAAATTTTATTATTAATCTGTCCTTTATCTCTGCAGATGTTAAAGTATCACCTATTTTTTCTTTAAGAGCCTCTATAAATTGCTCATAAATAGTCAATGTAACCCTCTCCTCGTGTTTCTCAATATTTTTAGACCTAGTAGAACTTTCACTCTATAATTTGGCCTGATTGTGGAATAATATATTTAAAGTTCTTCATAATTTTTTATAACTTACTATATAAATTTTACATTTAATTAATTAAATTTCATAGACTATTAGAGTAAAATATAAATTGGAGAATTTTATTAAATGCTCAAAATAAAGATAATACTCCATTAAGAGCTCGTTTATTTAGGAAACGTGTCTTTTTTTATTGGCTTTTTAAATAAGGTAAACGTGCAGAAACATTATAAAAAGCAGGACAATAATATTAAATTAACTTCCATTCGAAGGAGTTTAAGCCTTGCATGAATGACTATAATGACTATTTGGTTGAGCAATCGATACGTTGTGCCGAAACGTCAATATATAAAAAAAAAGGATCTCTCTTTATCAAGAGAGATCCTTTTTTTACTTCTTCTTCTTTTCTGTCGGTTGGCTTTGTTTAGCGAAATTAGATGAATCATCGAAATTCGGTTGTTTTTTACCAGCATTATTACTTCTACCTTTTCCCATATGTAATGCACCTCCTCTCGTCCTTACTATTCCCAATAAAAAAATCCTCTTGCATCCAAGAGGATTTTTTGTTGTGCTATTATTAATAATGCCCAACTGTTATCGCAGTACTTCCAACACGGTCCTATCCTAACTTTTAACCATGGTGTTGATCGTGGCCATCAAGCCTATGATTATCTATCCGTCTTGGCGTTTTCCTTTAAACGTACCCTAGTCTTCGATTGCTTGATAGGCCGTAGTCCAGAAGTCTTGGATAAGATGCGATGGGGCCGGAGTGGACATCCCAACCTGGGTGAACAGAATTCCAATAAACTGTTTATCTGGATCAGCGTAAGCTGAAGTACCGGTTCCACCATCCCAGCCGAATTGACCAATAGACGCGTAGTCTCCAAGATAGGTACGCACCGCCATCCCAAAGCCCCATCCACCTTGGATCCCTTGTCCGAATGACAAATGGACGTTATTTTTGGCCAAATCGTCTCGGTATACTTGTTGTTCCGGAGTAAGACGGTTGGTGGTCATCAGCTGGACTGCGGGTCTAGACAGGATCCGTTTAGTACCGTGCATCCCTTTATTCAAAAGCATCTGCAAATACGCGTGATAATCGTCGACGGTTCCAAGCAGTCCACCACCGCCTGCTTGGAATGCTGGAGGTTTACTATAACGTCCACCCGCCCCCTCATCCCACACGATGAATTCACCTGTCTGCGGATTGGGGTTGAAGGCTGGTGGAAGCCGATCAATCTTGAGCTGAGGTACGTAGAATCCAGTGTCCTTCATTCCTAGCGGATCGAATATGCGTTCGTGCAAGAACGACTCGAACGTCTGACCCGTGACCCTGGAAACAAGAACGCCGATTACTTCTATACTGATATGATACTGCCACCGCTCTCCGGGCTGATAGCTTAGCGGAAGTCCACCTAGGCGACGCATAAACTCATCTGGATCGGGCATATCCTGCCCTGGCGTGTCGAATATCCCACTCTCGAAGAACGCGTTCATGATTGGAGAACCCATCAACGTGAGATCCACTCCGAGTCCGAATGTGGAGGTCAACAAGTCTCGTACAGTGATAGGACGCCGTGCTGGGACGGTCTCTTCTAGCGGGCCATCGGGCTGTTTCAACACTTGCCGGTCGGCGAGTTCCGGTAGCCATTTGTCTACTGGGTCGTCTAAATGCAGTTTGCACTCATCGAGCAGAACCATTACTGGTGAAACTGCGATTGGCTTGCTAGTGGACGCCAATCGAAAAATCGTGTCCCGACGCATTGGTGCACCACCATCATGCCTCATTGTTCCAAGCGCTTCGACATGCGTCTCGCCGTTTCGGCTGACTAAGGCGACGAGCCCAGGAATCTTTCCAGAATCGACATGCCGCGCCAATATATTACGCATTTTGCGCAATCTTGTTTCAGAAAAGCCCTTATTGTTTTGTCCCATTTTATTCTCCTTTAGTTTAGATTGAGATTTCTAATACATATTGACAATCAATTATTAGTTCTTCAAACAGAAAAATTCCCCTTTTTAATAATTTCGACAAAATGCATTTATATACATGGAGGCACCATGCATCACTATCAACCTAAGATAGGCTACATTTATGGGGATTTAATAATGGGGAATGCAATCATTAATAACATTGATACAGCCATAAAAAAATATGATTACAAGATTGGCGAATTGATTATGATACATCTAAAAACACCGATATTCTTTCAAACAAGTAAAAAAGCGCCCTATAACCAGGGCGCTTTACTCCAACCTAATGACTAATATTAGCAGTTGGGTATAACGTTGTTCCTCCAATTGAAACCTTTATTTCATTTGTTAATGGAACATTTTGTTCATTAATAATCGTTCTCCACCATTCCCATGCAAGACCTGTACATTCTCTTGCTACGATTTTTATATTTTTTGAATTTGGTGGAAGAGGGATAACTGTAGAGTAATGAGCCGTTTTATCTTTGCCACTACCTTCCCATGTTTTATGTGTTAGTACTTCTTTCCCATTTTGATCAAATGTGAATTCATCCCAAGATACATCAAATTGAGCAACGTAAGCACCGTAATGATCAAGTGTCATTTTAGCACTTGAATATTCTGTAGTTGTCGTCTCGATATAATCTGTATTGTTATGAACAGCAGCAGTTGCATTATCTTTTAAGAAAGTGCTTGTATATGAAATTGGGTATGCTGGATTTTTAAAACTTAATTCAGCATTATCTTTAATGATATTTCGGATTTCATTGAAATCTTTTGTAACAACCTTGTTATGCTCTTTCGCATCTCCGCCTAATACTACAGCAGTAAAGGTACTTTCTTCAAAAATATCTTTGTACTGTCCACTCGTTTCGACACTGTTATTCTTAAGTAAAGCTTTAAAAGCCGCTTGTACATCTTTACTCTTAGATGTGGTTTCTAATTTTACATAAACCGTTCTACCATAAGCTACATTTGAAACCATAACAGGTGGAGCTGAATTACTTACTCCTTTACGAGTTAACTCATCAAAAGTAACACTATTATCAAACAGATCGGATGGATTGTTAGGTAGCTCGGCACTTACGGTATAGAATATTTGCTTATATGCCGCTACCATCACTTTTTTCTCTCCATTTGAAACCGCATTAAAATCAATGTTTAGACTGTTATCAAGATATTTAGCATTAACATTAAGAGTACTTGCGATTTGTGATTTACTATAAACCATAGATTCTGTATACTGCATTCTTGCAGGTAACGTATGTGTTGTGGAATACTTTTCATTCCAAGTAGATACTAAATCGTCTACTGCTCCAGCCACATTACCATATGTCGGATTTTGGACAGTGATTGTATTTTCTTTTCTCATGCCAGGTAAGTCTATACTAATATTCAAAGGCTTTCTCTTAGCCACTAATAAACTAGGTTGATTATCTGCAAATGCTTTATTGGCAAGTTGTACAGCTCCTGGATACGTGCGATTCACTACAGAATCAATAATCGAAATATCCACTGGTGACGTTGTAAGTGATTTTTTCTCGCGTTCCACTACTACAAATTTACCATTTGAATTGATACTTTCTTTCGGAACAAAACTCTCTACTTTATCACCATTTACAGCTAAAACCTCTTGATTATTATATTTAAGGTTTGCTATACCAGTATCAATGCTACTAGCATTTTTATTTATATCATTTGCATTAACGATTTGTGTTTCTGCAAAAGAAATAGACGAATAATGAATCGTGCATAGACTAACTAATAAACATGCAAGGAACTTTCTTTTTTTGGTATTTTTCTTATTATTCAGAAAAATCACCCCGTTCTTTTTTTAATAAGATATAATAATAGATTGATACACGATAGCTAATTAATAAACTTACATAAATGCTTTTAAAAGCTCTTGGACTAAAGGAATTACTCCACCTAAAAATTTTAAAACTGCCATTGCGATTTCCATATAACTTCCTCCTCTTTGCTGTATTAAGATGTGTTGTATATTTATGCTTTCATTATAATAAGCTTTTACATTTGCATCAATTCATTTTTATATGCAATATTTCATATTGAGGAAAAGCAACTTTTTCTGTCAGGGTGATGGTGGTACTATTCTTATTGACAATATTTCAATCTCTATAAAAATATCAGAATTTTCAAATTCTAAAAGGTTATGAACGAAACAACCTCGAATAATTGTAATAAATATACATAAGGAGGTTGATCTATTTTGTTTCGTTCTTTTACAAATGGTTGCGTCGCCTTAGTGCAACGTTTCTTGCCAGAGCCGTTTATTTTATCATGTTTATTAACTGTTTTTGTAATCTTCTTCGGCATGTTTGCAACGCATCAAACGCCGGTGGAAATGATCACTCATTGGGGTGATGGAATTTGGGGACTGCTCGCCTTTTCTATGCAAATGGCACTTGTACTCGTGACAGGATCTGCTTTAGCAAACGCGCCTCTTATTAAAAAAGGATTAACGAAAGCGGCAAAACTACCAAAAACGAATGGACAAGGTATTATTGCCATTTCAATCGTAAGTTTACTAGGGGCATACATAAACTGGGGATTTGGTATTGTTGTATCTGTTTTATATGCAAAAGAAGTGGCAAGGCAGCTGGAAGGATTAGATTATAGACTAGCCATTGCCTCTTCTTACTCTGGATTTCTTATTTGGCATGCGGGGCTTTCTGCTTCTATTCCTCTTACGCTAGCAACAGGCGGCGAAACGTTAATTAAAACGACAGCTGGCAGTATTAAAGAAGCGATCCCAATAACAGAAACGTTATTCTCACCATACGCACTTGTACCAGTTATTATTTTTCTCGTTACAATGCCTCTCATTAATAAAGCGATGCATCCAGATGAAAAACATACGATAACGGTAGATCCTAGCGTATTCCATGAAGAAGCTGCCGCTCAAGAAGTAGGGAACAATACGTTCGCTGAAAAAATGGAAAATAGCATCATTATTACACTTTGTGTTGGATTGTTAGGTCTCATTTATATTTTCAATTACTTTTATACGAAAGGCTTTAACCTTACTCTCGATATCGTGATTTTTATGTTATTAATTGCAGGTCTTATCTTCCACCGTACGCCGATTCAATACATTCGCGCTTTTTCAGATTCTACGAAAAGTGCTTCTGGTATTTTACTTCAATTTCCGTTTTACGCAGGAATTATGGGGATGATGATTGGGGCAAATAGTGAAGGACTTTCACTTGGAGGAGCTATTTCTAATTTCTTTATTAGCATTTCAAACGAAACGACTTTTCCGCTCTTTACTTTTTTAAGTGCTGGCATCGTTAATATTTTCGTTCCATCTGGTGGCGGTCAATGGGCTGTGCAAGCACCCATTATGATTCCAGCTGGCGCTGAACTTGGTGTACCTGCTGCAAAAACAGCAATGGCAATTGCGTGGGGCGATGCTTGGACGAATTTAATTCAACCTTTCTGGGCATTACCGGCATTAGCAATAGCTGGTTTAGGTGCTCGTGATATTATGGGATTTTGCGTTGTTAACTTACTATATGCAGGTTTTATCATTAGTCTATGTTTCTTATTTATCTAAACGAAAAGCTAGTTTTATACTAGCTTTTTTACATAATAAATTATTTATTTCCCATGCAATTTATAATGTTCTTCCACTCTATATCCGTAAGATTTAATGCCTTAAATGCAAAAAAATCTACACATACTTTTTCAATTAAATGTGGATTGTTCTTAAGGAAATTCCACTGTAACACTTTAGGAAGAAAATATGTATCATATTCTTTACTTCCCCTTACCACCTCATCAACTTCTCTTTCACAAATCCCTCTTATTAAATAATCATTTCTTAATTGAATCTGCATTTGTTGAAACGTTTCACTACATTTTTTCAATTGAAGTAAACATGTAATATACGTCCGAAAAAGTTCGTTATCATACTGACAACACTTTATAATACGATCGATTTCATTCATAATGTACGAGCCTTTTCTTCTATTTGTAATAACCACTTTTCCCGCTTCTCTCGTTTACTCGTTTTTACAGATTGAAAAACTGACCGCTTTATATCGCGAATGCCGCAAAAACGTAAAACACCTCTCTTCATCATAATCCAATCGGCTGATCGATATAATAATGCGACGTACCATAACGGTGAATCTAACGTATTAATTACCCATGCCTTCTTACCTTTCAATAAACCTTTCGGCAGGGCTCCTTCATATTTATAAGCAAATCCAGCAACGAAAATGCGATCAATAAACCCTTTTAAAATAGCTGGCATGCCCCACCACCATATTGGATAAATGAAAAGAAGAGTATCTGCTTCTTCCACTAATGTTCTGTAACGAGCTGTTTCTTCTTCATTTACTAAATCACGTCTTTTCTTCTCTTCATTAAATACAAGAACCGGATCAAATTTTTCTTTATATAAATCAAGTACCGTAACCGAATGGTTTGTTTCTTGCAATCCTTTTTGCACATGCTTTAAAATCGCCGCATTAAAACTGGAAGGACTAGGATGAGCGTATACAATTAGTACATTCACTACAAAACAACTCCCTCTATAAGTTAAAGTTTCCCCTTCTTTAACATTCTCTCTACAATTTGCACGTTTTTTGAGCTTTGTAATAAACGGTTTAATACGGTCAATAACTCTTCCTTTTCTAAATCTTTCAATTTCTCTTTCACCGTACTCTCACCAGCACTTTGAATATCATAAACAACTGCCGCCATATGTTTACAATAATTTTCATATGGACATTCGCAGCTACTTTCTGTAAAATCTTCAAGATCAATAATCACTTCATAGTTTCCTGCATTTCCAGTAACGAAAGCAAATATTTTCTTGTCTTGTATTTCAACATCATCTACATGTCCTTCTTCATAATATTCATATCCTTTATCCATAATGTACTTAGGAATCCATTTCGTTATATCATGTAATAAGTAAGCGTACATAACAACACCTCTTCCTTTAATTCCCTTTTGACTTCTAGAGCCACTGCATGTTATTCTAATAACTGTCAAATAGCAAGTCTATATGACAAAACGACTGACACCTATTCGGCGAAGGTGTCTCTTTTCATTTGCAGCCGATATGAAGTGCCTCTTTCAGGCACATTCAATCTTTGACACTACACACTCAACACCATTCCCTGTATCAGGCTGCTTAAGCAGTCTTTTACTCTACATACTTCAAAAAAAAGAGAGCTCAGCTCCCTTTTCTCGCCTTATAAAATACCCCTTTTTCAGTATAGAGATATTCATCAGCTAATGTAATTTTCCCATCCAGTTTCAGTTCATCTAATAGTCTTGATAAATAAAATTGATGTAACATCTTTTTCGTGAATTTTCCTTCATGATGCGAAACGATATGTTCTTGAATATCTAACAATGATATTGGCTTATCTTGCTCTATCATATATTCATAAACTGTACTACGCAGTTTTACGTATTTTTCGAGTGTCACAGTACTTCGCAACCCCTTTCTTCTTAATATAAATTTTCGTAATCGGTTTTTTTGCAACAAAAAAACCTCTCCGATAAGAAGAAGTTACGTATATATCTTCGTCTTATCTCCCAGAACAAATATGTTCTGCTGGAATTAGCACCTGCATCGCGGTTGCTGGGTTTCATCGGGCCAGTCCCTCCACCTCTCTGGATAAGAAAATATTCACTTAATTCTTACTATACGTAATTTCATTTCAATTGTCAAACAAATATAACAAATAATATTTTCTTCTTTACTGTTCATACTATACATATATGAGTATGCAAGGAGGAATATGAAATGCACGAAAATGCTCGCGGATATGTACAAGATTCTTTTCAATCATTACAAGAAGCAAAACATTGTTTAGAAGCAGCACTACAGACTGTTGAAAAAGATTTTAATCGCGCACGTATTGAACAATCCCTTTATGCGATCGAACAAGCTATTCAACGCTGCGATTACACCGTTCACATTTTAGAACAAGATTGAAAAAACTTCCCATCATAAGGTGGGAAGTTTTTTCAAATGGCATACTTCATAATTATTACCGTTATGATTAAAAAATATACAGAATTAGCAATTTCTAAAATCCCTACTTTTATAATAGAAATCTTTTTGCCGTACAACATAATTGCTCGAATGACACTCGGTATGAAGATAAGAGAGCACCACGGATTGATAGCAAATACGATGATTGTTAATAGAATATGGTAACCCCATGATATAAGACGATACTTCGGGTTATTTTTCTCACGAATCATCGTTTTCACATAAAACGTACTTCCTAAAAAATATAAAAATGATATAAGCGCAATAAATAGTGCTGTTTTATCTATAAGTTTCATTGAAAAATAATAACTAACTAAACCACCAATACAGAAAACAATAATCGCACTAATGTCATTTAGTAATGCTCTTTCATTCTTTTGACGAGCGTAATACATATTTACTATAAAGAATAGAATCATGACTGCTACGAATAAAAGAATGCGCCATTCATATAATAGAGAGATCATCCCAAATACGAAAGCGATGATAAAATATACAATTGCTGCATGTAAAAACTCTTTTTTTCGTCTTTGCTTTATGTACGTAAGAAATGGATACGTAGCTAAATAGATAAAGAACCACGCTAAAAACAATGGAATATGATACATAGTAGGTTTCCCAAGTATGACACTTAATAGAAACGGTATAACGAGCATGGCCCATGCACCGTGTTGCTTCGGAATAACTAACTTCATTAACTATACACCTCCTCTTTGAAAATAGTTCTCACCTATTATTATACAAATAATTTTATATAGTAACGGATATATATTGGACTATTTTTTGACAATAAAAAATGCTCCTTACAATATGTAAGAAGCATGAAAGAGGCAAACGAATATGTAAGTCGCGACCCTACCTTATATGAGTATGCTTTTCTATGCCATGTTATGCTTATCTAATATGCCATATTTCTTTTTAAATCTTGTAAGAATCGTAATCCAAGACGTACTAAATAGTAGTAAGAAAATAACATTCGAAATCGCATGGCTCAAATCGAAATAAAAACTTGCGATATAATACGAAACGACAGCTTCCCACGTTGCCTCACGTATAAACCCGAGAAGCCCCCACAAGTTCATAATCCAGCCAAATAAAAATCCAACAAACAATCCGTATAGAAGTCTTCCCCATAACTTTTTCATTAAAAATGTATTACGTAATAATCCAGCTATAAAACCAATCATCCCCCAAGAAAACATTTGCCACGGCGTCCACGGACCTTGTCCTAAAAAAATGTTAGACACGATAGCAGCGGTTGCCCCGATCATAAAACCAGTTTCACTCCCAAACACGATTGCAGAAACGATAATGACAAAAGAAGTCGGCTGTACACTTGGTAAAAGAGAAAATGGTACGCGGCTAACTGCTGCAATTGCTGCTAACACAGCAACGAGAACAATTTCACGTGAAACAAACGCTTGTCTTTCAAAGCGGATATAGAACGGTAACATAATAACAACTAATAAAAACAAACTACTTAACATGTAATAGCCGTCCATGATAAGTGTCGTAAAGAGTAATGTGCCTATTATTACTGCAAAAATACATATTATGAATGCAACATATCGTTTGGACACGCTTCGTACACATCCTCCCACGTTAATGCATATGGCAATTCTTTTCGAATGAATCGATTGATAGATGTTGTATAAAAGAAGTTACCACTAAAAAATTCTTTCGGTGCATCATTCATAATGACTGCTCCGTCAAATAACATCATACATTGATCAACGTATTTTGCTGCAAATTCAATATCATGCGTTGCCATTACAATTGTTGTACCTTCTTTTTGCAACTTCCTAAATAGTTCTCCTACTCTTTCTTTCTTCCATGGATCTAGCCCCTTTGTCGGTTCATCCAGCAATAATAACGTTGGCTTTGATAATAATGTCGTACATAACGCAAGTAATTGTTGCTCTCCTCCGCTACAATCGTGCGGATGGCGTTCTTTAAGCGAGTACAACCAAAACTGTTTTAGCGTATCTTCTGCTATTTCTTTTCCTTGTTCTCCGTATAATTCACGTGCACGTTCATACACCTCATCCCACACTGTATCAAATGTAAAATGATAATATGGATGCTGCGATACATACCCAATACTTTTAAATCGTTCTTTCGAATCAATTTTATGTATCACTTTCCCATTCCACTTTACTTTCCCTCTTCTCGCTTTTTGCAATCCAGCTAAAAGCGTTAACAGTGTAGATTTACCTGTACCATTTTTTCCAACGAGTGCTACCCATTTTCCTTTTTCAATCGATACGGTTAAATCTCGTAAAATAAGTGGACTACTTTTTTCATATTGGAATGAAATATGCTCTCCACTTAAAATGACTTCTTGCTTTTCACTTTGTACCATTGGCTCACTCACATATGATATCTCTGAAAAGTTATTCAGTTTCATTTGTGCTTCTCGCACTGTAAACGGAATATCTTCCGCGTTCCATTCTAAAAACAATCTTGGAATTTGCGGAATAAACGGACGGAACTTTTCAACTTCCCACATGTTCGCTATAACCGTTTTAGGACTACCATCATACACGATTCGGCCATTGTTCATACAAATAACGCGCGTCGCAAGTGGTATCACTTCATCTAAGCGATGTTCACTTAAAACGATCGTAATTCCAAGTTCTTCGTTAATACGTTTTAACAATCCTAAAAACTCTTTCGCCGCAATGGGATCTAACTGCGCCGTTGGTTCATCTAATAATAATAATTTCGGCTGCATAACTAATACCGCAGCTAAATTGACAAGTTGTTTTTGTCCACCAGATAACGTATGAACAGATTGATGCAATAAATCTTGAAATCCTAAGAAGCTAATAAGCTCTGCGATTCGTTTTTGAATAATATGTGATGGTAACCCGATATTTTCTAAAGAAAATGCTAATTCTTGAATAACTGTATCCATTACGAGCTGATTTTCTGGATTTTGAAATACCATGCCAATTTCTTGTGCAGATAATAAATCAGGTACTTCCTCTAATACAACGTCATCATAAAAAATTTCTCCTGAGCGTGTACCGATTGGAAGTAATTCCTTTTTAAAATGTTTTAATAAAGTCGTCTTCCCGGATCCTGATCCGCCAGCAATTGTAATAAACTCTCCTTTTTGAATAGAAAGAGAAATATGCTGTAACGCTTTTTCGTTTTCATCAGCATATACAAATGATAAATTGTTTATTTCTGCATGCGCCACCATAGCCATTCCCTTCCTTCCATTATAATTGGTAGACTAATAAACATCGTAAATACGCCAAACATCATTCCATCGTATTGCTGAAATAGAATAGATTCGACTTTCGGATAAATGATTAACTTTCCTCCGCCATACGTACTACATATAATAGCAACTATAAATAAAATACTTAAATAACTGAGCGTGTACCAATCGCGTTTTTCCATTCTATACCGAATATATGTCGTACGCTTCGTTACACCAAATCCACGAGCTTGCATAGAATCTGCTGTTTGCAGTGCATCTTCTAATGAACAAATTAATAATACTTGCAGCAATTGCATACCATTTTTCACTCTTTCAACAATTGAGCCTGCATCTACTTGTACACCTTTTGTCTTTTGGACAAGTGTTATTTTCTGTAATCGCCTCATAAACAAAGGAACAAACCTCACCGTAATCATCGTTAACAATGCTACTTTCGGTGAAATTCTAGAAAACAAATATAAAAATTTATGACTTGAAATAATATCATTATACGAAGCAAACGTAAACATAATCGCCACTAGTAATAACCCCATTACTAGCCCAAACATAATTGCCTCAAGTTTAATACGACTATCACCTAACCAAAATAACGTAGTTCGCCCTCTATGTGTTAATAACGAATTAAATAAAATGACCATAAAAAAGAATACAATTGTGCTTGGTAACATCTTTCTTATCTTTTCGCTATTCCCTTGCATCACATTTAAAATAACGATTAATAGAATTACTCCAATTAAAAAAAGAGGATGAAGACACATCATACATAGTATCATCACCCCGATATAATAGAAAAAATTCACAAAAGGATGTAAAGAAGAAAAACTTATTTTCATAGTCCTTTACCGAATGCCTTTCTTATTTTAATACATACACCCACTCAATTGTATCTCCTGGTTTAACTGTTACTACACCTGCACTATGGTTTGGAAACGCACCGTTCACACGATATTTCCATCCACTAGTATCTGTAATATCTTTTTCATATAAATCATTAATACCTTTTACGTAAATATCACCTTTAGAGCCCATTGCATCCACATCTAAACCTGTACGTTGTAATACTTTATAAACCGTATCGCCTTCTTGTACATCCATTTTTTTCGCACCTAATAAGTAACCCTTATTACCTTTTACTGAGATAGTAACTTGTTTTGCTTGTGGTTTTGGTGGTGGAACTGGGTCTGGTTTTCGTTGTTCAGAATTTGGAACAGTCGGAGTCGGTATCGTTTTCTCCTCTTTATTCGGATCAGCCTTTTGCTCCTGCTTCGTTGTTTCTTTCGGTTGATTCACAACCTTCGCTTCTTCTTTTACTTCAGGTGCTTTCGGTTGTTGCTCTTGTTGTTTCTCTTCTTGTGCTTTTTGCTGTTCTGGTTGCTTAGCAGCAGGCTGTTCCTGAGGTTTTTCTTCTTTCTTTACTTCCAGTTGTGCCTGTGGCTTTTCTTCTTTCGGCTTCTCTTCTACTTTTTGTTCTTGTTTCTCTTTCTGTTCTTCCTGCTTATTTTGCTCTTGTTCAGCTTGTTTTTCCTCCGGCTTTTCTTCCGGTTTCGCTTCATCTTTTTTCTCTTCTTGTTTTGCTACCTCTTCTTGCTTTGGTTCTACTTTCTTCTCAGGCTTTACAGCTGCCTCTTCACATCCGGCAAGTAGCCCAAGTGAAAGCATTAAAGAAATAAACCACTTCATCTTACTCATGTTGTCTCTCACCTTTCATATTAAAAATTAGGAGCAAATAATTGCTCCTAATTTTTGTTAAGCTGCTTTACGTCTCCATAATACATATGCAGAAGCGATACATAATACACCCATACCTACTTCTGTAGCTGCACTATGAGAAGATGCTCCTGTTTTCGGTAGTGTGCTACCGTTTCCGGATTTTTTGCTTTTAACCGGTTCGTTATCGACAACAACTTTTAAATTGTCATCTTTCGTTTCTTGTTGTACTTGTTTTTGTTCTTCTGGTTGTTCAGTAACTTCTTTTTCTACTACAACATTTTCTGAATCCACATTTGGTTTTTTATCGATTTCAGGAACAGATACATTTGACAAGTCATAAATCGATTTTCCAAGATCTTTAAACTGAAGTAAAGCTAAAAACGCTTGTTCTGTAGCCATTCCGCTACCGTTTTGATCACTTGGTAACCATTTAAATTCACCATTTGGAAGTTGATATGACAGTAGATTTTGCACTGCCTTATGTAGAAGGTTTTGATCTACATCTTTCACAAGTGATAATCCAATAATTGCTTGCGCAACACTATTAGAATTTTCTTGTCCATCAGCAGAAAAACCACCATTGTCTAGCTGTTCTTTATATAAATAAGCAACAGCTTTCTCTACAGCTGGCTTCACATCTGGTCGATCTTGATAAGGAGCTAATGCTGATAAAACCATACCTGTTACATCAACGCTACTAGCACTGTCCTTACTGCTTGCGCTATCGTACGTCCAGCCGCCATCTGTATGCTGTGCGTTTAATAGCGCATCTACTAAAGCAACTCGATTCCATTTTGAATTCACTGGCACTTCATATTTCTTCGTATCAAATGCAAGTAAAGCAAATGTATAACCTGTAACAGAATTTACTTTATCTGATTCGTACAATTTTTGAACTAAATTATGTTCGCCAACCTTTGTAGGGTCTGCTTGCATTGCATTCATCATAATAACCGTTCTAGCTAAATCTGTCGCTGAAAAACGGTTAATGCGCTTTTCTACTTTTTCAGTTACTGACTTAACGTAGTTTAATTTCGCCTCAATTGGTATGTTCTTTCCAGAACGAGAAAGGCCTAAAGCTACCCAATCACTTTCAATTCCATCTTGTAACATCTTTTCAGATGTCTTAGAGATTGCGTCATTTACTTGCGCTGCTGGAACTTGAATGTTCTCTTGCTTTGGTTGCTCTACCTTTTCATCATTTGTTTTTGGTTCTTCTGGTTTTTCTTGTTTTAGGTCATCTGTCTTTGGTTCTTCTGGTTTTTCTTGTTTTGGATCATCCGTTTTTGGTTCTTCTGGTTTTTCCGGTTTTGGATCATCCGTTTTTGGTTCTTCTGGTTTTTCTTGTTTTGGGTCATCTGTCTTTGGTTCTTCTACAGTTTTACAAGTACCAAATTTATCTAATGTTTGCTGTAATGTTTCCTGGCTCATATTGCTCCAGTCTGAAACAAAGCGGAAAACAACAACATCACCAGACTCTAATTTATAACTATCTGCCCCAACTTGTGCAGATGTATCATTTACATCGTACGTCCAGCCACTTGTAGCCCCGGCCATTAAACCATCGATACCTTTTACATATGTTCCAAACGACATCGTTTCAGATTCTACTTTGTCCCCCATGACCTTTTGCAGCAAACTTAAAGCTGTTTCCCCATCTTTAATTTGCTCTTCTTTCGGACATAACATAATGCCCTTTTGTGATTCCCCAATAATTGCAAGTTTTGCTGTATTTCCTTCAGCAAACGTAATATGTACTGTATTCGCAAAAGAAACAAATACGAGTGTAACTGCCATTAACGACGTAAGCAGCCATTTTTTCCACATTGCCATCCCAAAATTTCCTCCCTTACTACTATTTACACAAAAAAAGGCCCTTCAAGGGCGTGCAATTGACACTCTTTTTTTGTAAGTGTCGTACAAACTGTGCAACACCTCCGACCCGCATCATTCGCGGCTATATTTGTATAGGAAAAATAATTTTGTTTATGAACGTATCATTGTGATAACATTCACTTTTCTAGGCAAAACTGACTTTCATTCAATTTATCGTAAAACGATAAACCTATACATTCTGTTAATTTTAAATTTCTGTATTATTTTACTATTGACAAAGAATTTTGTCCATGCTTTATCGGATTTATTTTCTAAGAATAGTAACTTACTAGCCTTTAACGATGCAAACTCTTTTCACTAATAATGACGCCATCTTCATCCGCATATACATATTCATTTGGGTTCCATTCTACTTGACCAAATTGCAATGAAATATTCTTCTCGCCTTTCCCTTCTTTTACACTTCTATTTGGCATCGTTCCTAACGCTAAAATACCAATATTAATCTTCTTTAGTTCACTAGAATCACGAACATATCCATTCACAATAATCCCTGCTAGCTTTCTTTCCTCCGCAATAGCTGCCAAATTATCACCAAGTAACGCACAATTCGTAGACGCTCCACCATCAACAACTAATACCGTTCCTTCAGGTAGTGTTTGCAATCCTTCTTTCACTAGTACATTATCATCCTTCACTTTCACCGTTGCAATTTTCCCGTAAAATTGTTCTTTCTTCCCAAAAGATCGAAAAGACTGGCGACATATTTGTAATTCCTTTTCAAACTCATCACATAAATCCGTAGTTTTCCACATCTTTTTCCCTCTTTTCCTTATTCGTTCTATATAACATATTCTTGGATTCTTTTCGTTTCCCTGTCTAATGTTGCAACAATTTGTATTGCGGGAAAAGGATAGAAAAACTATTGCCTTAGGAAGCTGCCTTTATTATAATCTATTTCACAGATAAATTTCAGAATATTAAAAATTAACTAAGTGAAAAAGGAGGTTTTTTATGCAATTACATACCGAGGTAAAAAAGCAGCCAAGTAAACGAAAGTTTAAAATGCCTGACGCGTACGTACTATTATTTTTTATTGCCTTACTTTGTGCCATTGCTACCTACTTCGTTCCTGCTGGAGAATTTAAAAGAGTTACAAACGGTACTGTTACAACGACAATACCAGGAAGTTATCATTCTGTTCCACAATCGCCGGTAGGGTTTGTTTCTTTTTTTACCGCTATTGAAAAAGGAATGACACTTGCTGCTCCTATCATCTTCTTAATTTTATTTACAGGTGGAGCCATTGCCATTCTTGAAAAAACAGGCGCTCTTGACGGTTTAATCTATCATGTTATTAACAAATTTCGTAATCAGCAATTACTTTTCATTTGTATTGTCGCCGCACTCTTTTCTATTCTCGGAACAACTGGCATTATCGTTAACTCAGTTATCGGCTTTATCCCCATCGGCATCATCGTTGCACGCACATTAAAATGGGACGCTATCGTCGGCGTAGCAATTATTTATTTAGGCACTTATGCTGGTTTTAATGCTACTATATTATCTCCCTCACCTTTAGGCATTTCACAAAAAATCGCCGAACTTCCGATGTTTTCAGGAATTGGTTTACGCACAGCAATCTATATTTCTTTTTTAATTGCCACCATTCTTTATATTAATTGGTATATACAACGCTTAAAAAAATCGAATAAAGGAAGCATACTCGGAGATAACTGGTTTCCAAGTAATGCTCTTTCAAGCGGAAAAGAGGCGCAGAAAACAGAAGTTCCTTGGACAATGCGTCATAAATTAATTTTACTCGTTTCAGCTTTATCATTAATTGTATTTTTAATTGGCGCTTTTCGTCTACATTGGACAGATGCAGAAATGACTGCTACTTTTATTTTCATAGCCATTACAGCGGGAGTAATAGGTGGTATGAAAGCAAACGCTATCGCTTCTACTTTTCTAGCAGGCTGCCAAAATCTCATATACGGTGCTTTGATTGTTGGAATGGCTCGCTGTATTTCAGTCATTTTAGAACAAGGCAAATTACTTGATACAATTGTTAATCAGCTAGTACAGTCTCTTGAAGGACATAGCCCTGTATTTGGCGTTCTCGGTATGTATGTAAGTAGTGCGGCATTACATTTCCTCATTTCATCCGGGACAGGTGAATCTGTTATTTTCATTCCGATATTAGCCCCATTAGCTGATTTCATGCATATTACACGCCAAGTTACTGTACAAGCTGTTATGCTTGGAGAAGGTGTAGTGAACTGCCTCAATCCAACTTCCGGTGTTTTAATGGGCGTTCTCGCAGCGAGCGGCATTTCTTACGGAAAATGGATCCGATTTATGGCACCACTTGCATTCATTTGGTTTATCATCGGACTTATTTTTCTTATTGTAGGTGTGAATATTGAGTGGGGACCGTATTAAAAGACTCATATTATACTTAACTTGATCAAATATATATTCTATTCTCCAATCCAACCCTATAAACATCATTTATTCTAGTATAGATATAAACAGGGATTGACCATAGTGATCAATCCCTTCTCTCAAAGTAAAATACCTTTAAGTTTTTTAGTTCCAAATTTTATTTATCCATTCCGGATGATCAATAAAAGGATTACGATTATGTTGATATTTCGTAAAAATCACTTCATTACGCTTTCGCTCTAAATCATCTACCGGATCTTGTTCATTCCATTTTAGTAAAACGGATAGTTTTCCCATGTATGGATCTTTATTGTTATTCACCTTTTCATTTAATTCTAAGTCTATTTCGCCGTTGTCTCCTTCATAACGAACAGCCATGTAAAATAGCATTCTAGCGATATCTCCTTTTACACTATCACGAGGTTCCCAAGAATCACTATCGTATTTACATTCTGTCGCTTCCGAATGATTCACACCACCATTATCAAAATCCAGATTTCCACGTGAACTATTTACAGATACATCCGTCGCTCTTAAATGATGCAAATCTGTTCCAGCTCCTGCAGTCGTTCCAAAATCACCGTGAGATTTTGCCCAAACATGCTCTCGGTTCCAATTATCAACTCCTGAACCATTCGTAAGTTTCCCTTGCGAACGCCCAGTATATAAGAGTATCACATTGTTTTTATTATTTGGATCTTCATCCGTATCTCTTAGTGCTTCCCAAACCGCACTGTATGATAACTTTGTATGATCATCAATAATATTATGAAGTTCCTTCTTTAATTCTAAACCCGTTTTTCCTATTGCATTATTATAATATGTATCGTCATAGCTTTTTGCAGTAACCTCTTGTGGTGATGCAGAAGCTACTTCACCGTGTATGATATCTGTGAATGATAGAGATGCAGTACCTAAAATAAAAAATGAAGATAGTGTAACCATAGCAAGCTTTGTATTTCGAAACTTCATATACCCATTTCCCCTTTAAAATATAATTTGAAGCTATTAACTAATAAGTGCTTTCTAATCCCCAAAAAATTTTAGAAAGCCATACCCACCCTTTTCTTTTTATTTAATACAAAACTCTATTGAGTCTGTATCATTTCCACACTTTTGGTTTATCTACTTCTCAAGGAATATCCTTCTCTAGTAAAGATTATTAAAATATTCTTTACAATTTAAAGGTAGTTTAATGTTAACTTAGAAATTTCAATTTTTTTATGCAATTATGCATATTTGATTAATTGTTCAGAAAACATTTTGAATAAAAATTAAGATGATAGCTCGACTTTTCCTTTTTCTATAATTGTCTTTATTTTTTTGTGTAAAACCCATCTTCCTCTGAAGAATAAGTACAAAAATAGATTGGATACCATGTAAGGCACCAATCTATTTTAATGAAAGAAACTTTAGTAATTCTGAGTTCACAACACATTGCGCAGTAATGATAACATTTTTATATTGGGACAAAACTACTACTATTTATTTGGTATCGAATCTATATACTTTTTAACTACTTCATATACATATTCTTGATTTGCTGCCGCTGTATTTGGGTTGTATTTTCCGCCGTTTGTTTTATTGTTAGATAATACTCGGATCCCTAAAAATGGTACGTCATAAGCTTTTGCGATTTGCGCTGCTGCAGCACCTTCCATTTCTTCTACAGATGTACCGTATTTTGTATGGAACCACTTAATTCTATCCACTTCATTATTCCAAAGATCTGCTGAACCTATAGTCCCTTCCACCACTTTACCTTTTGTATATTTATCTTTCACCGCATTAGCTGCTGCAAGTAAATCCTTATCTCCCTCGTAGTATCGGATTTTCTCAGCATTTGGATCTTCTCCTGCACTTCCTTCCGAAGCCATTAAGTCCATTGAAATCCATTTTGTCGGTTCAATCCCTTGATTCTCATCCATATTTGTTGTTTTTAATGAACCTATATTCGCGACTTTTTTTCCTAAAACAATATCAAATACATTTAAATTAGGATCATGTCCACCTGATGTTCCTTGGTTAATAATCGCTATAGGCTTATATTTTTCAATAGCCACTGCTGTAGCGGCTGCTGTATTTTCCATTCCTTTACCTGTTTTCGCAACAATTACAGGATAATTGTCGACAGTTCCTTTATAAAATACGAAAGTTCCAGACTTTTCTTCTTTCACATTTTTCAACCTTTTTGCAAACTTTTCAGCTTCTATCGGCATTGGCCCTTGAATTAAGATTGGTTTTTGATTGTTTTTTGCCTCAACTTGTTTCGGACTCGCATTACATCCCGCAAGTATCGAGAATGACAATGCAACAGTAGTTACTAGGGCAGCACATTTTTTCAACGTATTCTTCTTCATAAATAATCTCCTCTTTCTCTTGTTGTTTTCTATACTCGATACTTTTGGTCCAAACAAAAAAGTTCTAGAAATTGTAGAAGAATCTCTACTTTCTAGAACTACGATAGTCAAAGTTAATTAAGCATAAGGTAAAACAAATGCAAAATTATAGATCGATAGCGCTCATTGAACATCACGGCCGAACACTTTAACCCGTAGTCCAGTTCTTTCATTGGGAACTAGGTAGAAACGCTCGGACCATATTACCGAGTATATACGAGTGATGATGTGTAAAATTATTATATTGGTAATATATCAAACTTTTAGTGTGCACGCAATCTAAATGTGAACATTTTAATTAAAAAAATTTTTAATGTTCGTTTTTTAAATGGTAAATTAATTTTTTTATCCATTTTTAAGTAAAAAATACCGTTAAAAACTTATATCCTGAATACTGAACTAAATCCACCTACAACAACCGAGCTTTTACAAACAATTAAGCTTTCTTACTTCCGCCTTATATCGATCTGGAAGTCTTTTTCCCCTCGTATTGCGAGATACAATGCGCCTCTATCCACTTCACAATTATTTCTTCCAGCGAGCTGAATCTTTTACGCGCCTTGCTAATACTCGTTGCGATTTTACTAATCTGTCTAACATCTGACGATAAAAGCAAGGATAATTGGCTTTCTCATCTTCGCTACTCACGTACAATTCAGCCATTGCGAAGTCTAACCCAACAGCATTTTTATCCTTCAAATAGTCTCTTTCATTCTAATTTCTGCATTTCTTTCAGCCGTTCTATATCCTTTTCTGAAGCTTTTTCTATTTTATACAATTCATAGCTACCCTTTATCTCATTTATCACTACAAATTCGATTTCATTCCGAACATAACTTTTCGTTTTTCCTTTTTTATAACCAATAACATTATCTAATATAGTTTCCCCACTATCTTTTTTATATAAATTATAGCTAACAGGTGGACGACCAATTACATACTTATTATCAGAAAATCCGACTATATCATCCCTCCCTAATCCTGTCGAAACACTCCAGACAAACATAATCTGAAATATAGAATAAACAACAATACCGCATAAGAAAAAAAATAGAATTGATTTAAAAAATAACTTTACAGGTCTACTTCCCAAAAGACATTCCCTCCCATTTCACCTCAGGATAACAAGAACAGTACGTGAATTTTGTATGCTAAGACACCGAAGTTTTCATAATGTTCCAAAACTAGTTCAAATAGAGCATCCTTATCTCCAAAACTATCGTACAGAGTAGATTAGCTTATACCCTTCTTTTCATTAAGATCTAATATATATGTAGCATCATGACCTTTCTCCCAAAATAAATACATAGCTTTATTTAAAGCTTGCTCTTTATTAAAACTAATCTTTCTACCCATTAACCACACCCCCGTATTATATATTTTAGTATAAATATTTTGGAACGATAAGCCCGCAAAATATTTTGAAATTAAATCTTCCGTTAGAGGGCGCTTTAAAGGTTTATATAAATGTATTAATAATAATTAAAAACACTTGAAGTTGACGTTGGGTCATTTTATATACTGTTAAGTAGCTACTATTTCGCAATTTCATAAAAGAAATTAGAAAAATAGGAGGTTTTTAGATGAAACAAGGCGATATTATTATTTATGGATGTGTCATTATAGGTGCAGGGATCGGACTGACATTGGATCATGCATTTCCTGGTGTATTAATTGGATTAGGATTAGGTTACTTACTTAAAAATCTTTTTAGTAAAGAAGAATAGATGTGGTATGAAGAAAATAATCGTTAACGATAAAATCTTAACGTTCAGAAAGGTAGGTTTATTAGTTGATACACATTAATAAAGTTGGCGAACTGACAGGCGTTACAGTAAGGACACTGCGTTATTACGATAAAATCGGATTATTAAAACCAGCATCAAAAACAGAAGGTGGCCATCGTTTATATACAAATGAAGAAATAAAAAAACTACAGCAAGTTCAATTTTAAAAAAAAGTGGGATTTCCGTTACAAGAGATTAAAAATATGCTCGACTTTAATGAGTGGGATTGGTCGGATAGTTTACAAAGTCAATTATCTTACGTAATAAAAGAGCAGGAAAATTTAAAGAAAATAGAATTATCCTTACGGGAATTGATAAATGGAATTGCGATAGAAGGAGAAGAAAGCTGGATTGCGATTCAGAAGATTATGCAATTATCCAGCAAAAATGAAGATATACAACAGTATTATCGCGAATCAGTATTTAAAGAAAAAGAAATAAAACTATTGGAAAAGGTTCCTAAAATGGCAAGTGACTGTTCTGATTCACTTGAATGGATTGCTCTCATCGGCCAGTTAAAGCGTTATATGAAGGATGGCCCAAAAGCAACGAAAGTTCAAAATATCATTAGAAGAATGGATGAAAAACGCTTAGAAGAATTTGAAGGTGAGGAGGAATTTTTAGATAAGCTTTGGGAGATAAGAATGTCTCCAAAACAATCAGAGAAACTCAGTTTATATCCAATCGACCAAGATGTGCTTCAGTTTATGAACGAGGCATATGTCATTTTTATGACTGAAAAAAATAATTTTGAGCCGAAATAAGGGGGAATGAGCGATGGATACAGAACAACTTCTCCTAATAGGCGGATTGGCTATATTGGACACGCTAAGCCCTACTACAATAGGAGTAACAATATATCTACTTTTAACAGATAATGAGAGTCTTACGAAACGTTTATTCGTTTATTTATTGACGGTAGCTGGATGTTATTTTGCTGTTGGAGTTTCGCTCATGTTAGGATTTGATTTTTTGTTTGAGATTATTTCTGGCGTATTTCAAAACCAAATCGTAAGCTGGACGTTATTTATTATTGGAGCCCTATTATTCATCGCAAGCTTTTATATTCCACCAAAGAAAAATTCAAAGCTCCCTTCACCAAAATCAAATAGCATTCTTTCAATGATTGCGCTCGGATTCACTACTACGTTAATTGAAGCGGGAACTGCATTTCCTTATTTTGCAGCAATTGGTATACTGACTACTTCTAACCTATCATGGGTAGAATGGTCTTCCATTTTAGCTGGATACAACTTTATTATGGTATTGCCCTCTCTCGTGCTGTTTCTCTTCTATCTCCTGTTTGGTCGGTGGATGCAAAAACCTCTCGAGAGGCTCCGAATGAAAATCGCTAATCATTCGGGATCGGCTCTTTCATGGATTATGTGTATAGTTGGCCTCCTCCTAATAATAAATAGCCTAGATTATTTATAGGGTGTTGTATAATTGTTCTAACTTTATTGTAAGCCTACACCTATATTAATTTAGATAAGAGTTTTGAAGCGGAATATGAATCTATACTTCGAATTTTATACAAACACCCCTCTACAGAATTTAGTACCATATCGGATTGAATAAGAGGATTCGCTATAGCAATCTAATGATAAAAGTTTATTATCTTACTACAGAATGTACAATCAGGGAGATATGCTTGAAACTACTAAAGAACTTATACCTATTATTAATCTAAACCAATCCTTCTTTTACAGACAGTTACTCTCTTTCCCATCTCCCTCATATTCACTTAATGTTGATGAAGGGATCTTATGCGAGATAAAGTTCGAACTTATCCAATTCACAATTATTTCTTCCAGCATCGGGTGGAGTGGCTTTCCCGCTCCTTCTTTATAGTTCTTTTGAAGCTCTAATACTTTAAATTCCCCTTCAAAATTTTTTAAACTATGATCCATATTTTTGATTACATGTACTTCTGAATCACCTTTCACATACTGATCAATTCGTTTCGCCTTTTCTGGATCAGCCTGAATGTCTTTATCACCAGCAACTGCTAGTACTGGACATGTTACTTGCTGTAAATCTTTATAAATATTATGCTGAAAATGCTCTCTAAACCATTTTGCGTTCATCGGTTTAAAACCAACTTTAATCGTATCTTTTTCTGTGTTCATCATTTTCTCTTTTATTTTTTCCATCTGCTTCTCTCCACGTTTCTCCACATTAAGAAGACGCATTAGTTTTCCCTTTATTCCCTTTTGTTCTTTTAATTCTTTATAAGCAATTTCTCTTTGTCTTTTCGTAGCTTCTTCTAATGATTCCGCAGCTCCTGTAAGAAGTATGAGTCCATTAACTGGTGTTCTTGCGTTTACTACTGTCGCTAACATACACCCTTCACTATGGCCAGCTAAAATGATATTTTCCGGATCAACAAATGGTTGTTCTTTTAAATACGTAATCGTAGCCTCTATGTCACTAACTAAATCCCACATTCCAGTCTTCAGAAATTCCCCTTCACTCTTTCCTACTCCGCGCTTATCAAAGCGGAGCGTCACTACTCCAAGTCTCGCCATTACATGCGCTAAACCTTTATAAATATTCGATTCAAGTTTTAACGGTACAATCATTCCATCACGATCAATTTCTCCAGATCCAGCAATAATGACAACCGCAGCATACTTCCCGTCAGCTTTCGGTTTAGTAATCGTACCTTGCAAAGTAAATTCACTATTTATCGCTACTTCATATTCATCAAAGGCCATCATTTTTTCCCCCTCTATTCTTTTATATCCAATTTAAATTTCAAACTCGCTATTATATTTTTGTACTCTCTTACATCTTTCATCGGATCGAAAACTGAATTCTCTGCAATACTTTGTAACATGCTTCGCTTTATAATTTCTTCATTTCTAACCGTTTTAGCACCGAGCGGAAATTCTGCAAACCATTCATCAATCGCATCAAAATAGGAATCGCCGTGTAAATGCAGACTATTTACTGTGAAACTAGCTGCACAAACTGTTGCGTATTTCTGCAACATTTCTAATGCTCTTTCAAAATTTCCTTGCATACAATATACTTGTGCAGCAGCATAGTAAACTTTTAAAGTCATATTAGGATGTAGTTTTTCTATTTCATATATATCAATTAACATGAAAGCTCTATTTAAGATTATCTCTACCTTTTCAGAGTTTGAAGCATTTACTACTACATAATTCGGTATTGTCGCAACGAGTTGTATTAAATGTTGGTACATACTAATTTGCATCATTTCATTCGCCTTCTCAGCATTTCCAAGCATTTGATACGCTTGTGCGATTAAACCCTCTTCCGGAACGTTAGGACGTATCGTTCCACCAAGCAATTGAAGCACCTCATTTGGTCTATTGAGTATAAGATAGCAAGTTGCTTGAAACGATACCGCCTCTTTCACAAGAGCAACATCATCACTTTCTTCCTGCACCCTGCTAAAGAGAGACATTGCCTCTTCTAAAATTTCAATTCTTTTATCCGTATCCTCTGTTAGCATGTGGTGATTAATAAAAAGTAGTCCCATTTGAAGTAATAATGGAAAACAAGAATAATATTTTTTAATTATTTCTCTGCACTCCTTCATTACTTCATGAAACGGTTCTTCACTAAAAGCTTCTGCTAGTCTATGATATAAATATCCAATATCTCCCTGTTTCATTTGTGGTGTATAACAGATTAGTTCATCTATACTTATATTAAAGTACGATGCTAACAGTGGTAAAAATGTAATATCCGGATAACTCTGCCCTGTCTCCCATTTGGAAACAGATGCCTTCGTAATACCGATATACGCCGCTAACTCTTCCTGTGTAATTCCCTTTTCTTTTCTTTTATCCGCAATGATTTTATGAATATGAATCTCTCTCACTGTATCACCTCATACTTTTATTATATGTACTATATTCTATACAAAATATGGATTTAAAGTCGACTTTCATTAACAAAATCAACTGTTAGGAAACCTCTCTCTAAAATTAAAGGCAGGAACATATTTGATATGTTCCTGCCTTTTTATTGTCAGGTACCGATACATAGCCATCTAGCTAAGATTTTGTATCATCACAGTTTTCTATGAGAATCCAGTGAACAGCTTATTTACATAATTATCGATTAGGGGTACCGCCAACGTACTAACATAAAACCCACGCTAAGGAAAATAAAACCTCTTATATCAAGGTTTATAGCGTAACGAAATTGGCTAAATACAGGTTAACGCTTCTTGAAATCAATGTTGTAACAAAAACGCTCAATTTAGTTACAATCCTTAGCTTACAAAATCAAGTCTTTCACTTTAAAAACAATATCTTAACGTGGGTTTTATGTCATTTTGTTGGCAAGACCCCATGCCCATCAACTTAAGAAAACAAATTAGCCCCAAAACGAAAAAATGGGCTTTTTTATTACAAATTAGCATAAAATCTCGTTCTGGGGGTACTATAAAATTTTAGCTTGATAGCGATGTGACAGGCCAAAAAAATACTAAAAACTAATACCATTCTTTTTAATAAGTTTATAAAAAAAATAAATCGTAATGATTATTATTTATTGTGAATTTCAAAAAGATGTATTATACTAGGTTCGCAAACTAAAACGTAATTATTCCGTTTTGTATCGGAACGATATTTTCTTCATAGAATTGGAGGAAATAAACTTGTAAAAAAGAAAAGAGGAGAATTTCATGCCAAAAAAATTAACTATGTTTTCATTCCTACTTATTTTCACCTTAATTTTAGCTGGATGTTCTAATAAAAAAGAAAGTGCAGTAAAAAAAGAGGAGAAACTTTCTGTTTATACAACTATTTTCCCTCTTGCTGATTTTGCAAAAAAAATTGGTGGAAACTATGTAAATGTCGAAGCAATTTACCCTCCTGGTGCAGATTCTCATACATTTGAACCAAGCCAAAAACAAACAGTGAAAGTTGCAAAAGCTGATTTATTCATTTATAACGGTGCAGAATTAGAACCGTTTGCTGAAAAAATGGAAAAAACCTTACAAAAAGAAAATATTAAAATTGTAAATGCATCAAAAGGAATCGAACTGCGTGCCGCAACCGAAGATGAACATCATGATCATGGAGATGGACATAAACATAAAGAAGATGAACATCATCACGATAAAGACCCACACGTGTGGTTAAATCCTATACTAGCGATGAAACAAGCTGAAAAAATCAAAAATGCTCTTGTAGAATTACAGCCTGATCATAAACAAGAATTCGAAAAGAATTTTGCAGCACTTCAAACTAAATTTACAGATTTAGACGATCGATTTAAAGCTGCTGTAGCAAATGCAAAAACGAAAGAAATTTTAGTTTCCCATGCAGCCTATGGCTACTGGGAACAACGCTATGGTTTAAAACAAATTCCTATTGCTGGGATTTCAGCTTCTGATGAACCATCTCAAAAAAAGCTTGCTGAAATTACAAAAACAGTTAAAGAATATGGTCTAAAATACATTTTATTTGAAACGTTTTCTACTCCAAAAGTAGCATCAGTTATTCAGAAAGAAACTGGTACAAAAATTTTACGCTTAAATCATCTTGCTACTATTTCTGAAGACGATGCGAAGAATAATAAAGATTACTTCACTTTAATGGAAGAAAACGTGAATACTTTAAAAGAAGCAACACAATTCGCATCAGTTGCAGAAAAGCCTTCTGAAAAGCAAGAGCAAACAACTGAAAGTCATACACATGAAAATGAACACGATCACAGTCATAATCATAGTCATGCTCATGACAAAGCAACAGAAAGAATTTATGAAGGATATTTTGAAGACAACCAAGTGAAGGATCGACCACTCTCCGATTGGACAGGAGACTGGCAATCAGTATATCCATATTTACAAGATGGAACACTTGATGAGGTATTTGCATACAAAGCGAAACATAAAGGTAAAATGTCAGCCAAAGAATATAAGGAGTATTATAATGAAGGATATCAAACAGATGTGAACCGTATCGTGATTCAAGGAGATACTGTAACATTCTACAAAAACAAAGAAGAATATTCTGGTAAGTATATCTATGATGGATACAAAATTTTGACATATGATGCAGGGAATAGAGGTGTAAGATACATATTTAAACTAGCAGAAAAAACAGAAGGAGTTCCTCAGTATATTCAATTTAGTGATCATGGTATTTATCCGAATAAAGCTGATCACTACCACTTGTATTGGGGTGACAATCGTGAAGCTTTATTGGATGAAGTCATACACTGGCCTACCTACTACCCATCGAATAAGAATGGACATGATATTGCGCACGAGATGATGGTACATTAAATTAGAAGTCACGATAATTATTTGTTTAAACAATATATAAAATTCAAAGGTTATCAATCTAGAATTATATTGTTTAATACTTAATAAGTTTATTATAAATAATATTTTTTATAGTAACAAATGATTTAATGAGATTAGGAATACAAAATAACTAAATATTTAACGATAGTAAGAGCGTGTTTTAATAAAAATTTTTAAAACACGCTTTTTTTATTTACTCTGTTATTAAGTTTATTCCAGACGTATCATTTACGCTTGAAATGCTGCAAATTCTTTTTTTATATTCAATCACTTTAGCAATTGTAGAGTAATTTGAATCTAACTAATAGCATCTATTATAAATGATATAACAGAACATTTGTTTATTTCGAATTCCTATAGAAAGTAACTTTTTGTTTTTTAACAAAAATCACCTATTAAGAGAGTGATTTTTCACGAGGTAATTTTTATCAAATTTTATTACACAGCTATAGGGTCCCGCCCCACATCCATCAACTTAAAAATCCAGAATTACCCCAAAACGAAAAAATGAACTTTTTGTTACAAGTTAACACAAAATTTCGTTCTGGAGGTACTATAAAATTTTAGCTGGATAGTGATGGGATCCTGACAGAAAACTAAGCCGAGTTGTCCTCATGCTAAGCTAAGGACGGCTCGGCTTTAATTTTTGGATTTAAAATTATATATTGCTTTATGTAGTCTGGTCACACCTTCTTTAATTTCTTCATTTTTTAGATGCCCATAACCTAAAATAATGCGATTATGATGTTTTCCTTTTTCTATAGTATGATCTTCTACAGGATATACTTTAACTCCAAACCGTTCGATCCATTCGAGTAATTCTTTTGAAAAATGGGATTCATTTAATTCAACAATTAGGTGTAAGCCTGTTGAATAACCGAAAACATTAACCCTATTCGAAAATGTTGTTTTTAAGCAATGAATAAGGAAGTTTCTTCGTTTTTTGTACATTTTCTTCATCTTCATAATATGTCGTTCCAAATAGCCTTCATCAATAAAACGGGCAAGGATAAGCTGTTCTAAAGAAGGGGTATGTAAATCCGAAAACCATTTTAGCTTGCGACATTTTTCAATAAGTTGTGAAGGAAGAATTAAATATCCCATTCTAAGGGCTGGTGATAAGATTTTACTAAACGAACCAATATATAATACACGATCTGAATCCAATCCCTGTAATGAACTTACAGGTGGTCCTTCATATCTAAATTCACTGTCATAATCATCCTCAACAAGATAACAATTTGTTCTTCTAGAATAGTTAATCAATTGAATCCTTCGTTGAATTGGTAACGTTCCTCCTAACGGAAACTGGTGGGACGGAGTAACAAAGATAAACTTTGGATAATTATTTAATGGCAGCAACGATGTCTTCATTCCATATTCATCAACAGGTATAGGGTAAAGAAGAGCACCTGAAGTTTTAAATATAGTTTGAATATCTTTGGTGATTGGATCTTCCATTATCACTGTATCATCGTGCGATAAAAGTAATTTAGAAACAAGTGTCATAGCTTGGGTTGCACCAGATGTAATCACAATTTGTTCTGGATGACAATCAACACCTCTTGTTTTCAGTAAATAGCGTGATAAAACCTGTCGTAATTCCGGACGTCCTTCGGGAATATCGTATCCAAAAGTAGAAGGTGCAATGTCATTCCATATGGTATGAGACAATTTTGCCCATGTCTTACGCGGAAATAAATCCAGTGCTGGTATACCTGAACGAAAGTTGATGATGTTATCATCTTTATTTTTATCTTCACTCCAATTCACAGAATGAAATGAAGGTGTTTTATTCTGTTGTTCTAAAAAAGTTCCTTCAGCAACAAATGTTCCAGCACCCCTTTTTGCAACTAAAAATCCTTCAGCCAATAATTGATCATACGCTTCCAAAATCACATTCCTGGATACATTCAACTCAGAAGATAGTTCACGTGTCGACGGTAGTTTTTCTCCTGATTGTAAGTCCCCGTTTAAAATTTGTTCTCGTATTTGCTGATAAATTTGTCTAATTAATGGTATATCTAACGACCGGTCAATGGGTATCCAAAGCATATTGAAATTTACTCCTTATCTAAAATTGGTACTTTGAAAATTCATTATAAATGGTACTAATATAAACCATTTTACCATGATAAAGTTTATGTAAATATGAAAAAGGAGATGTAAGTTATGACTAATCCAAAGGTTCAAGTCACCCAAGCACTTAAATCGGTTGCACGAAATGAACATATTAAATCTTATATTCAGCAGTCCAATGAAATCTATCCTTTATTATTGCAAGCCGCCAAACGGTTTGTAACCGGAGAGCATAGGCAAGATGGGCTTGCAACAGCAAAAGAACTGATTTCAAGAGGTTATTCTATTTCATTGGAATACATTGGTGAAAATACAACAGATTTAGAAGAATGCCGAAACGCCAAAAACGAGTTTTTGAATCTTATTGAAGAAATGGGTTTGTTCTCCATGAAGTCGACTGTGTCGTTTGATTTATCACATATTGGATTATCTGTGGATCCAGAAACAGCTTATATTCATTTACTTGAGTTAGCCAAGAAAGCAAATCTGTACGGCGTTACACTTATGATAAGTATGGAAGAAACATCAAAAACTGACGATATTCTTGATATTTATAAAAAAACAACTACGCAATATCCTAATGTAGGGATCACTATACAGGCACATTTATATAGGTCCAACAATGATGTTCAGGAATTAGTTCATTATCCTGGGAAAATACGAGTTGTCAAAGGGGCTTATCAAGAAACAGCTGATGTTGCTATGTCTAGATCAAAGGAATTAAATAATCGTTATCTTAAACTTGTAGAACAAATAATAGAATCTAACCACCCAGTATCCATAGCCACACATGATGAAATGCTTATTCAAGAAATGGAAAACCGTCAATACCTTAATCGACCCAACGTAGAAATGGAAATGCTCTACGGAATCCGTCCGGATTTGTTAATGGATTTAAAAAGTAAGGGGTACAACTGTAAAGTATATTTAACTTACGGAAAAGAGTGGTACTTGTATTTATGTCATCGAATAGCTGAATATCCGGAAAATCTATATCGTGCAGTAACGGATATGATCAATCCATCTTTAACAGACAGAAGTAGATTATATTGAGCGAACATTAAATTCCAAATATGGGGTAGCACCAGATCGCTATCAAGCTAACAAAAATAAACTTCCTCAAAATGCAAAGATACGCTATTCTTTTTTGTAGAAACATACAGAAAGGATGGCGTTTTTAGTATGGATTTATGGATTTCTGATGAATTAGAATTGTTTACTGAAGAATTACAGCGACATATGTCGCCACATGCTTTGGAACAGTTAGCTAGAAAGATAGGGTTTGTGAGTAAATATCGTGCACAAGACTTAGTGGCTCTTTGTGTTTGGTTAAGCAAACACATAGCTCATACTTCATTAACACAATTATGTAGTCAATTAGAAGCTAACACCTGTATTTTACAATTGCACCATGTCTGATAATCAAGCGGCTTAAATTAAAAAAATGAAACCCTTTAGGGTTTATTTCGTATGCAACTCTTTAATTTCCCTTACATGTAGCCATTAGAAAAAAATAACGTCAACTATAATTGACGTTGTATGAGCTTAACTTGATAGCGATGTGGCAAGACCCCTTATTTGAGATTATTATTTGCTTTTCATTTTTAGACAAAATCCAGTCTGCAACCAATCGCTGCTGCTTTTTTCACCCCATATTGTCCCATCTTCATATCAGTCTATGAACGGGGCGGGTGCCATAAAGAATGGACGGAAGCCGCGTTTTCCGCGCAGCTTCCGTCCCGATCTTCCGGACAACTAACTCAAATACCGATTTCGGATGACCCCCATGTGATGAATCTCGTGTCCTGCAATGCCGTACGCGAGGGCGCGCGGCGTAATACTTGCTTTGTTGGCTGTGCCTTTGCGGGACCATGCCTCCGCCGGTAACCCGCGCAGCAGTGTAATCGTCGATTGCCGTACGGCCCGGTAGTCTTCGGCCAATTGTGCGGTTGTCCAGTTTCCGAAAGGAGGCATGAACAATTCCTGGTCGAAACCGGACAGAGGCGTCTGGTCCCCTCTTGCGAACCGGAGCAGGCGGTAGGCCATGACGCGTTCTCCGTCTGCAATGTGGCCCACGACTTCTTTCAACGTCCATTTTCCTTCGGCATACCGATACGCGCCATCGCTTTCGGTCAACGATGCCAGCAGCTCGGTCATTTGCTTTTCCTGAGCGAGCAGAATGTCGATGATGTTGCCTTCCGGCACCAACCTGATATACTCTCCCAAGTTGCTGGCATATTCTTCTTCAGACGGTCTTTGATTCATGCGTAATCACCTCTCTATGGAGTTATAGAAAATTAAAATGCTCTTTCCAATGCTCTACCGCGATTTTTTTGCGAATTTCGTAATTTCGGCATGTATAATGAATTCGCGAAAGGATAAAACTTTCCTTTCAATAATTGAGAGTAAGCAACCACTTTGTTGGTTGGTGGTCACGATAAATTACCCTTTAACATAATAATACAATTTTATTATATAGCGTTCCTTATTTTGAAAATAGTTTGTTCCACCAACTTTTCTTCTCTTTTGATACCTTCTATAGTAAAACCTAATCTTTCAGGAATAGCTATACTCTTATGAGTATTAACAGCACATTGAATCTCCACTCTATTGATATTCATGGTTCCTTGTGCAAATTTGAATGGATAGGATATTCATATAAAGTTAACATAACGTATCATTATCAATAGCAAGGAAAAAGAAGAACCCTGCACTCACAAAGGAACCTTCTTTTTTAGTTCTATGAATCTATACATCCTTTACACATTCTATCCTGACGCGGTTTTATTGTTATTGTTATTATTGTTGTTTGTTACTGAATTAGCCAAAAAATTGTATAAAAAAGGATAATCAGCCCCCATAATGGACTAATTATCCTATAAACCTAGAACTTCTTTTCCTATGTATCATTATTTCGTTACCTCACCAAACTGCGCTCTCGTCACTTTCGCTAAGTCATCCACTTTCAGCTCAATTTGTATACCAATCTTCCCGCCGCTCACTATGATCGTTTCAAGCGATTGCGCACTCTCATCAATGCATGTTGAAAATAGCTTTTTCATCCCAACTGGTGAACAACCACCGCGAATATATCCTGACACTTTCGTAATATCTTTTACAGGAATCATTTCAATCTTCTTTTCACTAACCGCTTTTGCGGCAGCTTTCAAGTTCAGTTCCTCATCTACTGGAATGATAAACACATGATAATTTTTACTATTCCCTTGAGCGATTAACGTTTTATATACTTCTCTCACTTCTCGTCCAATTTTCTCAGCTACTGATACGCCATCAATTTTTCCATCGTCTGGGTCATATGACATCATCGAATATTCGATCTTTTCTTTATCTAATATTCGCATCGCATTTGTTTTATCTTTTTTCATAACGGTCTCCTTAAAAGGTTATTTCATATTATTAAGTTTTATTATACACCCTTTTCCATTTCACCTGCATAACTTCACATTTTTGTAGATATATTTATGCATCATCATACAAAGATTTCATTTCCCATTACATTCAAAATTACATAAAGAAGATCGGCATTGAGCCTTAAAATGGAAGGCTCAATGCCGATTTTACATTTAACGTCCAAATTCTTTATTAAATATTTTATCCCTGCCTGTAATGACTTCTGGACCTACTGCATTAATAGCAGTTACTAAAATATGTTCTCCTCCAATAGGTCCACCGACCCTTGTTTCAAATCCAAAAGTCCCACCAGCATGTCCCCAATACGATTGCCCGTCTGGTGTTTTCTCTTCATAAACTCCCAGTCCAACCTTACCTATAGGTGAATCTACCGTTGTTAACATCTGATTCATTAGTTCTTGATTTAAGAGCTTCCCACCTAACAGTGCACTGAAGAATGTAGTCAAATCTTCCACTGTTGAAACCATATCTCCAGCTGCATTTGCCCATGACTGATTAATTTCTGTCAAATCATATAAACGACCTGATCTATCCATGTTATAACCATTAGCATGCTTACCCGGTATGTGCGAACTTGCTTCCATTACGAATGTTTCTTTTAACCCGAGCGGTTCAATAAATCTTTTTCTAATTTGCTCCGCATACGTATCTCCTGTTACCTTCCGAATAATTTCCCCGGCTATAACAGTATTTGTGTTCGAATAGTCCCAGCCCTCCCCTGGTGCAAATACAGGCGGCTTTGCAAGTGCTAAACTTATGAGCTCATCGGTACTATAATAACGAAATGGGTTTTGAGGCAATGTAATATCTCGCATATCTAAATCAGTATATGCTGCAATCCCACTTGTATGGTTTAATAACTGACGAATTGTAATTTTACTCCCATCATATCCGTTACCCTGCACAACTCCCGGCAACCATTTTTCAACTGTATCATCAAGGTTTAATTGTTTCTCTTCAGCCAATTGCAGTACAACAGAAGCAGTGAATGTCTTCGTTATGCTTCCGATACGGAACGAAAAATTCGGTTCTACAGGGCTTGGCATCTCGTAACTAGCTGTTCCGGTAGCATACGACCAACGCTTTCCATCCTTTAATCCGCCAGCTATAACACTAGGAATTTTTTTATTCGTTACTACTTGATCCATTACATTTTGTACTTCTTCTCGATGTTTGCTTTTCTTTTCCTTATTAGTGGGTTCCTTTTTTGATTTTGCCGCAAATTCCGAAGCTAAAATATTATTAATCTGTTTCTCTGCGCCTAATACATTAATATTTATCGAGATAACATGTTGACCATCTTTCGTTCCACCAGCAAAGTTAGTAAAACCAGGGATACCACCACCATGTCCCCATACTTCAGTACCATCTGGTAATTTTGTTGCGTGAATACCAAGTCCATACTTTCCTAATGGGGTATCTACTGTGTGAGTCACCATCTCCTTCTGCATTTCCGGTGTAAGTAATTTACCACCTAATAAGGCACGGAAGAACGTTGTCATATCTTCTCCTGTCGAAATCATTTCACCACTAGCATTAGCAAACGATGGATTAAACAAAGTAATATCTACTAATTTATCTCCCGTATTTAAATAGCCACGGGCATTTTTTTTCGGAATATCCATTGAGCTTCCAGGAAGAACTGTTTCTTTTAAACTAAGAGGATTAATAATTCGTTTTTGTATCTGCTCAGCATATGATTCCCCTGTTACTTTCTGAATAATTAATCCAATAATAACCATATTCGTATTCGAGTATGACCATCCTTTTACTGGTTCCAATTGTAAAGCACGAGAAATTAATTGTTCCGCTGTATAATTCTCACTTGGATTCTCTATTAATTTCTCTTTAAGATCTGGAGTCAAGTAATCAGCAATTCCACTTGTATGATTTAATAGTTGGCGAATCGTAATTTTGCTGCCATCATAGCCTTTCCCTTTAATAAGTCCTGGCAACCATTTCTCTACCGTATCATCAAGACTTAACTTCTTTTCACCCGCAAGCTGCAATACTACTGTAGCTACAAAGGTCTTTGTTGTGCTCCCAATTCTAAAAGCAGAATCAGCGTCTACTTTATGATTTCTCTCAATATTACCTTCACCAGAAGCATATGCCCAACTTGTCTCTCCATTTTTCACAGTAACAATAACTCCTGGAATATTCTTTGCATCGGCAGCTTTATCAATAACTTGTTCAATTGATGTCCTTTTGTTTACCGCATGTACGTTTTCAAAAGAAGGTATCGCTAACGCTCCAACCAATATTGCTCCTGTTAAAGTAAGGGCTGTTCCTTTTTTTAAGATAAATGACTTCATTATGCATCGCTCCTATTATTTTAAATTTTTCTGTTGCCTCACTCCCTCACCTTACCTTCAATATTGTTAAATCACATAGTGACAAAACGTTTTAATTTATTTATGACGCTTTATGCAACTATGTCATATAAAACATGTGACAAACTGTCAACTGCTTCATATGACATAGTTTGTTGACTGTTTTTCTATTGACGATTTCAAAGATATGTTACATGATGAATCTGAATCATTAATGATTAATCTTAAAATACAAGTAGGTGCTTAATTTATGTTCTCATTCACAAAAGAATGGATTTGGTATGACTGGATATTTGTGCTCATACGAACATTTTGGCTAATTGTTATTATCAGCGCTAATTTTATGTTCCCAACATCCATTCATACATCAAGTATGATTGTACTTTCTCTCACTTTTGTCGTTTACCTTGTACCATTAATTATTCGATATAAGAAGCCAGAATGGTACCCTGCATTCGATATTATCACTGCGGGTTGTTTTTATCTTTACTTAGCATCCGTAGCTCCAAATTTACTTTGGTCTTTCATTTTAGTCGTAATCATTATTGGACTATGTAGTAATCGAAATAATTATATATGGAGCGGTATTTTTTGTGGATTTGCATTTCCACTATTGAATGCTTGGATTGCCAACCGACCGCCATATGAACTAATCGTTAGTTGTAGTCTCGGTTTTGCCATTGGTATTTCTTTTAATATATTAATTCAGTATCATAAGCAATCTCGAATTATTGAAGAGCAAAAATTACTATTAGAGCAACATATTAATAGGATTGAAGAGCTTACTTTAATAGAAGAACGTAATCGACTGTCACATGAACTACATGACACAATTGGTCATACACTTACTTCTCTCATCGCTGGCGTCACATCACTAAGATCATCAGTACCGGATTCACAGTTTGAACGAATTGATTCCCTTATCAGTATTGCTCAGCATAGTCTAAATGATATTCGAAAGCATCTACATGAGCTATCTCATAATCCACTTAGTAATTCATTAAGTGAATTCTTGCAACAATTAACAGATGAATTTATGAAATCTACAGGTACAGCCGTTACATTTCGTATGATCGGAAACGAAACCCTTGTAATGCAAAAAGTGAATTTTTGCCTATACCGTTGTCTTCAAGAGTCGTTAACAAATGCTGTTCGACACGGTAAAGCGAGCAACATATCCGTTCAACTACATTTCGACGACCAACAACTTCGATTGCAAATTGAAGATAACGGGATTGGAATGAAAGAAATTCAATGTGGCTTTGGACTCAGTGGAATGAAAGAGCGACTTGAACAAGTTCAGGGGACATTATCGGTTCAGTCTAATGTTGAACAGGGAACATTAATTATTTGTAATATTCCATTACAAACAAAACCTGTACATGACATCATTCGCTTATTGGTCGTTGATGATCAGGCACTTATTACAAATAGTTTAGAGCAAATTTTAGAGAACCAAACTGATTTTATTGTTGCTGGGAAGGCATACGATGGATCTGAGGCATTAATATTATGTGAACAATTACAACCTGACATTGTACTGATGGACATTCAGATGCCAGAAATGAATGGTATTGAGGCTTTACTAGAAATGAAGCGACGTTGGCCTAATATGAAGATTGTACTTATGACAACATTTGAAGATTCCTTACAAGCAGCAACTGCACTCGAGCATGGAGCTGAAGGTTACATGTTGAAATCTATTCATCCACAAGAAATGAAGGAGGCCTTGAAACTTATTTATAACGGTGGAACTTGGATTGACCAATCAGTTGCTACACGTATTTTTGAGGAAATGAAACTTCAACGTGAGCAATTAGCGAAAATCAAATCAACTAAACAAACTTTTCCATACGGACTTACAAAACGGGAAATGGAAATTTTAGAACATCTATCCAACGGATTACGCTATAAATCTATTGCTGCTAAGCTATTTTTATCTGAAGGAACAATCCGTAATTACTGCTCAAATCTCTATTCAAAGCTAGGTGTTAGCAATCGGGAAGAAGCGATAAAAATGGCACGAACAGAAAATATCTTGTAGGCAATGTGAAATGAATACATTTCGCTTCACAACTAAAAATATTGATAATTCAAAAATCATCTGATATAATTTTGAAAAACTTACGTTAAGGAGAGATTCGTAATGCGAAATGTTAATACTTCTTTCCAACTTCATCATCATACGTAACGCCGTGTATCCGAAGAAAAATTTTTCTTCGTGGGTACAGGGCTTTTCCTGTTGACCCACGAAGCGTTCATAAAGCTATGTGGGTATTTTTATACCTGCATAGCTTTTTTTAATTTAAAAAGGAGTGATTATAATGGAAATGAAAAATGTAAAAGGAACGAAAGACTATTTACCAGAGGAACAAGTGTTACGAAATAAAATTAAAAGAGCTTGTGAAGATACATTTGAACGATACGGATGTAAACCGTTAGAAACACCAACGTTAAATATGTATGAGCTTATGTCTTACAAGTACGGTGGTGGTGATGAAATTTTAAAAGAAATATATACGCTTCAGGATCAAGGAAAACGTGACCTTGCCTTACGCTATGATTTAACAATTCCATTCGCAAAAGTCGTTGCAATGAATCCGAACATCCGCCTTCCTTTTAAACGGTATGAAATTGGAAAAGTCTTTCGAGATGGACCAATTAAACAAGGAAGATTTCGTGAGTTCATTCAATGTGACGTTGATATAGTTGGTGTAGAATCAGTCATGGCAGAAGCGGAACTTATGAGTATGGCGTTTGAACTGTTCCGAACGTTAAACTTAGAAGTAACGATCCAATATAATAACAGAAAATTGTTAAACGGTATTCTGGAGTCCATAAACATTCCTACTGAACGAACGAGTGACGTCATTTTATCATTAGATAAAATCGAAAAGATTGGGATTGATGGTGTACGAAAAGATGTACTTGAGCGCGGAATTTCTGAAGAAATGGCTGATACGATATGTAATACCGTTTTATCTTGTCTAAAGCTTTCAATTGCTGACTTTAAAGAAGCTTTCAATAATCCACTCGTTGCCGATGGAGTAAACGAATTACAACAATTACAGCAATATTTAATCGCTCTCGGAATAAATGAAAATGCTATATTCAATCCATTTTTAGCACGAGGACTCACAATGTACACAGGTACCGTATATGAAATCTTTCTAAAAGATGGCTCGATTACATCCAGCATCGGTAGCGGTGGTCGATACGATAATATTATTGGGGCATTCCGTGGCGATAATATGAGCTATCCAACAGTCGGTATTTCATTCGGTTTAGACGTTATTTACACAGCACTGTCGCAGAAAGAAACGATATCATCTACAGCGGATGTATTTATCATCCCACTCGGGACAGAATTACACTGTTTACAAATTGCCCAGCAATTACGTGCTACCACTTCCTTAAAAATTGAACTTGAACTAGCAGGACGCAAATTAAAACGTGCCCTTAATTATGCCAATAAAGAAAACATCCCTTATGTGCTTATTATTGGGGAAGAAGAACTTAGTACAGACACCGTTATGCTGCGGAATATGAAGGAAGGTAGTGAGGTGAAAGTCTCCCTTTCTTCTTTAAGTAGTTATTTATAATACGAACCACCCTCGTTTGGGTGGTTTTTCTATTTTAAAGATAACGAAACCATTAGTTAACATAAAATAATTATATTCCACTAAAAACCATAAGTATTTAATATCCAATCACCTATTAATTTTGGTAATATATAGATATGAATGATTTTAGGAGGATTTACTTTGAAAACCTACATACAAGCACTAAAGTGGACTACAGGGATCTATCACCTTTTATTACTTCCTTGTTATTATGTATTTCCAAGTCTTGTTAACCTAAATGGGATACCTTTGCTACTATTAATTGCTTTACATATCACTACTATTTTATTAGCTAAAAAAGCAGGCATGAATGCGTACCCTCATTATATCGGTATTATCGTTACCCTAGTTGCCTTCTTTCCTTATATAGAAATGGTTCTACATTTTATAGCAGCCTTTTTCCTTTTATTAGATGCTGCTTCTACGAATGCAAAAGAAGTGTATGATTCATAGCTGGATAAAATGAAACTTTAATCAGTAGAGTTTTGAAGTCGGTTAGCAAATTGCAAAATTTACACAATAACTTTATTGTTAACACCCAAAAAGGATTTACTTTTTAAGTAAATCCTTTTTTAATTTCAAATTACTTTCCCTACTCCAGACTAATAAAAGAATATTCTGTTTTATTTTTATAAAATTCTAAACATTTACAATACAACTTAATTATCATACATTTTAGTTATGTAAAAAATCTAAGTTTAAAGGAGATGAATTCATGCTTAAAAAGTTAGTAGTAGGTGCATTATTAACTGTTTCATCGTTAACTGGAGGACTAGGATCAGTATCAGCTAGTACCGAAAAAGATTATACGATTTCCTCTTTCGAATATGTAACTGTAGATGAAAAGACTGTTGATTCGTTTAACAAATTGAGTGCTCCATCAAAGGAAGACGTAAAAATAACGCTAGTTCTACCGAAACAAAATCAAAATGGAGACTGGTTATCTTATGGATTTTCGAGCAAAGAAAGTTTAGAGGCTTTTATTGAAAAAGATAAACAAAGGTTGAATAATACAATCACTCCCCTTGGTGTTGAAGGAAGCGGACCTGGTAGTACAGACTTCTATAAACGTACAAATCAAGGTAGCGAGTATTTTTCTCTAAGTAGCGGTTATAAAAACTTGTCTCCTAGTTGGCAAAATCAAATTTCTTCTGTAAGTACAGCATCCCCTACTGCTAGCTATTCAACAACGCTATGGGAACGTACTTCAACTGAAGGATATGGAAAAGGTGTTGTTTTTAAACATGCTGATTGGTATGGTAAAACTGCAAACTTGGCTGCCATTCCAACTTCAGCAGTTGAAGTTAAAAAGTAAAAATACAGAAATAAAAGGTGTCTTCACGTATGGAAAACACCTTTTATTTCTACAACTCTTAACTATTATTTTTCGTATTTCTACTCTCCAAAACTTTCTCCATATTATGAGTTGCCCATTCCATCATTAATAGAATTACTGGACGAAGTGATTCACCAAGCTCGGTTAACGAATATTCTACTTTCGGAGGCACTTCTCGGTATACTTCACGATGTATAATGCCATCTGCTTCGAGTTCTCTCAGCTGCAGTGTTAACATTCTTTGCGTGATATTTGGTTTTAATCTTTTTAATTCATTAAACCGCTTTGTACCATCTAATAAATGATACAAAATAACCCCTTTCCATTTCCCTCCAATGACCTCAACCATCGCTTCAACTGGACAAGAATATTTATTTAAAAATGGGTAATTTATATTATTTTCGTTTGAACAATCCATCATAAGTCCCTTCCCTTACCAATAGTATATTTTTTGATACTATACCACATAAATGTGCGTACTTGTATCTATGTTACTTTAAAAATATAATTTACTTACAAAATACATTAATGAAAAGAGGAACTTTTATGACAAATACAAAAGAAATTACAAAAGAGAAAATTATGGAGGCATTTCATTTCAGACATGCATGTAAAGAGTTCGATCCTATGCACAAAATTTCAGAAGAGGATTTTCATTTCATTTTAGAAACAGGAAGATTATCTCCTTCTTCTTTTGGATATGAACCTTGGAAATTTATTGTCGTACAAAATAAAGAATTAAGAGAAAAACTACAACCGCATTCATGGGGCGCTGGTGGGCAACTTGCAACAGCTAGTCACTTTGTCATTGTTCTTTCAAGAAACATTAAAGATATGCATTATGATGCAGAGTATATTAAACATATGATGAACGATATTATTGGATTACCTGAAGATACTCAAAAAATTAGATATGAATTCTTCAAAAAGTTCCAGGAAACAGATTTTAACTTATTACAATCCGATCGTGCTGTATTTGATTGGGCATCAAAACAAACCTATATTGCTTTAGGTAATATGATGACGAGCGCAGCTCAAATCGGTATTGATTCTTGTCCAATAGAAGGATTTGATAAAGAGAAAGTAGATTCTTTACTTCGACAAGAAGGCATAATCAATGGCGATAACTTTGAAGTATCTGTTATGGTTGCCTTTGGTTACCGTAAAGAAGAGCCAAAACGTGATAAAACAAGACAGACTATGGATACAATTGTTGAATGGATTTAGTAAGATAACACGCGCTCCTTATAGCTGTATACGCATACTAAAGAAGTAGAATTTGATTTTTCCTATGTATGAAATTGATTTTTCATGGAAAACTATATTAGTATGTATGCAGTTTAAACACTCTATTTATTAGAGTTGGACAGGAGGAGAATGAATATGTCTGATATTGAAGTTGGCGAAGTGTTTACTCTTAGTGATGAGAATAACGAAGAGCAAGAAGTAGAAGTACTTGGAGCGATGGATGTCGAAGGCGCAGAATATATTGCCGTTGCCTTTGTGGAGGATATCCAAACAGAAACTGAGGAAGACATTGATATTTTCTTTTTAAAAGTAGAAGAAGATAGTGAATTCTCATACATTGAGAATGATGAAGAGTTCGAAAAAGTATCTGCTGCGTTTGAAAAGATTTTGGATGAGCAAGAGCAAGAAGAATAGGAATGAAACACAAGAGGACGGATGCATATCCGCCCTCTTTTTATTTATCCCGCTATTCGCTGGGCAGTAAGACTCCCACCTCAAAATTCGGCGAATGCAGAGGAGTTAGGTGGGAGGTCAACCGCCCGTAAAAGCCCGATTGGTGAGGACTGATAATCAGTGGGGGATGGACACCCCCCACTGATTAAAGTTTCACTTTATCACGCATCCAAAGACTTATGTAGCAATTTCAGTACATCTTTCATCACAAAAGGACCGTCTTTTTTCACATGTTCTGCAAATTCAGAAACAAGACGTAATGTTTTTACACTTTCAATTGGATGCTCGCCTGACGCACTTTCAGCAGAAAGCATAACAGCGTTCGTTCCGTCCAGTACAGCTTGGAACACATCAGTTACCTCAGCCCTTGTTGGAATAGAATGATCTACCATAGATTGAAGCATTTGTGTCGCTGTAATAACATATGTATTCGTTCGATTACATTCTTGAATCATCATTTTCTGCAAGAGCGGAATAAATTGATACGGCAACTCTACTCCTAAATCGCCCCTTGCAATCATAATTCCGTCTGCTTCTTTACATATATCTTGAAAATTCTCGATTGCTTCCATCGTTTCTATTTTAGCGATTAAATTTGGCGAAGTTTCTTTATGCTGCTGAATAAAATCTCGTATTTCTTTTATATGACTAGGTTTTCGTACGAAAGAACATGCGATAAAATCAACATTTTCTTCTAAAAGAAATTGAATATCTTTTTTATCTTTCTCTGTAATAGCTGGCAAACTAACGATTGCCCCCGGTAAGTTCACCCCTTTATGAGATGAAATATTACCACCTGTTTTCACCTTTGTTTCTATTTTGTCCATACTTATCTTCTCAACGATTAACTCAACTTCGCCATCATTAATTAAAATTCTACTGCCAACTTTCACATCATTCGCGATTCCTTCATAATCAACACTTGCTTCTCTATCGCTCCCTGTAACTGGTTGTGTATGTAAAAGAAATGAATCTCCCGCCTGAAGTGTAATTTGTTCTCCTTTTATTTCACCTAACCTTATTTTAGGACCTTGTACATCGCCTAAAATTTTAATAGAATCATCTAGCGATTTGACTAGACGAATAATATCTTTATGACTTTCATGCGTGCCATGTGATAAATTCAACCGCACTATTTTCATACCATTTCTTATTAATTGCGCTAACGTTTCTTTATTATTACTTGCTGGGCCAATTGTACAAACTCGATCAATTGTCATATTTATTACCCTCCTTTTTCGTTAGAATTCCCATAAACTTTCATTACACTCTCAACATAAAAAAGCCTACTCACAAGTAGGCTTTTAAAACTACGAAAGTTTCGTTAATAACTGAGTTAAATCTTTTTTCGTTTTCATCGTTAATGACTTCATTTTAGCAATATCTATCTTTTCTTTCTCCGCTCCTACAATTAACGGGTACATACTTTGCCCAATTGTTTTATATTCAGCTGGGTGTGATGCTTCTAGCTCTTTCTCAATCACATCCCACTTTTCATTAATTTGTTTTCCAAGTTTATTTACTGTTTCTAATTTCGGATTGGCAGCTAATTGCTTGTCTAAGCTATCAACTAATGCAGCAACTTCTTTGACACTTGTTTTCACAGCTACACTTTTCTTCGGATCTTTCGTTGTTTTTCCGTCTGAGTTTGTACTTGTACTTTGATCTGTCGTTTTTCCGCTAGTCGTTTGATCATTCGTTTTTCCTGTCGTTTCTTTTTCTTTTGTTTTCACATTCTCATTTTGAGTTGACGTTTTACCGTTACTTTCTGTTCCTGATGATTCTTTCGTATTTTTTGCATCTTTATCTGTTTTTTCATTTGAAGTAGTATTTGTTTCTTTTTCAGTATCTTTCGTTGTTTTTGACGCTTCATCTGCACTTGTCGTTTTTGCTTCTCCTTCATTTTGCGCTGTTACTTGCTCTTTCTTTTCTGTCTCTTTATCTGCTGAAGGACTACAAGCTGCCATAGTAAGCATTGTACCAATTGTTATCGATGCGATAGCGACCTTTTTCATTTTCATATAAATCCCCCTATGTTTACTTTATTTATCCTCCCCTTTACGATTCGATTTCCCCTTAAAAAATCCCTTTTCATACGAATTACCATCTTTCCGACAGTAATCTTCATAATAATACGTACAAAAACCGATAAACCAATTTGAATATTCGAGTTTCTTCTACTGCATTTTTCTTCTCTTTGGCAAAAGAAAAAGAGTATATTGTCACATGAAGAATTACGATCTTCATATGACGATATACTCTCCTATCAATTTTTTATCTTTCTTGACATTTTATTTAAACAAAAAAATATTATTTTCTTTCATTTTTTTGTTTTTCAACATTTGTTAACATAATATATTTATGAGTAACCACCATTCGAATGAATAACCTGCCCCGTAATCCATTTTGCTTCTTCACTTACTAAAAAAGAAATTAAGCGTGCTGCGTCCGCCGGTTCCCCTACTTTACTTTGCGGAAACTTCCATACTAAATGATGCTTCAGCTCCTCTGTAATCCATCCCGTATTCGTCGGTCCAGGGTCAACAGCATTCACTGTAATCCCCTTCTCCATCGCAACTGGTGCTACTGATTTTGTAAATGCTTCAATTGCTCCTTTCGTCGCTACATATGCTAGTTCATCAGGCATTGGCCCTAGCGACTGCCCTGAAGTAAGATTAATAATACTTCCACTCGCCTTGCTTGCATAATGTTTTATAAATAATGAACTTAATAACATAGTAGCGCGAACATTCACTGTATAATGTTTATCTAACTGTTCTACGTTTAATTCCTCAATTCTCGTATGAGTAGAATACGCTGCATTATTAATTAAAATAGATGGATCACCTAAACGTTCTGAGACCATATAAAACAAACGATTTGGCGAATACGACTGCGATAAATTGATTTCTGCCATTTCACATCGAACACCGTAACTTTCAATCTCCTCTTTCAACAAAAAGGGCTCTTTGTCATGCATTCCCCACGGCATCGCTTTATCATACTGAGACCAGTACGTGAAAAAAATGTCTATCCCTTTTTGAGCAAGCACCTTGCATACAGCTGCACCAATTCCATTCAAACGAGTTGCCCCTGTTACAATTGCTATTTTCTTCACCTTTTCTCCTCCATCTATGGATAAATCCTCTGCACGCGAATACAGAGGATCTATCTATTTATTCAATATTTGACAATATACGTTCTGCACCTAATTTTAAAATTTTAATGAAAATATAATTTACAATCGTAAACATTACAAATAAAACGATAAACATAACCCACAGTCCTACTTGAAGGAAGAAGTATAATAAACTTACTCCCGCTACAATAACTAAAGCTATAAAGATATTAGCTAAAAAATTCCACAATGTTGTATAGCGGCTCTTAAATAATTTCTGTTCTGTATCCCAATGTATATCTGCAGTTTGTGCATCCCAGCGTGTACCGATTAAATTAATTAACAATAACCCGTTCGCACTTAGTAAAAACCACAGTAACATGAATACAGGAGAAATCCCAGCTACAACCGCCATCGTAATGCCGAATACTGCTAAAATGATCACATTAATTAACCAAGCCGTGATTGCTTTCGCAAAAAAGATATCCGAAGCTTTTACAGGTAAATAACGATTCACAAACCAAGAGCTTCCATCACGTGAAAATGATGTTGTCGCGATAACGTTACTTCCCATTAAAAATAGCGATGCACAAAGACCAACACCAATTGCAAGGCCTGCCGATTTTGGGTTATCAATATACCCTGTAATCCACTTTAAATTCCCGTCTTGCACGAATAAAACAAAGAATAACATAATCGGCATAACGAAAGTTTGTACGATACAATTTAAGAAAAATTGTGGTGTACGGAATAACGTTTTAAATTCTTTTTTCACATATGCTTTCAAATGTGAACTTTGTACCGTTGATTTCTGTAAGCCTTCTGCTGAAATGACCTCTTTTTTTGCTGTACTCGTTGAAAGCCCAATAACCCCTTTTAAATATGTACGCTCTGCAATGTAATAAAACAACACAAAGAATACAAATGAAATAAGTGCAAAGATGATTACGTATAAAGGACCCTTCCAATTTGCATTTTCTACTAATGCCACTGCTCCGAAATATGTAGTTGGAAAATAGTTTGTCATTTGTACTAGAAGAGAAGATTCGTTGTTCGCTAGGTAATTCGTAATTGCATCTTCAGAAAACGAACTTTTATTTTTCCACTGTAAAAACACATTAATTCCTACAATAAATAGTATACTTACGATTCCAATAAATATATTTCCTCGGTCTTTATTTTTCGCTATATTTGTATACCTCATAATAACTGTCATCAGTAACGACGCTAATATTAACGGCACAATCGGGAAGAGTAAGTAAATAAAAATCATGTATATGTAATATGTAATAAATGCGCCACTTTTTAACCCGTACGTAATAAAGATTGGTAATAAAATGAATGAACTCATTACGTATTGTGTAATTAATACTGTTAAAAATTTCGCCGAAATAATTTGTGCTGGTTTTAATGGTAATGGCAACAACATTTCAATGTCATTACTATAGTAAAATACAGTTAAAATGTTCGTAATACTCATTAAAAATACCCAAATACTCGCAATCGCAAGTCCCATTGCGATAATCATTCCCGGATTTTGCCCTAAATGTATCATTCCCTCATACATTGCGTGTGTGATAGAACCAAACAGTAAAAAGCCGACAAATAAAATAGCTGCAAATGAAAATAAATACGCCCATCGCTTCTTCTTATCTGTTATAAAATCCGCATAATTTAATTTTAATAATACTTTCGTTAACGTCCAAATTTTACTCATTGCCCGTCATCTCCAAGAACATTTTTTCAAGTGATTCATTGGATTTAAAATGATCTCTCATTTCATCTAAATTTCCTTTAAACTGCAAATTTCCCCTATTAATAATCGCAACGCGGTCACATATTTTTTCAGCTACTTCTAATACGTGAGTAGAGAAAAATACAATCTTCCCTTTATCCGCATGTTCTCTCATCATTTCTTTTAAAATATATGCAGATTTAGGATCAAGCCCCGTTAACGGTTCGTCTAAAATCCATACATCTGGCTCATGCACGAGCACACCAATAATAACGATTTTTTGTCTCATACCATGTGAATAACTTTGAATTTGATCCGATAAAGCATTGTAAAGATCAAACTTCTTCGCTAAAGACTCGATTCGTTCTTGGCGTACTTCTTTCGGCACTTCATACATATCTGCCATAAAGTTTAAATATTCAATTCCCTTTAATCGTAAAAACATATCTGGGCTATCTGGGACATAACCAAACGTCTTTTTCGCTTCCATTGGATTTTTCATAATATCTATACCGTTAATCGTAATCGTCCCTTTGTCCACCCCATGAATGCCAGTAATCATCTTAATTGTCGTTGATTTACCCGCACCGTTCGGTCCTAAAAATCCAAAAATTTCTCCGCTAGGCACAGATAAACTTAAATCTTTTACTGCATAGGTAGACCCATTATAACTTTTTGACACATTCGTAATTTCAATCATTCCATCCAATCCTTTCCTTAATTACCAAATAACTATATTAACATTATAGCATACTTATATTTTTAGATTTTTGTATTTTTCAGTTTTTAACCTTTAAAATAAATATACAGACCTAACCCAACGATTAAAACAACAGCTAGTATAATATAAATCATCGTAAGCCTTCTAATATTCCCCTTTGTCGCTTTACTATAATTTGCATCACCATTCCGCCCAATTAACACCGTTGCCACTACAGTAATCACTACAAGTAATACAACGACCATAATCCAAGTTAGCATGCCTTCCTCCCCCTCCTTACAACCATTTTACAATATTATCCTCTTTATTTCGCAGTATATTTCCTCTTTTTACTATTATTATGAAAAGAATTGGAAAACTATTATTACTATACATTTTTACATGTGATATATTTATAACATAACATGATTTATTTCTAACATCGAAAGGAGAATCTATCGTGAAAACAACTTGGATAAAATATTTAGGATTTCTTGGTTTCTTCGGTTTTCTTGGCTTTTTTTATGAAAAAGGATTGTTTACTATGTTTTGTTTCTTCTCCTTTTTCACAACGTATAGAACGGTTCAACACGATGAACTATTGGAACAAATCGTCAATAAATCGTGCCGCAATGCCTTTATCGTTACATTACTAACTACCGCTATCATTCTGTTTATTGAAATGTTATTTCCAAATCCGGCGCTACAAGAGATTGATATCGCTCTTATTTTCGGCACACTCATTCTTACGTTCGGCTTCTCTATGTTCTTTTACGATAAACCAGTTGATGAAATGGAAGATGCGCCATGGCGTTCGTAACGAAAATAAAAGAATACCGCGCCAAATTGAATATGACACAAGAAGATTTAGCGAAAACTGTTGGCGTGCGCCGTGAAACAATTAGCCACCTCGAAAAAGGAAAATATAACCCTTCCTTACAACTCGCACATGATATAGCGAAGGCACTTCATAGTACGATTGATGAGATTTTTATTTTTGAGGATAAATAAAAAATACCGGCATTCTTTTCACAAAGAATACCGGTATTTTTCATTTATCACCCATACAAAACCGCATGAAATACGCCTAACAGTAAGTATTGATCCTGTATATAATTTTCATCATATACATTCATCTCAATGTAATACATGTCTTCCTCAAGACGAATATTCCAATCTGCAATTACATAGCCTTTTCGTAATAACTTTCCCATCCCAAAAGTAGTTTTATGAACAACATATTCTTCTCTCTTATATGTAAAGGTAAATAAGAAATTTGCATCCAATAACTTTCCGTCACATACAAGTATTTCATGCTCTGCATCATTATGATTGATGTACGTTACTAAAATCCTTCTTTGGCGCTGCCTACTTACATCCTTTGCGATGACGCGAATATTGTCCTTACTATCCTTTATTTCATAAATGATATTACTACCGACTTTCGGAATAAAGTCTAGCACTTTCATCAACGTATTTTTATAATAACCCCGTACTGCGCCTACTCTTTCACTTTCATTGTAAACCTCTATCGACGTCGTATCCGCTTTACTATCACACAGTCTTTTGTAAGAAAGCTGCATCATTCGCTCTCCTCTTAAGTACTGATCAAATGTCACGGGATATTCTATCGCGCGCAGTTCCTTATTTAGCTCATATAAATAACGCCGAACGCTCTCTACTAATGCTGTAGTGGATATACGCTCTTGCAGTTCAAATTGCTGCCAACTGGAAGCAACTCTCCACTGATCTTCCTCTTCGTATAAGAATCCAAGAATTACTTCCTCACGATTACTCGTTTCATAATTCAACTGTTCGTTCTGCCCATGTTGCACTTGTTCCATCCACTGTCCTAAATAAATACCAAGCTCTGCAACCTTCATACATGACTTCTGAAAAAGTACGCTGTCACCGACAAGAATCGTTACATCCCCTTCAATAAAGCCATTTACATAAGCGGCATACCGTGGCTCATCCTTCTGCGGAATACTTTTGTCTAACTCAAATAAAAACGTTAACATTCTTTACTCACCTCTAGTTGTTACACCGATTATCGATATAAATTGAATGCAACTCAAATTATATCGACGATTTTTCCAATATATCTACCGTAACTCAAAATATATCAACGATTTTTTCGATATATCGATGATTCGACAAAGAATATCGACTTATCGACAAATATCAACACGATTAAAATGAGGCTACCTTTTCTTCCGCCACTTCTACAATTTCTAAAATTTGTAGCATACTCTCCACTTCATAAGTCGGCTTAACATCTGTCCTATTTTCTTTCAAACTCGGATTATACCAACACGTATCAATGCCGTAATCTTCTCCGCCTCTCATATCAGAAGTAAGCGAATCTCCAACGATTAATACACTTGATTTATCAGTAATTCCAAACTTTTCAAACGCATAATCAAAAATCTCACGTGCTGGTTTTTGATGACCAACCTCTTCTGAAATAATAATATGATCAAAGAAATTACATAAAGGCGAATTTCCAATTCTAGATTGTTGCACCTTCGTATATCCATTCGTAATAATACCTAACTTGCAATCTTGTAGACTCTCACATAATTGCACTGCACCTTCTATAAGATGTACTTCTTTCCCTAAGTTTTCAAGATATGCATCACTAAATTGCTGTGCATCTACTTTTATATTATGAAGGGCAAATAATTGTCTAAATCGATCTACCGCTAATTCACTTAGCGTAATCATTTTATTTTCTAAATCTCTCCATAATCCATTACTAATCTCTTTATAACTTGCAAGATAATCATTATACCCTGTAGGCATCCCGAACTGTACAAACGCGTTATGCAAAGCATTTCTTTCCGTTTCAGGGAAATCTAATAATGTATCGTCTACGTCGAATAATATAACTTTATATTTCATTATGCTCTCCTCAACTAGTACGTTATTTACAACTTGTATTTTCTCATTAATCAACTCTTAAGTCGAATTTTTTCTTTTACAAACAGCTACTATCCAGAGATCTTACAGTTGTTTAAAACACACGAGTCATGTTATTCAAAAATAATTAATTGTGAAAACACTATAAATTTGAGATAATTTGGATAATGGATTCAAATTTTAAACTGGCAATCCAGGAACTGTATTACTCTAGTTTTTATAGGAAGGGAGCGGGAAAATATAGTAAATTCATGGGAAAGACCTAAAATAAAAATCCCAAAAACAAAAAGCGAATGGGTTGGAGATATAATTGGATATTCATTGTTCTTTGGATCAATCATTTTTTTGATTATCATTTGGGGAAGATTACCTGAGGAAGTACCCACACATTATAACGCATATGGGGCTGTAGATCGCTGGGGATCAAAGTGGGAGCTTTTACTTCTACCAGGAATAGGAGCATTCATACTCCTTCTCATGCAGACTTTAGAAAAGTTTCCAGAAGTTCATAACTATCCACAAAGACTGAATGAATCAAATGCTAAGCAATTTTATTTAAATAGTAGAAAAATGCTAAATCAATTAAAAAATGTCTGTTTACTTATTTTTGCTTTCATCCAATTTGAAACAATTTCAATCGCTCTAGATTGGAGCGGCGGTTTCGGAAAATTATTTTTACCGATATTGTTAATTGGGACAGTTATTCCAATTGTGATAGGAATTATAAGGCAACGAAAAATTTCATAATAGAAACAGGAGGCTAACCCAATCAGCCTCCCTCCTCATTATTAATCCTCTAGCAATAACTCTTTCATTTCCTCTAACGACTCTTTCGTAAAGCCAAGTGCTTTTTCAGCATACGCTTCAACTGAACCGTATTGCTTTTTCACTTCATCAATCGCAGCTTGTAAATACTCAGCGCGCGCTTCAAACATCGCACCTAATATCTCTCTGCTTTCGTCGTTTTGTAGTTTTGCACCTAAAAAGGCCATCATTTTTTCATTTAACTTTTCACGGAAACCGTTACTTAGTAAATAATCTTCCATTACTGTTTTTTCCGGTACACCTAGTAAAAGTAATAATAGTGCTGATCCAAATCCTGTACGATCTTTTCCAGCTGTACAGTGGTTTACTAACGGTAAGTTTTCTGGATTTTGTGCTAAGTTTAAGAAACTTACGAATGCTTCATTACCACTTACGAAATCTTGATTCATTTTCACAAGATACTCGCCTGGTTTCCCTAACATAGAAAGGTCACCAACTTGGAAAAATTCATTTATATTCAAGTCTTTCGCTAAATCTTGCATAACTGGTAAGCACACTTGACGAGCACCTGTAATCTCAGGGTTCGGCTTATGCTTCACTTCAAAGTCTGTACGGTAATCACAAATTAACTTTAAGCCAGACTTTTGTAAATAGTCGATATCCCACTCTGTTAGTCCTGCTAATTCTTCAGAACGGTACAACTTGCCCCATTTTACTTTACGGCCTTCAGTCGTTTCATAGCCTCCCATATCACGGAAGTTAAACGCCCCTTGTAATGGCAATCTACGCTCAGCTACTGTCACTGCTTGTCCATTACTTCCTACTAGTCTAAAATATGGACGCTCATTTTCACTCGGGTTTTCAATTGTACATGATGATTCTCCATTTACCGTTGCAAGTAATTCTCCAATTTCTTCAATATGCTCTGGTGAAGTACTCCAGTAAATACGAACTTCTTCTATATTATTTTGCCACTTTATATGTAACGTATTGTCTTCATTTCTTTCTACAGTCGCTTGTAACCAATTTCTTTGCTGCTCCATTCTTCCACCAACACTTTCTCGTATAATCGAATCTTTCTCTATTGTATTATAGGAATATCTATTTTGTCGTTCTCATTTTTCTTTTTATCTTACAAATAGGCAAAAAGTTCTTTCACTTGTTCAAAATTTGTACACGGATTCCCGTTAAACAAGTTCAAGAAACTTTTTCATCCTCCTAAACTTTCCTCACATATCGCTCAGTACAACTTAGCACCTGACATCCGTTCTTTTCAAAAACATCCTTCATCCACTCATTTTGTACATTTGTCTCACCAATATAATAAGATGCACCTATTTCCTTTAAGACAAACATTGCCCCTGTAAAGAATGCTTCTTCGTATCCTTTATTTCGTATATTTGGAGCAACTGCGAAATACATGAGTTTTCCTTCTTCTAACGTACCTCTCTCAATATGCGGGATTACAATTCCTATCGGCTCTCCATTGATACTCGCGGTTAAACAATGTTCTTTCCATTGCTCCCCAATTTCTTGTAGCATCATATTTACAAATTGATCATAAGTGACTTGTTCTTCCGTCATTTCGTTCCAAAGAGAATAAAATGTATCTTCTCCTACTTCTTCAATCAGCTTAAAATCAATTTCACTTTCTACATCTTCTACTTCATATATATCCTTACATACAATCATGTTTTCAGTAACATATTCAAATGAATACGTTTCGAAACATTTTTTATACACATCGTAATTTGGACTTTTTGAAGAAATCTCAAAATGTAAGTTTTCTATTCCCTCTTTTTCAGCCTCAGCAACGCAATACTGCATGATTTCTTCTAATTGCGCTTCTGTAAAAGGCTCTGCATTATTTTCTTTTATCATGATAGAAGAAGCATTTCTTCTTATTTTAAAATGTGTTTCTAACTGTTCTATAGTCGTCATATACTTCCCTCATCTATGTCATACTCGAATTTCTACTTGTTCTCCTTGCATGAGCAGGATTGTCCTTGAATATATAGAATACTAGAAAACATCGCATCTTTAAAGTGCGGAGGAGGTTCTCCATTGGATATTACAACGTTACAACAACAGTTAGAGCTTATACAACAAAATGACTATACGCAACTGCAACATATCGATATTAATGAGTTAACGCTCAATATGCTTCAATATGTTGGAACGACTGATAGTTACGTTCGTTACCAACTTATATATAAATGTTTTGCACATTTCATTCATCATGAATTCCTTATGGATGATCAGCTAAAATTACTTTTGCAAACTTGTTTAAGCGATGAGTATTTATATTGTGACATTTACTCCCCACATACAGATGGGGTTTTCACACGTTCTTATACTGTTTCGTTAATTGCGTTAATACTCCAATTCGCTAACTCGCACTACTTTTTTACAGAGGAGGATATCGAAGAAATAAAAAACAAACTCATTACATACACAAACTTAGAAACAGATTTCCGAGGCTATATCGAAAATAAAGGATGGGCTCATTGTCTTGCCCACGTATCTGATGCCTTTACTGAAATTGTTCACAATTCCTATACAACCTTTGAGTGGTACGAAGAATTAATTCATTGTTTATTAAATAAAATTTTTATCCCATCTGACCTTTTTCATAATAATGAAGATGAACGAATTGTTACGCCGTTACTATCGATGCTATATCATGACTTCCCGCAAGATGAGTTAATTTCAATTATTCATAAAAAAATAAAAAGGCTTCCTCAAATTAGAAAACGCCTTTCGCTAAATGAATATTGTATTTTATGTGCCAACATTAAAACCTTCTTACGCACATTATTTTTTAGAACGAAAGATGATCATAACTTAGCCTTTACTGCACGTAAAACAGAAAGAATGTTAAAAGAACTTCCTAACTATTATTAACATATAAGGAGAAGAAATATGGGTTATATTGAAGACATGAGAAATTTAGTAGGAAATCATCCACTTATTTTAATAGGTTCACACGCCATTATATTAAATAAAAAAAATGAAATATTACTGCAGCTCCGTACAGATTTCAACCACTGGGGCATAATTGGCGGCGCCTTAGAGTATAACGAAACGTTAGAAGACGCTTTAAAGCGAGAAGTATATGAGGAAACTGGACTTATTATTAAAAATCAAAAACTATTCCGTACATACTCAGGACGAGATTTCTTTCAAATCTATCCAAACGGCGATCAAGTACACGGTGTACTCGTTATTTATATTTGCCGTGAATTCCATGGTGAGCTTGTATGCAACCAAACAGAATCGAAAGAGCTACGCTTCTTTCCGCTTGATGAGTTACCTAGTAATCTTCCTCCTGTTATTGAGAGAATTATTAAGGAGTTTCAGCACTCCAATTAAAAAACATTACATATTTCTATAGAAATAAAACAAGCTCATTTCCCGTCATGATAACGTGAAATGAGCTTGTTTATGTTAAATTGTTATCTCAATCTGATTTCCTTCAGGGTCGCTTACTACACTTTCATAGTAACCATCCCCTGTAGTACGTGGGCCGTTTAATACAGGGTATCCTGCTTCTCTTAATGTATTAGTTAATTCATTCACCTTTTCTTTGCTACCTACAGAAAAAGCAATATGCGCGTATCCTATTGTTTGTGTTTGCGTATTATCGTCTATCCCTATCTGTCTCATAAGTTCAAGACGCGCTCCACCTTCAAAAGTTATAAAATAAGATTCAAACTGCTTTTTCGGATTGTGATATAAGCTATTTTCTTCACCACCGAAGTACTGTTTATAAAAATCACGCATACCTTCTAAATCATTTACCCAAATTGCTACATGTTCAATTTTCATAATCGACACCTTTTCTTTTACAGTATTCAACCAACAATTTGATATTTAATTTTCTTTGCTTGTTCTTGTAATCATAAGATCAAGTCCAAGACTTTTTAATCCATATAAGTAATCTTCTTTCCAATCGCTCACTGTTATGTTCGGAATATGTTCCGCCGGAATGTACTGCGGACAAGTTTTTACAATTTGCTCTATTACAAATTGATTCACTTCATCGTCACAGAAGATAAAGCCGTGAGGGTTAATAATAGCTATACATGTAGTTATTAAACGAGTAATAGCATCTATATTATATTCCTCTGGATTATTCGAATCCCCACTTCTCAAAGCTTGTAAGAAATTTTTATTATCGTACTGCGGAACGAAAGATATCTCTCCTGAGAAAAAGGTACTTCCTCTTACTACATCTCCATTTATCATAATCCCTGCCCCCGGGCCATTTTGACCTGAATACAAATACACAAGAGATGAATTGTCGTTATTTCCAGTGTTTTTATAATAGCCAAGCACGGCGGCATTCATATCGTTTTCTATTACTACAGGTATTGAAAACAGTTCCTCTAAGTGACTTTTCAAATGGAAATTTTGGAACTTTTCATAACCAGGAATATAGAAAATACGCCCATTATCGACCGCACCAGGGACACCAATTGATATAGAGCTTATTTTCGGAAATGTAGCTATAAAACCTTCTATATGTTCTGTTAATACATGTAAGCCCGTATCCATTAATACACTTGAAGTACTTCCTTGTTCTTTTACTTCCCCTAAACAGTTAAAAATGGTATAGTTTGTTTCATTTTTCTCTAAAAATATCGCTAATCCTAACATATATTCCGGATTATACGCATATCGTTTCGCTCTTCTTCCGCCACTTGAATCATCTAAACCGACTAAAGTGACTTCACCGTCTTGTTTCATATTTTCTATAAATTTACTTATCGTTGGAAAACTAATTTCTAATGTATTACTAAGTTCAACTTTCGTCGCACTACCTTGCTCTAAAAGAGCTGTACGAATGCCGCGAAGGATCGTTTCTTTAATCGATTTTTGAGTAACAAATTGTTCACTCAAATCGCTCACCACCTTAATCAACATACTTATTAAACACTTTTAATAAGTTGCGTTGACAATATATCATACATCATTTTCTAAAGCAATAGAGATGATATATTTCCGCTGCATGTAATCCTTATTTAGCTCGATGTATTCTCTCTCGTAACAGATGATACAATTCCAGACAAAAGAACAAATAGTAAAACAGCTAGCAAGGCATTACGTATTCCGAATGCTTCTCCAAGTATCCCTAAAAAAGGTGGTCCGACTAAGAAGGCTGTATAACCAATGATAGAAACTGCCGCAACATTAGAAGTCGCATTCTCAAGGTCATCTCCAGCAGCTGACAAACCAATTGGGAAACCTAGCGCTGCACCACTCCCCCACAGTACTACACCAAATGCTAGAAAATACGAATTACTCCCAAATATTACGATTGAAATTCCTATAATCGCCATCATAATAGTAGCACGTACGACAGCGACACGGCCGAATCGATCAAGGAAATAACTACTACACATACGAGCTAACGTCATTGCCATTACAAAAACTGTGTACATAATAGAACCTGTCACTACACTTTGCTGATGTCCATCTACCATTACGATAGGTAGCCAATCATTTGCACTTCCTTCTGCAAATGCCATCCCGAGTACAAAAAGACCAATTAAAAGCACCTTGTTTTCCATTCGTAAGTACGTACGCTTCGCTTTCTTTTTGATCCGCGATTTCTCCTTCTTTCCTGTTCCATGCGGAAGAAAGCGATACAACATACATACCAGTAATACAAACACAACCGAAATCGCAAGAAACTGATACAAAATCGGGATATGAAGCGACACTGCAACAGAACCACTGAGCGCACCTACTAAAGTTCCTACACTAAAAAATCCATGGAATTTCGGAAGAAGAGTCGTTCCTAATTTCTGCTCAATAGAAGAACCTTCTACATTCAATGCGACTTCCGCCAATCCGTACCCTACTCCAAATACTAGTAAGCTACTAAAAGCACCAATGCTAGAAATAAAATAAATATTTATACCTAAACAAATCAATCCAACAATCATAAAAAACATACTGCCTATAATAACGTCTCTAGCTCCCTTACAGTCAATAAAGCGGCTTGCACTCAGTAAACCAATTATTGAACCGACAGATAGTCCGAACAAAATCCAACCCATTTCTGCATTTGACACTGCTAAAATATCTCGAGTAGCTGCTGTTCTTGAAATCCATGTAGCAAACGCGACACCTGGCAAAGCAAATAAGAGAAAAAGAGCATTTCGAGAAGCAAGTAATGTCTTTGTATAATTGTCCGTACTATATTTCTCCATATGAAACACCTTTCACATTGTCTATACGATAATTTACGAACTGTTGAAAATGCCCTTTATTCTTCTATCGTTTTAATCACTTTAGCTGGATTACCACCAACTACTACATTATGAGGTACATCTTTTGTCACAACTGCCCCTGAAGCAATTACGACATTATCCCCAATTGAAATACCAGGGTTAATAATAGCGCCCCCGCCAACCCAAACATTGTTACCAATCTTTACAGGCTTCCCATATTCTTTGCCAGAATTCCGCTCTACCGGATGTAGCGGATGCGTAGCAGTATAAATGTGAACTCCAGGTGCAAACATACAATTATCACCGATTTGCACTTCACAAACATCCAAAATAACACAATTAAAATTTGCGAAAAAACTCTTTCCAACGTGGATATTGTAGCCGTAATCACAACGAAAGTCAGGATTAATTTGGGCTTTCCCGTCAGCTGAAGAACCTAAAAGCTGATTTAATAACGTAAAACGTTTTTCATCTCCTATCTCCATCGCCTCGTTATAAAGGCGTGTTAAACGTTTTGCCTCCACCCTATCAGCTACTAATTCTTCGTCATCCGCAATATACATTTCTCCCGCCAACATCTTTTCTTTTTCCGTTTTCATAGAATCATCTCCTTTTTATAGAATGAGCTCACTTATTAAACATCTTTAATAAGCGACTTAAATTATACTTATTAAACACGTTTAATAAGTAACCCTATATTAGCATACTTTTTAACATATGCAACTAATAAGTTTTGAACGAAAATGTGAATTCCTTACTTCACCTAATGATATTACTTGGTAACATTTAACTAATATAATGGTCAATCCATTGTTTTTCATTAAAACTGTTGAGACTCATCGTCACATGAAATCCTCTCCTTTAGGTGCTATACTATATGTTTATTAATAAGCATAACAATACGCAAATCAATTGTTAATAAAAAAGAGATTGACCCAAAAGTAGCTGAATAACTACTTGGGTTAACCTCTTTCATTTATTATCCTTATTTAACTCTTGTACAATATCCCTTTTTCCTATTCTATTAGCAAAAGGTATAAAAATAATAAGGACTATTCCGAACATCCCCGCTATTACCGTTACAATAAGTTTGAAATCAAAAAATACAGGTGTACGATCTATTATACTTACCATATAGGTTAATAATATTCCTATAACAGCCCCTAGTATGATTCCAATAAGTACATATAAATTAACTTGCGTCAAAATAACTTGTACAATCCCCTTTTTCTTAACTGTTATTGCTCGTAAAATAGCAAACTCTTTTCTTTTAGATTGAATATTATTTATAAGTGTATTACATACCCCTAATGTTACACTAAACAAAATTACTACAATAACAACGATGAAGATGGACCACCTTTGCTGAAACATTAAATTAGATTGCTTTAACGATTGATTATAACTACTTATTTTTAATTGTGGATATTGGCCTTTCAATTTCTTTAATTGCTCCAACGTCTCTCTCTCATTATTTGAACTAATAAATGCACGCTCAAAAACTGTATAATCTTGTTTATATGTTACATTACTCCAATCCATGAGTACCGCAGGCGAATTCGGTAGCTCATTAACAATTAATCCAATTTCCACCTTACTAGTCGGTCTAACTTTTTGTTCCTGTTCTGAAAATAGACCTAATTGAACGATATTCCCTACATGAAGTTTATACCGCTCCGCTAACTCTTTTGTAACAATTATACTATTCTCCAAATTTGCAGGTACTTCTGGCAGTAATCCTTGCTTTTCCATTTCCTTTAAATCACCTAAATTATAGTCAAAAGTACTATAATTTTCAGCTTGTTTTAATTCTGCCAGTGAGTTCGTACTAATTGTACTAGCTCCTTTTACACTACTTATTTCTTTAAATATATTTTGTATATGAGGTAAGGTAATGGTTGAATCATTAGTCAAACGATTTTCCACAACAATATGTGTTGGAAATTCTCGTTTTAAATATCTTTCATTATTTTTTTGCATCGTTTTAAATATGGTGGAGCCAAAGACAACTATCACCATCATTGTACTTATCATTAAGATAACAAATGTATTTTTCCTTACTTGTGGAATTACATTTTTAATAGCAACAAATGTATTCCTTCCAAATATTTTTTTCATCATAGGTAGACATACTATTAATATCGAAGAAAGATAAGTCGGAAATAATATATATACCCCTAAAACGAGAAATATAGCTCCTATTACTATCACTATTGCCTGCGTATCTCCCGTATTTGCTACAAAGCCACCTAAAACGGTTAAAAATATGCTACTAATTAAAAGGAATTTCCCCATCATACTGCGTGTTTTTTTATTAGAAAAATCAGATTCTTCATTTTCACGCATAAGCTTTACTGGCAATATTTTCGAACTTCTGTATGAGGGATATAACATAAACAGTTCAATAAAAAAGATACTACAAATCATTGTTACAATTGCTATTTTATAGTCGAAACTCATTGAATTCATTTGAAAAGCAAATACATGCTCTAGCCAACTTTGTAAAAAACGGTTACTTATTACAGCTAGTAACAAACCAAATATTACACCAAAAAAATTAATTACACTACATTGAATAAATATAACTTTAAACATTTGTTTCGTTGTTGCTCCCATTGATCGCATAATAGCAAATTGACTTTTATATTTATATAAAAACACTTCAAAATTAGATATCAATAATAATGCAGTAATAATAAGTATTAATATAGATAAAACGATTATAAAAATATGTAATGATGCTAAGTTACTTTTTAAAAACTCGTCTTCCTCCGCAATATCGATTCTTAATTCTTTGTCTATTTTATGAATTTGACTAGATAATGCTAGTACATCTGCATTCGCATTCGCTTTTATCAACACATAAGTAGCCTCATTGTGTTTGCCTGTTTTTTCATATACGTGCTGTTTCACTGCACCTTCCGATAAAATGAGTATATCTAGAGCTGAACCTCCAGCTTCTATATCAGGTAACACTTCTTTTACTACATATGATTTATTTTCTATTTCAATCTTTCCCCCAACTTTTACTTGTAAAGTTTCCGCTAATCCATCATTTAATGTTACTTCTTCATTTGATAGATTTTTAGTGAAGTGATATCGGCTTTTAGATAGCGAATCATTTTGAACACCTACTGTATAAATAGCTGTATTCAATTTATTCACTTGCAAATGATTTACTAATACTTTTGACATGTATTCAACATTTTCTTGTTTCTTAATATTTTGTAGTAAGGATTTATCCATCAATTTATTTTGATCAAGGTTATATCCAACTGATAAATCCATATCTCCATATACATTTTTCACTTCATTTATAACAGACTGTTTCGCATGACTCGAAAATATAATCATCGTAACAATTAGAGAAACAGCCAACATAACGCTAACTATAGAGGAAATAGCAGTGAATTTATTCGTCTTAAAAAAGCGTAAACTTAATCCTCGTACTGATTTTATCATTTTGATTTCTCCAGTAATTTTTTAAATTTATCTAAAATGATATTCATATCATTTACTCCATGAGTACACGTATAATCATCAACATTTTCTCCATCATGAAAGAAGAGAACCCGATCTGCATACGTAGCAATGTGAGGATCATGAGTAACAAGAATCATACTTTGATTGAATCTTTGTTTCATATCGACTAGTACTCGTAAAATATCATTAGACGTATTGAAATCCAAATTTCCAGTAGGTTCATCTGCAAGAACAATTGGAGGAGATGTTATTAACGCCCTACCAATTGCAACACGTTGTTGTTGTCCCCCAGAAAGCTGAACTGGTCGATGATTTCTCCAATTTACTAAACCAAGAACATCTAATATTTTATTTGTTTTTTCTCGTATCTCTTCTTCTGAATCGACTGATAATATGAGAGGTAACGCAATATTTTCTTCTACAGATAAATCCTTTAATAAATGAAATGACTGAAATATAAATCCTATGTTATCCCGCCTGTACTCCGTCGCGTATGGTTCAACAAACATATTTTTAGGGACTTCACCATTTACATATACGACTCCCTCATCAGGCTTGTCTAAAGCACCAAGTATGTTTAGTAATGTACTCTTCCCAGACCCACTCGTCCCCATTACGGCAAGGAGTTCTCCTTTATTTAACTCCAAAGATACATTTTGTAAAGCTCTAACATTTGTATCTACACTCTCATAAGTCTTACTTAACCCTTGAACCGCTAACACAATTTCACTCATCTTTATTCACCTCAACATGATTAAATGTTATTTCCTCCATCAGATTAACTTGAATTAAAATTTTTTCTTTTAAATTACTAGGTGGTACAATTTCTATTCCTATTTGAACTAGCAACATTTTTAATTCGAGAATTGTGACCATTTCTATCCCTCCTCACTCTATATTGGTAACAAATTGAAATTCCGTTCGGTTTTTTTGTAAAAAAATAAGGGAACGCTTAACGTTCCCTCTCAAATCCAATCCGTTTTTTAATTTCAGCTAAATTTACCTTCGCGATTTCTCTTGCCCGCTCAGCACCTTTTTCTAACGCTTCGTATAATAAATTTGGCTCATTCATATACATAGCGTATTTCTCACGAGGTCCGGCTAATTCGCGGTCTACAACGTGAAACAACTCTTTTTTCACATCACCCCATCCAATGCCAGTTTCATACTTTTCACGCATCAACAGTATTTCATCTTCCGTCGCAAATTCTTTATATATCGTAAATAACGTTTCTAGTTCTTTCGGTTCATTTGGAAGTGAAGAGTCTGTTTTAATTTTAAAGATTAACTTTCGTAGTTTTTCTTGTTCTGCAAATAACGGGATCACATTTCCGTAACTTTTACTCATCTTCCTTCCATCAAGACCAGGTAAAATGGCACCTTCTTCTTGTATGACATACTGCGGAAGTGTAAATGTCGTGCCGAATGTATGATTAAAATACGTCGCAATATCACGCGCAATTTCAATATGCTGAATTTGGTCTTTTCCAACTGGTACATGCGTAGCTTGAAATAATAATATGTCAGCTGCCATTAAAATCGGGTACGTATATAATCCCATATTCACTCCCGCATCTACCTCTAAACCCACTTCTTTATTTTGCTCCACCCTCGCTTTATACGCATGGGCACGGTTCATAAGCCCTTTCGGAGTTAGGCAAGCTAATATCCAAGCTAATTCTAAAATCTCCGGCACTTCTGTTTGCCTGTAGAAAATAACATCTTCTCCAAGTCCGAGTGATAACCAAGTAGCTGCTACCTCTTTCGTATAACTACTAAACTGACTTGGGTCATGTACAGCATTTAACGCATGATAATCAGCTATAAAATACAGTGCTTTTCCTTCATTCTTCTTTGACATTTGTAATGCAGGTTTAATCGCCCCAATATAATTCCCTAAATGCGGATAACCTGTCGGCTTAATTCCTGTTAACATTATTTTTTCGCTCAACCTAACTCCTCCTCTCCAAAAATAAAAAGAGCCCTCATCCTATAAAAAGGACGAGAGACTCCCGCTGTACCACCTTCATTAGCTATCATCATAGCTCACTTTAACTTCTTAACGTGAAGTAACCGTCTTTGCTTACTCATTTCAGCAAGAAGCTCCAGAGCCCATTCCACATTCATCCCTTACTGATTTCCACCACACATCAGCTCTCTGAAAAGTTTCGAATATGTACTCTTCTCTTTCATTGCTTTTCGTTATTTTTTACAGTTTATCACATTTGACTTTCAAATAAACCTAAATTTCTCGTTTTATATAGCAGGAATTTCCACTTTAATTGTCCAATACTATATAGGTTTGCAGAAATACTCGAAACAACTTTGGAGGTTTTTTCATGGTAAAGTATATATCTATTTTAGGTTCAACAGGATCCATTGGCACATCTGCATTAGCTGTCGTTTCAGCCCATCCTGAACATTTTAAAATCGTCGGTTTAACCACAAATTATAATATTGATCTTCTTGAACAACAAATCGAAACGTTTCAACCTCACATTGTAAGCGTTGCGACAAAAGAATTAGCGGACACGCTTCGTACGCGTATTTCAACCAACACAAAAATTACATATGGAACTGACGGTTTAATTGCGGTAGCTACTCACCCTGATTCAAATCTTGTATTAAGTTCCGTCGTTGGTGTTTCGGGATTACTCCCAACAATTGAAGCATTAAAAGCGAAGAAAGATATCGCCATTGCTAATAAAGAAACTTTGGTTGCAGCTGGACATATCGTAACTGAACTTGCGAAACAAAACGGATGTCGTTTAATTCCAGTTGATAGCGAACATTCAGCTATTTTCCAATGTTTAAACGGAGAAAATAATAAGGAAATTGAAAAATTAATTGTTACAGCTTCTGGCGGTGCTTTTCGTGATAAAACACGTGAAGAAATGAAAACATTACAAGCGAAGGATGCTTTAAAACACCCAAACTGGCTAATGGGTGCAAAACTAACGATTGATTCTGCTACGTTAATGAATAAAGGTTTTGAAGTAATGGAAGCTAGATGGCTATTCGATATTCCTTATGAAAAAATTGATGTTATGATTCATAAAGAAAGTATCATTCACTCTTTAGTGGAGTTTATTGATGGATCAGTTATGGCACAGCTCGGTGCCCCTGATATGAGAATGCCGATTCAATATGCGTTTCATTACCCTACTCGGCTACCTTCTTCCTATGAAAAATTAAATTTATTAGAAATCGGTAGTTTACACTTTGAAAAACCAGATTTAGCGACGTTTCCTTGCCTACAATACGCATATGAATGTGGCAAAATCGGTGGTACTACTCCCGCTGTATTAAATGCAGCAAATGAAATTGCAAATGCACTGTTCCTTAAAAACGAAATTGCCTTTTTCGATATTGAAAAAACAATTTACAAAACAATTGAAGCTCATCATAACGTAAAAGAGCCTTCATTAGATGCTATTTTAGAAGTAGATCAATGGGCACGCCAATATGCACATCAATTGTTAATAAAAAAGAGCTAAAACAGAGCGTTATTATCAAGACCTAAATTGTAAAAGTCTTAAATAATAAAGGGTGATACATATTATATATATGTGACTAATATGTATCACCCTTTAACGGAACAACTATGATTGTTGCTTTTAAATAAAGTCGCGTTGTTTTGAATAAAGCGCGACTTTATTTAAAAGTTACGATGTTTGGCCTTTGTTAATTAAAGAATTCTAAGTGAATTTTAATCAAACATTTTTATAAAAAAAGAATTTTTATTTGAATAGAAAATAATCCATTTTTATTAATCTTTCTTTCAAAACGGAACTCAAAACCCTTATTTACCGTAAAGTAAGGGTTTTGAGTTCCGTTTATTACAATCCAATAATGGGTGCAGTAGAGATATGTGAAAACAGGTTATATCTTTACTTGTATTTCTAATCTGTATTTAAATCATGCTGTTACCTTTTACTAGAATTAAAATAACGTTTTAAATTACATAAAAGGAGTGGGATCTAGTTATAGCACTAAAGCTTACTCCTTTTATTATTTAAAACCATGCCTTTTTAAGTAATTTTACTCCTAAAGTAATTTCTTTGTGAGATAAACCTCCAAAAGCTAATTTAATAATTGGTCTATCAATATAATTATTAACAAAATATCTGGATGTCGGGCCTATCTCTACACCATTTTTATACGCCTGTTTTATTAACCAATCCTCTGATTTTTGCAAATGCACCTTTATGAGTAGATACAATCCTGAATTGTGACCGATAATAGTTATATCGTTACCGAAATGTTCGTTTAAGGTAGAAATTAAATGTTCCATTTTTTTTCTATAAATATTACGCATTCGTTTTATATGTCTATACCATTCATTCTCCTTCATAAATTTTGCCATGGCAATTTGATGTATCGTTGATGCTGTATTCTCAAAACCTTTAAAGTGTTCTTTATACTTTATTAATAGTTCTTTTGGCAAGACCATATAGCTTAATCGTAGACCTGGCAAAAATGCTTTTGAAAAATTACCGATATAAATTACCCTATTTTGATCAATAGATGCTAATGAAGGAAATGGGCGTTGTGTATATCGAAATTCACTATCATAATCGTCCTCTATTATATACCCCTTCTTTTTTTTAGCCCATTGAATAAGTTGTTGTCGTTGTTGAATAGACATGCTTACTCCATAAGGGCTGTGATGAGATGGGGTTACATAAATTAGTCTAGCTTTTAAATTACTTAACTCAGATAATTCAACTCCATTTTCATATACTGGGAGAAATTCAAAAGAAAAATGATGTAGTTTAAAAACTTCTCTAGCGCCCCAAAAACCTGGGTCTTCTAAAATAATGCTCGAGAAATCACTTTTTAATACATGACCAATATAAGTTAACATTTGTTGTGTACTACTACCTATAATGATAGATCCTTGATCCGTACTCAATCCTCTAGACTCTAATAAATATTTTGCGACTTGATCTCTAAGAATTGCTTCTCCAAATGGGTCACCATATGTATATAAAAGGTTTTCTTCCATGGAATGATTCACAAACCTTTTCCATGTATTTTTTGGAAACATTTCTTTTTCCACTGTATCTACTTTGAAGTTAATGGTAATTTCTTTACTGATTTGTTTCTCATCTTTTTGTTTAACTTTTTTTCTTCTTTGATATAAATTTGGTTCTAATTCATTAACAAAAAACCCCCTTCGATTTTCGCCACGGATATATCCTTCAGCTGCAAGCTGATCATATGCTAATAGTGTCGTATTTCTACTGACATTGAGTGAATCTGCAAGCTGACGTATCGAAGGTAACGATTCATCTTTTTTTAATACCCCCTTTTAAATGAGTAATTTGACATTTGTATAAATTTGTTTATATTTAGGGATACTTTTTTCAAAAGTAAACAAGAAGTTTTTCATATAGCCCTCATCTGACATGTGATTTTTTATAAAACTGTACCTTTATATATGTCAGTCAACATCTTATAATATTATTAATCAATTCACAAATTAATCAATTCACAAATTAATTAATTCTTTTAAAAAGGAGAAACAAATGCGCTTACATTTTATTATTCATGAAATATTTGAAGGACCAGGGGCTTTTCTAGCATGGGCAGAGATGAATGGACATGTGGTCAGTTATTCAAGAGTTTACGAACAAGAACCACTTCCTTATAATATCGAAGACATAGATTTACTCATAGTATTAGGTGGACCACAAAGTCCTAGTACAACGAAAGAAATGTGCCCGCATTTTGATGCAGTCGCAGAAATATCAGTCATCAAAAAATGTATAGAGGCTAATAAAGCTGTTATAGGAGTTTGTTTGGGTGCCCAGTTAATTGGTGAAGCCTTAGGTGCATCTCATGAACATAGTCCGGAAAAAGAGGTAGGAGCCTTCCCTATTACTTTAACTGAAGAAGGAAAAACGAATGAACTTTTCTCTCATTTCGCTACTACAAGTACGGTTGGCCACTGGCACAACGATATGCCTGGTTTAACTAAAAACAGTAAAATATTAGCGTTTAGTGAGGGGTGTCCACAGCAAATTGTGGAATATAGTGAACTCGTTTATGGTTTCCAATGCCATATGGAGTTTACTCCTGAATTAATAGAATTATTAATTCAACATTCTGAACAAGAACTAGAAAAGTATAAGGAAAATCGTTTCGTTCAGTCTCCAGAGCAATTAAAAAATAATAATTATACACCAATGAATAATCAGCTATATACTTTTTTAGATAAACTTACTAGCCTTTATCAGCTAAAATAAAATATTAATTATTTCACTAACTAAAAAACAGTTATATTAATCACTTACTCTATGGAAAATATAACACTTCTTTCAACTTACTTATGATATTGCAAAGGTTTTAAAAGCGCCTATCGAGACTCTGTTTTGGTTTGAAGAATAGATTAATTCTAGTACAAGTATTTGAAATTTTGTAATTGATATGTTCATGAGTTTTAATCAATCTGTTTTATAAAATCAACATTCAAACTTTTAACATGGGAATCCATTTTGATTAATTGTTTTCAAAATGGATTCTTTTTAGTGCTCATTCAAAAAGGATTTTCAAATCATTTCTAATCAAACCTTATTTCATCTCAACAGTTCTTTAATACCGATCATTGTTACTGTTTAAATCATAATTTTTTAATCTCCGACAAAGATTTTTTTGGAATAAACAGACAAAAAACTCTAGTTCTTGGATTGGGCAGTCTTCTTAAATTTCTAAATATGTCTTAAATAATTCAGTTGTTTTCATTTTCCATCTTACTACTTCTTTTCCTTGATAGTTAACCTTTATCCAATCCATGATTTCCTTCATTGCTGGCATCACTGGAAATCCCTCTTGATTCAGTAATATATATCTTTTGTTGTTATTCTCTATAAGAACCTCTTTTACCCTCATAGCACTTCATTCCTAAAAAATATTAACGGCTTGGTCTAAAGACAGCTCTACACCTCCCACTATGACCTACGTCCGCCAACTAGATTGCGCTTATTTTATGAATAATTCATATATATTAAACTATATTTTTAATAACTGTATAACTAACCTAATATGTATAAGAAAAGAGGATATATGCTCATATATTGAACATAATATCCTCTTACTAGTTTAGTCTATTTAAATAATACTGTTTTAGCCATTTTTTCACGTATTCAACTTAACAAATCTATAACTATGCGTTACTAACACTTTTAATATCGCATACCCTGGAATTGCTAAAATAATCCCCATAATCCCAAATAAATTTCCGGCAGTTAAAATAATAAAAATGATAGTAATCGGGTGAATGTCTAATTTTTTCCCCATAACTTGCGGAGAAATAAATTTCCCTTCTGCTAATTGTACGACCATCATAACGATAATTACTTTTAGAACCATTGCTGGCGAGTCAATAAATGCAATAATTAATGCTGGTGTAATTGCGATGATTGGCCCAACGTACGGAACGATATTTACAATCATCGCTAAAATAGCAAGTAGTACCGCATATTTAATACCGATAATAAGGTAACCAATTAATAGCATAATACCGATAAATAAGCTAACAATAATTTGTCCTCTAATATACGAACTAATCGCATAATGCATATCATCTAGTATTCTCATTGCTGCTGGTTGTCTTTGCTCTGAAATAAACTTTAAGAAATGATTCGGTAATTGCTCACCATCTTTTAAAAGATAGAACAATATAAACGGAACCATTACAAACGTTAAAACGACCTCTGTCACAGTGCTTAAAAATCCAGTTACATTTCCTGTTACTGATGATAACGACTTCGTAAAATCAACTGTATAGTCTTTTACCATACTCGCTACATCAATATTTAAATTCTCCTGAATTTTTCCTAGTAAATTACTTTCCCCAAATCTACGTACTGCTCGTTCAATTTCATGACCGAAATACGGTAAGTTATCTATTAATGCATCAATTTGATCTTTAATAATTGGAATAACCGTTAAAACTAAAAACACAAATAATCCAATTACGATTAAGTATATCGAGGCTATCGATACAATTCTTGAAACACCTTTCTTTTCTAAAAGTGAAACGAATGGATGCAAAATGTAAAATAGTACGCCCGCTAATAATACCGGGAAGAAAATTGTTTTTAAAAAGACGATAAACGGTGTAAAAACAAATGATATTTTTGTTAGTAATAAAATATTAATGAACAATAGTGCAAACCCAAGTAACACTGCTAAATAATTGTGTTCTCTAAAAAACTTTTTCAGCTTATCTCTTTTTCTTATATTTATTTTCTCCAACGAAACCACCTCTTCGAATGATGAAAAGCCCTTATTCAGGGCTTTTCATCATAATCTATATATCTATTTCTTTGCAGCTTTCACTACAAATGATACAATAAAAATTAACACGATTGCTCCTAATAATGCTGGCACGACATGAATCCCACCAAATGATGGCCCAAAGGATCCAAATAATTTACCGCCTAACGAAGCACCTAATAAACCTGCAATTATATTGCCGAACATACCACCTGGGAAATTTTTACCCGTTATAGAACTAGCAATTGCACCTATAATAGCACCAACTATTAATGTGATAATCCATCCCATCTTTAGTCCTCCATTTCTATTATAGTGTAATTATTTTTCATACTAAATTATTATGTAACTATTATAATTATTATATCCAATAAAGAAAAATGTTGTCAAATATATGAAAAGAAAGTCTAAAAGGAGGTTTTACCCTATGATTCAAAAATTAGTAACAACTTCTCACAACACTGCTACTTCTATTTTAAACATTCAAATACCCGCTTATGAAATTGAAGCAAAATATATAAATAGTACGGCCATCCCTCGTCTTTATGATACTGTAGCCGATATTCAATTATGTGATGAAATTTTTTACGGCTATTTTTATGAAGATACACTTGCCGGGTTTATTTCTTTTAAAATGGATGAAGAGGAAGTTGATATTCATCGTTTAGTAGTATCCCCTGATCATTTTCATAAAGGGATTGCAACTAAACTACTACTATATGTATTTGACATGTTCTCCCCTTCCAAAACATATATTGTACAAACAGGGAAAGAAAATACCCCTGCTCTGTCTTTATATAAAAAACATGGATTTATTGAAGTAAAGGATATCATATTACCTGATGGAGTGATTTTAACCTCACTAAAAAAGACAGAAAACAATAAATAGTTTGACTAACCTGATTATTTATGTTATCTTTTACTTTATAAAACCTTTTGCTGAGTCCAAATTTTGGAGCGGGGGAACCACTTTCGTAGCTATGCTACTTGGGGCGAATCTTTTTTAAGTAGGGAACTCTCACTTCCCGAGTCCGACAGCTAACCTCGTAAGCGTAATGGGAGGGGAAGGTGCTTTTTGCCTATGCTACACATTTTGCCTCCTTAGTTATAAATATGGGATCGATACCAAATAGTCACCTATATTTATAGAAAAGGAGAAATGTATTATGTTACGTTTATCTGATCACGCAATCAAAATGATGGAGCAAAGACTTCGACTTGAACAACACCGCACATATCAAGCAAATAAAATTGTAGATAACTTACATCACAAATACTTCTTTCAACATATTTTTCAACCGAAAAGATAAGTACTAACCTTTAATAAAATACAGCGTACACTGAAAAAAGCGTACGCTGTATTTTTCATTTTCTCGCCTTAATAATAAAAGTAGTCGGCACCATCCTAGCTTTATATAAAGAATAATACTTCGTAGAAGGTTCTGCTGTTTCTTCAGCAAATGAGCTAGCTGGTTCAGGCTCTTCAATCCTCTCAATTGTAAAACCAACTCTATTTAACTCATTTATGTATGTACTCATTTTTCGTTTATATAATGTCGCTTGTACATCCTCCCCTTTAAATGTTTCAAACGTAATAGGTGTTTCCACATGGTACGAAGACTTTAAAACAATTTCTTCTGTACCATACTGCAAATTTGAATATACTGGATGCTCCCAACTAAAAATAAAACTTCCTCCTGGCTTTACATATGAATAAATTAGCTCTAACGTTTTCCCTAAATCTGAAGTCCAACCTAATGCATAAATGGAGTACACAATATCAAAATATCCTTTCGGAATATCCGATTCCTCTTCCATTGCTCCGCATACTAACTTTGGATTCCAATGCTTTAACGTTTCATTCGCTGTTTTAATTTGTTCACTTGAAAGATCAAGACCCCATACTTCCTCTGCCCCATGCTCTGCCATATATTGCAACGAATGCCCACTTCCACACCCAATATCAAGAACCTTTTTATTTCTAATTGAATCGAACAAATGAATCTCATCTTCAGATGCTGTATACGGGCCGTATTTTGGTAAACAATCTACTTTAAAGAAATAAGGCGCAACTGTATCCCAACACTTTTTATTTAACGCTAACATTTGTGTACCCTTCATATTCTACATTCCCCCAACTCATTTTCTTCCCCTAATTTAAATTACACATTATAACCCGATTTTCCTTTTCTCTTCGCTCGGTAATTTTTCACTTTCGCTATCGTACCGCACGCTCTTCCTCCTTCTTCTCCAGCGTACATACCGCACCATCTTTTACTTCCATTTCGCGAATGATCATAAAATACCCAGCGACAATCTGGACATGCTTTTAACCTTCCCCAAAAATTTTCTTGAATTGACACTAAAACAATACTTAATAATTTTGTATATACATTCTCTTCATGCACAGGCCCATATGTAATAACTTTCATATCTTCCTTTACCTGTACATGAAATGGGTATTTCTCTAACCACTTTTGCAATGATCCTTCGCCTTCAATTGTCATCCGAATGTCTTCTCGAAAACTTTTTAATTCCTCTATCGTATGAAACGGAAACTCTTCATGAAAATGTTTGTTCATAAATTGCTTTATATCATCTTCGGTCTGCAACAAATCAATTGCTTCTCTCGTATCATTTGGTATTTTCCATGTATTTAAAAATTCCTGAATATATTCTAGTTCATTTGGTGCATTTTGATTCAATTCCATCCACCTTCTTCTTAAAATTTACTTTTTTCTGACTTTATGTATAATTATAATATAAAATAGTTAACCATCAAATAATTTTACTGGTTACAATATTAGGAGGAGTTCTATGAAAAGTTTCTCAATACCGATACGTTTCATGCTTATTTCTTCATTTTTTATGTCTTTTGGGTATTTTGCTGTATACGCATTTTTAGCTATTTATCTATTAACCTTTCTTCATTTTTCTGCTATCCAAGTAGGAACAGTGTTGACGGTTATGACAATCACATCACGAGTTGTTCCTTTATTCTCAGGATTAATCGCTGACAAAATAGGCTATATCATTATGATGATAGCCGGATTATCTTTAAGAGGAATTGGATTTATCACTTTAGGAATATGCTCTGATTTCTATACCATATCTATTTCTTCTGCACTTATCGGCTTCGGAACTGCATTTTATGAACCTGCTGCGCGCGCCATATTCGGCTCACAACCAGCTCATACAAGAAAAAATTTATTTACATATTTAAACCTTAGTTTTAATTGCGGTGCAATAATTGGACCAATTGCCGGGGGGTTCTTACTTTTACTCGATCCAATCTATGCTTTTTCTCTAACAGGATCTCTTATGCTGTTATTCGCTTTTATCTTTTACTTACTTAAAAATCACTTCCAAGTCACTACTGATAACACTTCTATCACATTAGGTATACGGGCTATCTTACAAAACAAGTCATTCCTTCTGTTTTCATTTGTCATGATTTTCTTCTATATTATGTTTACTCAGCTTACTGTCGCACTTCCACTTCATATGAAAAACATTAGTAATAGCAATCAGTTTGCTACACTCGTTATTACGATAAATGCAATAACAGGCGTCATATTTATGGTGTTATTCCGAAAACTATTTCATAAATACAACACACTTTCAATTATTAAATACGGTGTTTTATTAATGAGTATTTCCTTTTTACTCATTCCTTTATTTCAACACCCGTATTGGCTATTTATTTGTGTAATTTTATTTACAATCGGTGAAACACTCGTATTACCTAACGCTGATATCGCTATTGCAAATTACAGTAACGAATCCTATACAGCTACTTACTTCGGATTTTATCAACTATCACTCGCATTTGGTTTTATCATCGGTAATTATACCGGTACATCTTTTACAGCCAACTTAAGCGGAATGTATACACCATGGCTTATTTTCGGCGGAATAGGACTTATTGGTTTTATTTCATTACATATTTTAAATATTAAAAAAGGATTTCCTAAAGAAGATATATACTTATGTAATGATACGAAACACCTTTAACACATTACAATTGAAATAGTACCTTTAAACAAACGACCTATAATAAAAAATTCGACCGTCATATGTGACAGCCGAATTTTTTTATTCTTTATATTCAAGATGATTATGTCTTTTACAGCCAAATAAATAGCAACCCCCTACATAATCCGTTTCAAATTCTAATCCTGGAACATATCCAGATTTGATACGTTCTATCATTGTTTTATAACAATTATTCTCTTCTGTATATTCCTCAATTAACTCTTTCTTATCTTCTTCTGTCCAGTTTTCTTCTACTTCTTCATTCTGAACATCTTCTATTTCTGCTGTTTTCGCTTCGATCGATTCCCGTATAACTTCATTTATACGTGTGAAATTATTAGCTTTATATAAAGCATACACAAACCTACTAATCCAATTAGGGCTTTTCCAAACTTCTTTGTATCCCTTTTCGAACCATTCAATTGCTTCGTTATAGCAATTCAACTCAACATATAAATCTGCTACTTTAACTTCTCCTAAAAAATCATCAGATTTCCTGTTAAAAGCATCTAACTTCTCTTTCGCTTCTGTCGTTCGCCCTAAATCAATTAAACATTTTACATAGCAATACATGATATAGTCCGAATCCCCTGCAACTCGCAAGAAAAATTTCGAAGCTTCTTCCAGCTCTCCAAGGTTATAATGCGCTACAGCTACATTATGATATGCTTCATCCGATGGTTGAATCGAAATAGACTTTTGTAATACTTCTTTCGCTTCTGTCCACTTTTCTTGTTTTATGTAAATGTCCCCTAAAATGTTATAAGGGAAGTAAGAAGAAGGATTCAACTTAACAACTTCTTTTATCAATTCAAGAGCTTTAGCATCATTCTCTTCCTCATAAAAGTACATCCAAGCAAGATTATTGAGGGATTGTACACCTCTAGATTCATGTACTGCTCGGTGAAACAGTTCCATTGCTTTCTCATATTCATTTTGTTCAAACATTTCAATTGCCTTCTCGTTAATATTCAAATAACTACCTCCGAAGTGAATGAATTCATCTATTCCATATTCTTATTTTAATATGCAAAAATTGTAATTTCTATAAAAAATAAGTTATTTCGCCTATCTACATTTCATCATATATTTGGACATCCAATTTATAATACCTTTAGCAACACCGCTTTCTAACGAAAATATATACTTACTGTAAAAGTACTGATTCTCGGTTATAAGTAAACTTTCCTATTATCCACAAATTGGATATATAACCCTTTTCACTTTACATATTATGGTACAATTAAAAAGAGTGTTAGCTAAACATTTACATAAAACACTACCAGTCTAGCAATGCCAACATCAAAAATCAATTGAAATTGGGGGATGTTATGAAACAGAAAGTAGCTATACTTCTATTCACCGCAATCATATTATCCGGGTGTTCGACTATAGTAGAACATTCTTTAGAAACCGGAAACGGCAGTATTGAATTATTAACACCAACGATTACAACAAAAGATAATGTATTAGAAATTAAGACCGAGGGCATTGATGAAAATAAAGTCACTTTTATTTATGTTGCCAATACAAAAGTATTCGAACAAAAAATAAAGAATGGTGAATCCTACAAACTTGATATTACAGATATTAAGGATGCTCATAGGACAGACTACAAGCCACGAGTTCAACTTTTACAGAATGAAGATGATGATAAAGATGGAGAAATGGTAACCTTTAAACAAGTTAGATATACAGTTAATAAAAACTAATTTTATAGTCATTTCATTATAAATGTAACGAACGAAAATATACTTTTAACAGAGGAGAAATGTAAGGGGTGTTAACATGAAAAAACGATGGATTTCTTGGTGGATCGGTAACATATTTTGGATTATCATTTTTGGAATATGGGCCGCTATTATTTGGTTACGTGACGTTGATGGTGCTGGTGTTATCCAAACACCCGAAATTAAATCCATTTCACTTATCGTTTTATTAATCGCGTTTATCATACCGGTATTTTTTCAAGTTATATGGCTAATCATTAATTTGAGAATGAGTAGAAAAAATAATTATACGATTTAGTTTTTCAATTAACAGATAATTTTTTTCATAAAAAAGAGAGGAATCTACATCAAAATAGATTCCTCTCTTTTACATATGGGCTTATACTGCACTTTTAATGCAGCACTACTCCCCTTTTTTACGATGCATGTTCATCTTTCTTCTTCATTAACGCTCTTTTCTTCATCGCCTTCGTTAAATATCCGCCTTTAAATGAACGAATTTCATAAGAAGACATAAACGCTTTCGGTGCAATTTCATTAATAATTTCTAACAGTTCTTTTTCTCTAGAACGCTTTGCAACGATATCTAAGCGATAACGGATTGAATTAATACCTTCACCTTCAAATACTGTAACGCCAAATCCAGAGTGACGTAATTCATCTACTAACTCATTACAACGGTCTAGTAAACTAACTTGATACGTAATATAACCAATTGCTAATTTATTCTCTATATAACCGCCTAATAATAGTCCCGCACTAAAGCCAATGACATAGGCAACGATGTTCATCCAATTTGATAAATCTTGAAACACAATACCTAAACTGACAATGTAAATAGCTCCTTCTAACAATCCAACACCAGCAGCGGATCTTGTTTGATTCTTTACAAGCAAAATCGTACGGATTGTTAAAATGGGAACGTAAATAATTTGAAGCACAAAAATAAGTAACGCTTGTAACATTGGTATCCACCTCTTTCAAAAAGTCTTTTGTCATAATAACATACATAACCTTTAGAAATCGATGGGTTTTTTAAAAATTTTTTATTATTTTTTATACTATTGAAAAACGAAAAAAAGAAGCGTATTATATTTGTCGTTAATTTGATTCCTTTCATATTATCGCTAAACTAAAAAAGGAACCCCGATTAGGTCCCTTTCATCATAGCTCTATGTTTTTCGAAGCCTGTTCCCTTTGCTTCTCTTCTTCTTTCACTAACTGCATATTTGCATAAGCTAAATTCGCAATCATTAAAAAGTGACCACCTAAAATGCCTGTACCGAATGCCCACATTTCCATTTCATGCTCAATTTCATACATAATAATAGCTCCTAAAATGGCTGCTGCAAATCGATTTAAAATTCCTAATCCAGGAGCCTTTTCTTTCATTACGATACTTTTCCCAAGTTTCTCCACTCTGCGAGCTAATAACCAAAGGCAATATGCACTTACAGCTAATCCGATACCAAACCCTGTTACTTGTTTTCCAAACGGAGTAATCGTCCACATAAGTAGTAAACCACTAAAGATCACATACAATTGTAATCGATATACACGTAAGGCTGCTTGAATCAAAATATCCGCTCCTAATTTTGCATTTTTTATACTTTAGAAGAAAAGCAGCAACTTACACAGTTGCTGCTTTCTCTTCTTCTTGCTCCTCTTCCATCTTACGAATTTCAACACGTTTAATTTGGTAAGCGTCTTTTTCTAACACTTTAAATGCATAACCTTCCGCCTCAACGTGTTGTCCTTCTTCAATTTCATGATTTTGCATCATGATCCATCCACCAATTGTATCCACATCATCTTCTTCAATGTGTAATCCAAACAAATCTTTTACTTCTGAGATAAGCACTTTTCCATCAACAATTTTATGGTGCTCATTCACATGCTGAATTGGTGGTGCTTCATCTTCATCATATTCGTCACGAATTTCGCCGACGATTTCCTCCAAGATGTCCTCAAGCGTTACAATTCCAGCTGTTCCCCCGTACTCATCATATAAAACAGCCATTGGAATTCGCTTCTTCTGCATTTGAAGTAATAAATCGTGAATTGGAGTCGTTTCCATCACTTCAATAATCGGACGCATATACGTGCGAATCGATGATAAATCTTCTTTATCGTTGTTCATATATCGAATAAAGAAATCTTTTACATTGACCATACCGATAATATCATCTTTATCTTCTCCAAAAATCGGATAACGTGTATATCGTTCATTTTGGATTACTTTCATGTGTTCTTCTACTGAATCTTCCAGGTAGAAACCAATGATTTCTGTTCGCGGTACCATAATCTCTTTTGCAATACGATTATCAAATTCAAAAATGTTATTTACATACTTGTATTCAGCCTGATTAATTTCGCCACTTTCATAGCTATCTGAAAGGATAAGGCGTAATTCTTCCTCTGTATGAGCTACTTCATGTTCTGAAGCTGGTTTTAAACCGAATAAGCCAGTTACAACACGAGCTGAACCGTTTAATACCCAAATAAATGGATACATCACTTTATAGAACATCATTAACGGACCTGCCAATAACAACGTTACTTGTTCAGCCTTTTGAATTGCCATCGTTTTCGGAGCTAATTCCCCTACTACAACGTGTAAATACGTCATTAGCATAAAAGCAAGACCAAATGTTAATACTGATGAGATAGAAGGATTTATGTTCCATTTCTCAAATAACGGGTGTAATAACTTTTCAATTGTCGGTTCACCTAACCAACCTAATCCCATAGCTGTAACTGTAATACCTAATTGACAAGCAGATAAATATTCATCTAAATTTGTTGTTACCTTTTTCGCTGCTAAAGCACCGCGTTTCCCTTCCGCAACAAGCTGATCAATACGACTTGAACGTACTTTTACAATCGCAAACTCTGCTGCTACGAAAAATCCAGTAAATGCGATTAAAATCGCAACCATGACTAAATTAAATATTTCCAATGAATCCCCTTAGTTTAAAAAACTAAGGTGTCCACCTCCTGTATACTATAATGTTTTCTTATTTGTTTCTTAGAAAACATAGCCCGATACAAAAATTAAAGAGGTCGGATTTCACTTTTTCTATAATAATAGAGCAAGTGTCTGTATTAAAGCTGTCGTTTGACCTGATAAAGATTTCGATATTTTTTCACGTTGTGAATCAGTCAATCCATCTAAAAGCGGCTTTAACTCCGTTAACTCTGCTTCTAATCGATGAATATGGTCTGTCACTTCATTCACTTGTTTCGAAACGTGTTCATTGATACCGAGCAGCTTCTTCTTCTCCTCGATTTTCTCTTTAATCTCACAAAGCGGCATATGCATTTCTTTGCACTTCTCAATAAATTGTAATGTCTCAAATGCTGTTTCGTCGTAATAGCGATAATTAGATTGAGATCGCTCCGCTTTTAAGATTCCTAGATTCGTATAATAATCAATCGTTCGTTTCGACACGTGAGCCATGAGAGCCAACTGTCCGATTCGATACACCTTCCCAACGATCTTCCCCCCTTGTTTATATTACTACCATCATACAATACATAAACTGTACAGTCAAACGTGACGGTTTATTGTTCATAATTTACACAAAATTCCAAGATTCACCCTATTATTCCATACAAGTAATCTACTCTTATACAATATAATTACTAAATTATTACTTAATCACTACATTGTCTGTACCTTTTAACCTTTCTTATTTAAAAACATATCCTACTAATAATGATTGCTTGTATAGGAGATGATTAACATGAGAAAGACACTCATTTCTCATTTTTACAATGAAGAATACCTACTTCCATGGTGGCTTATGCATCACACAAAAATATTCGATCACGGCATTTTAATTAATAGAGGTTCTACAGATCGGTCAGTTGAAATTTGCAAATTATTTGCTCCCCACTGGGAAGTACGAGATTCAAGATTCCTTGAATTCGACCCCACTAATACTGACATTGAAGTAATGGAAATTGAAAGAGAAGTTTCAGGTTGGAAGATTGTATTAAATACTACAGAATTTCTTTGTTGTAATAATGTAGAAGAATTTTTCTCATCACTTCATACGTTAGGCCAAAATATGTATGCGATTAGAATGATTGTCATGATTGATAAGCATGATTACAATTATTCAAAACTAAGATATTCCATTCCTTTAGTAGAACAACGATATCACGGGCTCTTTCCTTATAAACCAGAAATCGGCTGCGCCTGGAGATTTATACACAACCATCTTGATGGCGCATATTTACCAGGCAGACATTTTACGCGGCACCAACCTATCGTTTATAACTCCCCTTCATTCATTTTTAAATTTTATTTTAGCCCTTGGAACGAACATACAAAGGCAAGAAAATTACAAATTACACCCACCCTCTCAAAAAAGGGCGTTCGATTGGGACTTCAAAAACAATATGGTCGGTCCTCTGAAGAACTCGAAGCTCGATTTTTAATGTTAACTAATTCAACACAGGATCTACGTAATCACCCTGAGTATCAACAATTATTCCCTAAATTCAAACCTTAATATTTCTCATCCTATCATGCTTCACACATTTTTACGCACTTAGTCAAAACGAAAACCATTTGCATACAATATGAATACTGTATATATTATATTTTTTATTTTAGGAGGAAAAAATGAAAGCTGTTATTCTTGCAGGTGGATACGGAACAAGGATTGGGGAAGAAACACATTTAAAACCAAAACCTATGATTGAAATTGGAACAAAGCCTATTTTATGGCACATTATGAGTTTGTATAGCCATTACGGCATTACAGAGTTTATTATTTGCTTAGGGTATAAAGGATATGCAATTAAAGAGTTCTTTCTAAATTACAACCTACACATGTCAGATTTCACGATACATTTAAAGGATAATACAATTACTAGCCATTCTCATCGTGTAGAACCGTGGAAAGTTACACTAATCGATACTGGTGTAAATACCGAAACAGGAGGACGAGTGAAAAAGATTCAAAATTTTGTTGGAGACGAACCTTTCTGTCTCACTTATGGCGATGGATTAAGTAATGTAAATATAAAAGAACTCATTGCATTTCACAAAAAACATGAAAAAATGGCGACTGTTACAGCCGTACAACCTCCTGGTAGATTCGGTTCTCTCATATTAGATAAACAGTCTGTCACATCCTTTCAAGAGAAGCCATTAGGTGATGGTGGATGGGTTAACGGTGGATTTTTCGTTTTAAACCCTGATGTTTTCAATTACATTAGCGGAGATAAATCTGTTTTTGAAACAGACACTTTAGTTCAGTTAGTAAACAAAAATGAACTAGCCGCATATCAACATACTGGTTTTTGGCATCCGATGGATACATTGCGCGATAAAAATAAATTAGTCGAGCTATGGGAAAGTAATAACGCTCCTTGGAAGGTTTGGTAATATGGCTTCATCATCTTTTTGGAATAAGAAAAAAGTATTTATTACAGGACATACTGGCTTTAAAGGCTCATGGCTCACCCTTTTTTTAACTTCTTTAGGCGCAGAAGTAATCGGATACTCCTCTCAACTCCCCTCCAATCCTAGCCTTTTTGAACAAGGTAACGTAGCAAAAGAGTGCACATCAATTCATGGCGACATTACAGATTACGATTCTTTATTCCATGCCCTAAAACATCATAACCCTGACATACTATTTCATTTAGCAGCCCAGCCGATCGTTACCACTTCCTATAAAAATCCTATCGAAACATTTAAAACGAATGTTTTAGGTACGGTTCACGTATTAGAAGCAGCAAAACAGATAGAAAGTATACGTGGCATCATTAATGTTACAAGTGATAAATGTTATGAAAATGATGGGAGCGGTAACCGTGCATTCGTGGAAAGCGACCGATTAGGAGGTTTCGACCCTTATAGTGCCAGTAAAGCTTGCGCTGAACTAGTGGCAACATCCTATCAAAAATCATTCTTCCGCACTAACACTCCGAATCTTGCCTCAGTAAGAGCAGGTAACGTTATCGGCGGCGGTGATTGGGCAAATGACCGATTATTCCCAGATGTCATTCGTGCATATTTACAAGATGCTACGTTAAATATTAGAAACAAACACGCTATTCGCCCGTGGCAACACGTATTAGATCCTTTACACGGCTATATCCTTTTAGCTGAAAAACTTTGGCAAGACGCCGAATATGCAGAAGCGTGGAATTTTGGCCCGATGAATGAACCTAACAGAACAGTTCATGATGTCATTCAATGTATCATGAAATTATGGAATCAACCATTAACAGTCCTTTCTCCCCATACAACTACGCCTTATGAAGCGCCAATTTTAACACTTGATAGTACAAAAGCAGTAAATAAACTCGGTTGGACTCCTAAGTTATCAACAGATTATTCTATCACTTGGACTGTTGATTGGTACAAAAAATATGCATCTGGTGAAAATATGGAATCTTTCACGCGACAACAAATCGATGCATTCAAAAATTTATAAGGGGGCTATAAAATGGAACAGAAAAAATGCCGTTTTTGCCACTCATTATTAACAAATACTTTTTTAGATTTAGGAGTTTCCCCTCTCGCAAACTCATTTGTCGCTCCAGAACACTCATATAAAATGGAACCATTTTATCCGCTGCACACGTTTGTCTGTCCCTCTTGTTTACTTGTACAATTAGATGAATTTGAATCTCCTCACAATATTTTTCATGACTATTTATACTTCAGTTCTTACTCATCAAGCTGGCTACTACACGCTAAGCAATATGTAGAAATGGCAATTAAGCGTTTTAACTTAACAAACCATTCAAAAGTAATTGAAATCGCGAGTAACGACGGGTACTTATTACAATACTTTCAAAAAGAACATATCGAAACGTTAGGAATTGAACCAGCAAAAAATGTAGCAGAAATCGCTATCAAAAAAGGAATTCCTACTGAAGTGAACTTTTTCAGCAATGACTTAGCAAAAAAATTACCACAAGCTGATTTAATCATCGCAAATAACGTATTGGCACACGTCCCGAACTTACATGATTTTGTCGCTGGTTTAAAAACGTTATTAAAACAAGACGGAACAATAACAATTGAATTCCCGCACTTATTAAATCTCATATCCTTTAAACAGTTTGATACGATCTACCATGAGCACTTCTCCTATTTCTCACTTATAAGTCTTCAAAAAGTTTTAGCTCATCATCATTTACAAATTGTCGATGTAGAAGAGCTTGCAACGCACGGTGGTTCCTTACGTATTTTTGTAAAACATCATAGTGAAACATCCACTATCCATTCCAGTGTTACAAAATTAATCCAAAAAGAAGTAGATAACGGGCTAAATACATTAGATTGCTATCTCCTTTTTTCTAAACGCATTGAACAATTGAAAATAAATATTTTACAGTTTTTTATCGAAGCAAAAGCTTTAAACAAACAAATTATCGGTTACGGTGCTCCAGCAAAAGGAAACACCCTTTTAAACTATTGCGGGATAGGAAAAGAGTTTCTAGCTTATACCGTAGATAAAAACCCTCACAAACAAAATCTCCTATTGCCAGGAACACGCATTCCAATAAAATCTCCAGAAGAAATAAAGCACACAAAACCTGATTACATTCTCATACTCCCTTGGAATTTGAAAGATGAAATTATGAAAGAATGCTCTTTCATTCGTGAATGGGGCGGCAAATTTTTAGTAACAATTCCAGAAGTTGAGGTCATTGAGCCATGAAAAAAATTCTTGTAACAGGCGGTAGCGGATGGATTGGTAAATATGTTGTAAATTCTCTTATACAAAAGGGTTATGAAGTGCACGCCACTTACAATACAAATAAGCCTTCTCACATCTCTTGTCACTGGCATAAAGTAAACTTACTTTGCGATGAAGAAGTAAAGAAACTCATTTACGACATGAAGCCTAGTCATCTCATTCATTTAGCTTGGGAAGCAGTGCCGCCAGCTTGTTATGTATCTATTAATAATTACTATTGGCTTACATCCAGCATCTCATTAATTCAACACTTCACAACGTGCGGCGGAAAGCGAGTCGTTGTTGCCGGTACTGGCGCAGAGTATGAATGGTTTAACGGTGTATTATTTGAAGATTCACCGCTTCTTTCTTATAAAACACCGTATTCATTATGTAAAAATGCACTACACTCTTGGCTACAAACGTACGTACAACAAACAGGCCTCAGCATGTGTTGGGGCCGCATTTTTCATATGTATGGCCCTCACGAACAAGGGAATCGGCTCGTTTCTAACATTATCACTTCCTTATTACAAAATAAGGAAGCACTATGTACACACGGAAAACAATCAAGAGATTTCCTCCATGTGAGCGACGTCGCTCATGCTCTCGTAACAGTATTAGAACACGACGTTACAGGCACAATCAATATCGCTTCTGGTCAATCTGTACAAATTAAAGAATTAGCTTCTATCATCGCTAAAAAGATAGGAAAAGAACATCTAATTAAATTAGGTGCGATCCCTTTCTCTAAAGATGAACCTTTATTCGTCGGCGTTAATGTAGAACGTTTGAAATTTGAAGTAAACTGGAAACCAACATATGATCTAAATACAGGAATCGAAGAAACAATTTTATGGTGGGAATCATTTATAAAAAAGCATAACGATACGCATCACTAAAACGTAAATCCTTCGTCCCTCTTGCTAAATCTTTATACCATTCTTCTAATCTTTCCGGCGTAATAATATGATGCGTACCCATTCCCCCATGCTTACTAGCTTCAGAAAGAGTCGGACCAATTTGTAACTTTCTCTTTCTCATCGCATCGTTCCACGGGCTGAAACCAAACCATGCAATACACGCTAGTGGCGGGTAAATCATAGATTCATGTGCAGATAAATGTCTTCCAACCGTATAACTTCCATGTTCATGATTATGAATAAATCTACCTCTTCTCCACAACGGCCAATCTTCTGGTAAATAACCGTGAAATCGCTGTTTCATTAAAGGTAGTCCAAAGTTAAGGTCCGGATAATTGTAGGTAGGATCATCAACCATAATAAGGCCTTCCAGCCAATACATCCTCCCTCCTAATTCATTCAGTGATTTCCAAAACTGATTTTTATCTTGCACACAAAGAAACTCGGTCGTATTTAAAATCATTTTCCATCCTTGTACTTCTTGTTCTACCCTCATTACTTCATGATCTGTCGCATATGCATCAAACTCTGGATTTATAGAATCTCGCACTTCCCAATGCGGTGCGAATTTTTTACAAATCTCAACCGAACGATCTGTTGAACCTTTATTAATTAAAATGCCATGATCAAACAGTTTCGTATGATGAGCAAGCCACCACGGTAATAAATACTCTTCGTTATAAAAATGAGAAATAACGGTTGTAGTAATGTAAATCTCCTCCTCATTCTCTATCAATCTATTTTTTCATCCTACACTTACTATACTTATCAGTTATGTAATTGGTTTCTTTTATTTTAAAAATATGTTTTTCTACCATATACTATGCTTTCTTAAACAAGCAGCATTTTCTAAAGAAACATCCCAATAAACTGAAAATTAAGTTATAATATCATTATAAAATATGAAGGAGGAATGCACTCATGTACTACAACACTTCATTCGAAAACGATCAACCTGTAGGCCGTCTATAAAAAACTAAGGCGGGCATTCATATAACACATAACACTATGCCTCGTCTTAGGGAACTCATCATACCCTAAAAATAGACGGAGGTACTTTACATGAAACAAACAATTTTAGGAGCTATATGTTTATCATTAGCAGCTAGTATATGGGGCGGTATGTATGTTGTTAGCAAATATGTACTCGACTTTATCCCACCGCTGACACTCGTTTGGCTACGCTTTATCATTGCTTTTGTTGTTTTATATGCAATTTTGAAAATAGCTGAGAAAGAGCAAAAGAAAAAAGTAACTATTCGTAAAAAAGATTGGCTATTATTCGCTTGGATTGGATTTATCGGCTATTTCATTTCAATTACATGTCAATTTATCGGTACAAAACTATCTGACGCTCATACAGGATCGTTAGTAACATCTGCTACACCTGCATTTATGGTTATATTTGCAGCGATCATTTTAAAAGAAAAGCTAACCGCTCGTAGACTGCTATCTACTATCATAGCGACAGTCGGTGTCATTATCGTCATTGGATGGGATATTGAAATTGGCTCCTATTTTATCGGTACGATTATATTAGGCGGGGCCGCTATTACGTGGGCTTTACTATCTATTTATGTGAAGATTGCTTCAGCTCGATTTTCATCTTTAGTGATTACAACGTATGCCATATTCTTTTCACTCTTTTTCATTACACCTTTTATGCTATGGGAACTACAATCAACCTCTATCGAAACAGTAAATACGTACGTAATATTAGGCGTAGTATATTTAGGAGTGGTCTCAACAGCAGGTGCCTTTTTCCTTTGGAATAAAGGATTAGAATTAATGGACGCAAGCATCGGATCGTTATTTTTCTTCTTCCAACCTATCGTTGGATCATTGCTCGGTTGGTTGCTCTTAAATGAAATATTAAGCAGTAACTTTTTTATTGGTGGTATTCTTATTATATGTAGTGTTTTTATTACTACTTTTGAAAAGAAATGAAAAAACAGGCAGAGATTAATTTATAGAGATAATAATGTCATTAAAAGACGCTAACCATGTTCTGGAATAAAGAAGGAAATTGAAAAATACACCTTAAACTTTAAAAATATTGCAGAAAAGAGAAGGATTACAGAATCAGTAATTATAGGGAGGCTAAGCAATGAGAGTAGGAATTATAGGAGGTGGCTTTGGTTTAACCGTTCAAGCACCTATAATAAATACTCATCCTAGGATGAAGGTTTCTGCTGTGAGCACAATGATGCGTCATCAATTGCCAAAAGAGTTATCTACCGGAGACAATTCTCCAGTTCATTACACAGACTGGACTAAAATGTTAGATTTAGAAATGTTGGACCTTGTATTTGTTAGTTCTCTTCCGATTTATCATTTTGAAATGGTCAAATACGCATTAAACAGAAATATAAATATAGTATGTGAGAAACCTTTTACAATGAATAGTGGGGAATCAGAAGAGTTGCTAAGGTTGTCTAAGGAAACTAACGCAAAGGTATTTATTGATTTTGAATGGCGATATCATCCTGCTCGCCAAAAGGTCAAAGAACTTATAAAAGAAGTTGGTGACATCCTTCATTTTGAATATCATATTTCTTCCTCTCAATATCAAAACCTTCAAACTAAAAACAAGGGTTGGATGGGAGAAAAACAGAAGTTTGGCGGAATGTTAGGAGCACTAGGAACACATATGATTGATTGTCTTAGATGGCTCATTCAGGACAAAATTATAACCATCAACAGTTTAATACACACTCACGTCCCAGAAGGGCCAGAAGAACTTAGAGATTCTGATGATGCCTTTTTTATTCATGGAAAAATGGAAGGGAATTGTACCTTTTCAATTCAACTTGTCTCAGGAATTCATCACGGATTTGGTTCAAACTTAAAAGTATTTGGAAGTCTTGGAACCATTAACTTAATTGATGATAAAACACTGTTTTTTGGCAAAGCAGGTGAAAGCCTAGAAGAAATAAAAGTTGAAACATATGGCCAAACCATTCCAACTTTATCGTTAGAGGCAAAAGCTTATTATCCAGCATTTTATCCTTTTTTAGATAAAGTTTACGAGAATATTATTTTTAATAAATTAGACAAGGATTTACCAACCATTGTAGATGGGTATGAAAATCAAATAATTATAGATAACGTACTATCAAATTAAATTTATTATCAATAAAATGAATCAACTAATATAAGCTAAAAATATCTTATATCAAAAATTCAATAACATTATTTTAACCCCGTTCCAGATATAGGACGGGGTTATTCTTGTATTAGGTTTTAAAATTTCCGTAGTCTTTTACAATTAAATATCTCTGCCCATTCGCATAATAGGCTCCTGATCATGAAAACCAATACAAATCAGTATACTACTTTGCACATCACTACATGCACTTATAAAACTACATACTGTTCTAGCAATTAAATATAAAGTTATCCCAATTGCCTTTTCATTTGTATCAAAACCATTTTCAACATACACATCTGCTAATCCGATAGACTTCGGTCCCTCAACATCATATGTCCATTCAGAAGCCCAATCATCATCCTCTTCTTCTAGCGGAACATAATCCTCACAAATATAAAACTGACTATTCCACTCGTTATCAAGATCATACTCAAAATAAATCGCTTTTGCTTCTTCATCAGTAGCCATTTCTACAGCTGCATCCAAACCTACTCGAATACTTTCCTTATATGACTCTAAATCAATTGCTTTAATTCGTTCTGCATATTCTGTAGACGATAACATGCTACAAATTTCAAAATACTTCAATTCTATTTTCTCTACTGATAACGAAAACATATCTTCTTGCATTTCTTCTAAATACTGAAACATATCCAAACTATTTCACTCCACATTTTTTACGCACTCCAATGCGATGGACGGGACAACACTTTCGGCAATTTCGTATGTGCATCCCCTTTCGCCGCGTTAATTTGAACTTGCGTCAGAAAAATACTATTTGTAAAATCAGCCCCGCGAATATCTGCATCTCGTAAATCTGCTCCGATGAGATCTGCTCCTCTTAAGTTTGCTCCATTTAAGTTAGCCGCAATTAAATAAGCTCCCCTTAAATTCGCTCCTTGCAAATCTTTCTTTTTCAAATTTGCTCCCATAAGGTCTGCTCCGCGGTGACTCATTCGTTTCTTACGCGCGACATTCATTTCCTTCCAAACTAGCTCACTCGTTTCTAAAAGTAACACATTTACTTCTGCACGGTGTAATGGAATATTTACTTTCATTAACTCGTCCGCATTTAAATTTGAAAGGCGCTCCGTCTCTTCAATTGCTTTACTTAGTTCTTTATGAATCGATTGTGTCGCCTTTAACAGAATAGCCTCATTCAAATACCAAAGCATTTCATGCAGCTGATGCATAACTGGAAAAGCATCGTACATTTTTCTCGCATGCTTAGCATCTTTCCGCCAATCAATCCCGTTAAATGTAACTTGCGAAATCTTCTGCCCAGCGCCGAAACACTCAAATACTGTACAACCTTTATAACCTTTTCCTCTAAGATTTTTATGTATGCTACATTTAAAATCTGATTGTAAGTTAGAACATGGTTTCCCGCCATCTTTATTCACCGCAAAATCTACCGATGCTGCGAACGGTAATGCTACACAACATAAACCGAAGCATTTTTCGCAGTTTGCTTTTAAATGTTCATTATGATTAGTCAAAATGTATACCCCCTGTTGTCTTTTGACTATTTCATAATATTCTAACTGCATAAAATAATCAATTTAAAAATAAATGAGCATCTTTCATTTCAAATCATAACTTTATCATTCGATTTCCTTTCAATTGAAAAAGACAGTTTCTACTTAATGAATTATAATTAAATTATAAATTTTCTAACTAAAAGGAGACTTACTATGGCACTCGAAATGAAAACAAACTGTCAAATTTGCAATCAATCTCTCGAACCAAACTCTGAAGCTTACATTTGCGTGTATGAATGTACGTTTTGTGCACCGTGTACAGAAGAAAGACACAATGTTTGCCCAAACTGTGGCGGCGAATTAGTACGTAGACCGAAAAAGAAACAATAAAAAGCAAAGCGATATCGCTTTGCTTTTTATTGTTTTTTGGGGATTTGAAATTATATCAACGATTTTTCAAATATATCGAACACAACTTCAAATATATCAACGATTTTTTTAATATATCGACGTTTCGACAAAGAATATCGACTTACCGACAAATAACGACATTTCTATATGCATTGAAACTCCAATTAAACGTTCAAAAACTTCACACAAACAGGTTCTGGTACAACAACATCAGATTGTAACAATGTTAACTTACCTGTCGTTTCATTTCTTGAAAATAGCACAAGATTATGTGACTTTTCATTTGTAGCAATCAAAAACTTTTCAGTCGGATCTAATACGAAATCCCTCGGCCAATTTCCTTCTGTAGATGTATGTGCAACAAATGTAAGCTGACCTGAATTTTGATCCACACTGAAAACAGCGATACTATTATGACCACGATTACCTGCATATACAAAACGGCCGTCAGCAGAAATATGAATCGCACTTCCTTGACTATTGTCATCAAATTCTTTCGGAATAGTAGAAATATACTGCAACTCTGTAAAGGACCCTTCTTTCGGATTGTATGATAATGCAATAACTTCCGAACTCAGTTCAGTCATGACATAAGCGTGCTTTCCGTTCGGATGAAAAGCAATATGTCTCGGACCACTTCCTGGTTTTACAGACAAGCTATTTACTTCTTTTAACTTACTATCTTTTATTTCATACGTAATGATTTTATCAATCCCTAAATCAACACCTACCACATACTTTTCATCTGGAGTATATCCTGCGTAATGTGCATGTGGTTTCTCTTGTCTTTCTTTATTTGGACCAGAACCTTCGTGCGTAATAATAGATGTAGCAGCATTAACAGTTCCACCTTCTTCATTTACTACAAAAGACTCAATCGTTCCTTTATGGTAATTTGCTGTAACTACCGTACGATTTCCACTATCCACACTAATATGACAAGGAGAGGCCCCTTCTACTGCTTGTCTGTTTTGTTCCGTTAGCTCTCCAGTATGACTAATCGAATAAGCAGCTATACCACCAGATTCGCCTTCCTTAACAACAGAATAGAGATATTCATTATTTTTGCTAATCGTTACATATGTAGGGTTATCCAGCTTAGCCGCAAGTGTTACATTACTAATTTTCTTTGCTTCCGTATCTAAAGTAAACTTATATATTCCTTCACTATTTTCTTTCGTGTACGTTCCAACATATCCAATAAACTCTTTGTTTTCCTTCATTTTCATAACCCTCTCTCCCTATATTTTTCATTCACCATACTTCTTAAAATATTTTATGTTGAAAGAGTATCCTAAAAAATCGGAGTACCTCTTTATACGTTACCATATTTTTCTCCTAAATAGCCTTTAAACCCACTTTTTTTGATACGCTGCAATACTTTCATATTCTTCTTCCAAGTGACGTGCCAAACGAATATAGATCGGTATTAAACCTTTATATTTCTCCACACTTTCCATGTTAGGCTCATGATAAAAATTGGCACCTACCATATGAGAAACTACATGTAATGTATCTACTTCACCTATGCTATATAATCCGAGGATAGCTGCTCCTAGGCATGAACTTTCGAAACTTTCCGGAACGTATACGTCTTGATGAAAAATATCCGCCATCATCTGTCTCCAAAGTTCCGATCTTGCAAAGCCACCTGTCGCTTGAATTTTTTTCGGTTCACCAATTAGCTCTTTTAAAGCAAGAAGAACTGTATACAAGTTATAAATGATTCCCTCTAAAACAGCACGGATAAGATGCTCTTTCTTATGATGTAGACCAAGCCCAAAGAAAGATCCCCGTGCATTCGCATTCCATAAAGGAGCTCTTTCCCCTGCTAAATATGGATGAAATAATAAACCGTCAGATCCAGGATTCACTTTTGCTGCTATTTCCGTAAGCAATTCATAAGGATCTTTTCCTAAGCGCTTCCCATGCTCAACTTCTAACGTACATAATTGGTCGCGAACCCACCTAAAAATCATACCACCATTATTAACCGGTCCACCAATTACCCAAAGATCCTCAGTTAAAGCGTAACAAAAAGTCCTCCCTTTCGGATCCGTTACAGGCTGATTTGTTACAACTCGCACCGCGCCGCTCGTACCAATTGTAATAGCAACAACCCCAGGTTCTATTGCATTTACACCTAAATTCGATAGTACTCCATCACTCGCACCGACTATAAAAGGAGTCGTAACAAGTACATTCATCTCTCTTGCAAGTTCCTCGTTTATCCCTATTAAACTGTGCGTCGTTGGAACAACTGTAGATAGCTTTTCATCTGTAATTCCAGCAACACGCAAGGCCTCTTCATCCCAATTTAAAGATTTCAAATTGAACAGTCCTGTTGCTGATGCTATGGAATAATCAATTACATATTCTTTAAATAACTTATAAAAAACATACTCTTTAATTGAGATGAATTTATAGCTTTTCGCAAACAACTCAGCATGTTCATTTTTAAGCCAAACTAATTTCGAAAGTGGTGACATAGGATGGATTGGAGTTCCAGTACGAAGGTAAATTTCATGACCATTCATACCATTTTTTATTTTCTCTGCCCAGCTCGCGCTTCTATTATCTGCCCAAGTGATACATCTCGTTAACGGCTTCCCTGCTTCGTCTACAGCAATGACACTATGCATTGCCGAACTAAAAGAAACACAAAGAATATTAACTGGCTGCACATTACTTGTTTGTATAGTTTCTTTAATCGTATGTATGACCGCTTGAAAAATCTCTTCTGGATCTTGTTCTGCTGTTTCTGGCGCAGGTGAATACAAAGGATATTCAATCCCATGACTTGCAATAACAGATCCATCGATCGAAAACAAAACTGCTTTTGTACTAGTTGTTCCAATATCTACACCAATCATATATTTTGAGTCCACCATGTAACCCCTTTCAAAACATTCATATAACAAAATAGCACCATTGTTTATACAAAAAAGACGCTCCCTTATGAGAGCTACGTTTTCATAAACTTCACTCTCATAAGGAGGTCCTTTTTCTAACTATAGTGCTATTTTGAAAAATGAAGTCCTCACTTCATTATAACTTAGGCGCTTTAGCCCAATCCGCAGCAAACTTTTCAATACCTTGATCAGTTAATGGGTGCATAGCAAGTTGTTCAATGACTTTATAAGGAATTGTTGCAATGTGAGCCCCTGCCATCGCTACACGAGTTACATGATCTGGGTGTCTAACAGAAGCCGCAATAATTTGTGTATCTAATTGATGAACATCGAATAATTCAGCAATTTTAGCAACTAATAATACGCCATCTTCAGAAATATCATCTAAGCGTCCTAAAAATGGAGAAACGTACGTTGCACCTGCTCGAGCTGCTAATAGAGCTTGGTTCACAGTGAAAATAAGTGTAACGTTCGTTTTCACACCTTTTTCAGTAAGATAACGACAAGCTTCTAATCCTGCTAGCGTCATCGGAAGTTTTATTGTAACTTTTTCATCGCCACCGTTAATTTTAATCAGTTCTTCTGCTTGAGAAATCATTTCTTCAGCTGTAACAGCATCTGGCGTTACCTCTGCTGAAACAGATTCAACTTTAGGTACTGCCTGACAAATTTCTGCAATACGGTCTTCAAACTTAATGCCCTCTTTTGCTACTAAAGACGGATTCGTTGTAACGCCAGCTAAAACTCCTAGTTTATATGCCTTTTTTATGTCCTCAAGATTTGCAGTATCAATAAAAAACTTCATGATTTATTCCCTCCATTTTTTTAACGTTAGCAATTAATACTTTTAAAATGTTTATTTCTTTTCTACCGCATGTCCGCCAAATTCATTGCGCAGTGCTGCTACAACTTTTCCTGTAAACGTATCATTATCTAATGAGCGGTAGCGCATTAATAGAGACATTGCGATAACTGGAGTTGCTGTTTGCAGGTCTAATGCTGTTTCTACTGTCCATTTCCCTTCACCAGAAGAATGCATAACTCCCTTAATTTCATCCAGTTTCGCATCTTTAGAAAATGCATTTTCAGTTAATTCCATTAACCAAGAGCGAATAACTGAACCGTTGTTCCATACTCTTGATACTTTTTCGTAATCGTAGTCAAATTCACTTTTCTCTAGAATTTCAAATCCTTCACCGATAGCAGCCATCATACCGTATTCAATTCCGTTATGAACCATTTTTAAAAAGTGACCACTACCAGCTTTTCCAGCATATAAGAATCCATTTTCTACAGCTGTATCACGGAAAATAGGTTCAACGATATCCCAAGCTTCTTGATCGCCTCCGATCATGTAACAAGCACCATTACGAGCACCTTCCATTCCGCCAGAAGTTCCTGCATCCATAAAGTGAATGCCATCTTTCTTTAGTTGCTCATATCGGCGAATAGACTCTTTATAATGTGAATTCCCAGCTTCAATTAAAATATCTCCTTTTGATAACAGCGGTGTAATCTCATTAATAACAGAATCAACAACAGCGTGCGGAACCATTATCCAAAGAATTCTTGGTGATTGTAATGATTGAACAAGTTCGCTTAAACTAGATACACCTGTAGCACCATACGCTTTCATTTCTTCCACTGCACTCGTATTTAAATCAAATGCTGCTACTTCATGTTTATGATCCATTAAATTCTTCCCTAAATTTAATCCCATTTTACCTAAACCAATTAATCCTACTCTCATAATATAATTCCTCCTTGAATTACCTTTCATCATAAATACATGTTAATAAAATGATGAATATCTTTTTGTCATATTGCTTTACTTATAAGAATGTACTTACTTTTTCCATTCCTCATCTAACCACCATTTAAATTCACTTTCTTGTAATAGAGCATGAGCAGCATCCGGACCATACGAGCCAGACTCATATTCATGAAGAGGTAACAAGTTCTCTTCGAACGCTTCAAGGATTGGCTGCACCCATTCCCATGACAATTCAACTTCTCTCCAGTGAGCAAAGAATGTAGAATCTCCGCATATAGCATCATAAATAAGTCTTTCGTAAGCTTCCGGTACTCCCACTCCTGTTTGCTCACAAGTAAAATGAATACGGATCGGTTCAAGCTCTCCATTATTCAATGGATTTTTACTATTTAATTGGAGTGAAACATTTTCATTTGGGCTAATTTCAATGATTAACAAATTAGGCGCTGCATTTGGATTACTATCTTGATACTGCTGTTTTAATGTATTTTTAAACTCAATTACAATACGAGTAGACTTTTCTTTCATTCTTTTCCCTGTTCGTATGTAAAAAGGAACATCAGTCCAAAATGGGTTATCAATCCATAAGCGAGCTGCGATAAATGTGTCTGTTTGAGAAGAAGGATTTACTCCTGGCTCCTCTTTATACGCTACAACTTGTTGTCCTTTTATCTCACCTGAAGCATATTGCCCGCGAATGATATGGTTTTGAACGTCTTCTTTTTTCACTTTACGAAGAGTCTCCATTACCTTTCGTTTTTCCTCACGAATTTCACATGCATTAATTTTTTCCGGCAGATTCATTGCAGTCATCATTAATATTTGCAGCATATGATTTTGAACCATATCGCGAATGGCTCCTGCATGATCATAATATCCTGCCCTTTCTTCTACCCCAACCGTTTCACTAGCTGTTATTTGTACATTCGCAATATGTTCTTTATTCCAAATCGATTGGAGAACAGGGTTTGCAAATTCAAGTGCTTCAATGTTTTGAATCATCGGTTTACCTAAATAATGATCAATACGGTATATTTCGTCTTCTTCAAACGTTCGGCTAAGCTTATCATTCAGCTCTCGAGCAGATGGAAGATCATGACCAAACGGTTTCTCAATCATTAGGCGCTTCCATCCATCCGTTTTATCCAGTCCACTTTCTTTAATATTTAAAGCAATGGTCTCAAAGAAATCAGGAGTAACTGAAAGGTAGAACATTCTATTCCCTTGTATATTTTGTTCTTCTTCCCTTTCAACAACTACTTGTAATAACCTTTTATAATCTTCTGGCTTATTCACATCTAACGGATAATAACGAAAATACTCTAAAAAATCTTCTATGTTCGGAGTACCTTCTTCCCTGCGACGAGAAAAAGTTTCTATGGATTCTTTTACTCTTTTTTGAAAATCTAAATGAGATACTTCACGTCTTCCAAGCCCAATAACGGATATTTGCTTTGGAAGCTTTTGATCTCTATATAAGTTATATAGCGCGGGGTAAATTTTTCTTTTAGCTAAATCCCCTGTTGCTCCAAATAAAACAAAGGTCATTGATTCCAATTTCAGTCCCCCTCGTGATGTATAGTCATTTTCACTATAGTAAAAATGCATTGTACAGAAGCTACTATTATTGTTGATCTAATCTTACTTCTTAACTGCTAATTCTTTATATTTGTCGCTTTCTAATTGTCCCCAATATTAATAGTGGCAATTCAAAGCATTTTCACCACATACTACTTACCTGTAACTTATATAAAATAACTTAATTATTAAAAGTAATTAAGTTATTTTATGTCTATCATATTAACTACATAGATTATTATCGTCAAGAAAAGTGTCTCGAATTAAAGGTTTCCCGTCCGTAATATTTTTTGCGTGCTTGTCTATTTATTAGAAACAGGTTCATAACATGAATAATAAAAAGGCAAGACCGAACATATTCTTGTTCGATTTTGCCTTTTTATTATTGCTTCAAATGATTTTTAACTGACCTTATAACTAATTCATGATCCTCTTCTGGTGGTAATCCTGAAACTGTTATCATCCCAATAACCCCTACATCTTTTATTTGGACTGGAAAACATCCACCAAACGCAGCATAATCCGACCTATCTAAAAGATATTTTTCATTATATGGAACGCCCGTTATTTCACTTTGTATTTGCATATAATACGAGCTATGATTATGCAAAGAAACAACTCGTTTTTTACGCTCAATCCATTGCGTATTTTCCGCAGTTGTCCCTGTCATCTTGAAATGAAATAGTTGCACACCATTTTTCGCTATATCAACAGCGATCAATTTCCCTTCCTTTTTCGCTGTTTCAACGATAAATAAACCTATTTGCAGTGCATCTTCATTTGTAAAAGAGGTAAATTGAAGCGTTTCCTCCTCTATTAAAATTTGTTTACTGATTTCATTCAAATTTGAAGTACTCATATGTTTATCCCCCTTACTCACTTTATGCCACATTGATATTTTTGAATTTCTGTGATTCTATCGTACGAGCTTTCTACTGTAAAGCGTATTCCCTTCTTCCTGGTGCTATTATGAATTATATTTAACGCACTAAAAATGTATGTCCTCTAATGCTAAACATTTCGTATAGAAGTTTTCTTCCGGATACTACTTGCAAACATAAAAAAACCAGTTGCTTAAGCAACTGGTTCACTAAAAGTTTTATATGGGATATCCATTCAACCAAAGGAATGCTTGTTCATAATCATCAAAAAATTTTACAGATTCTTTCGTATTGGACTGTTGTAAATAATTCAGTATCTCCCCTTCTTCAAGGAGAAAAGCAATTGCCTTACTGTGATTCAAAATCGTTTCATTGAAAAACTTCTCTTTCCATGCTTTTTGAACAGAAAAATGATCTGGTATGTATCCTTTTCTATCGACCAGCAATTTGTATTTCCGTCCCTCGGAAATGAATTGCTGACAAACTTTCTCGAAACCATTAAACCATTCATACACATCATCTGTTTTAATCTTGCCGATAAGACGAGTAACAATTATATCTCCCGAAACCGTTGTACTAATATTCAGTTTACTCAACCTAAAATCATCTCCCTTAGCTACAATTATGCAGAAATATCTCATAAAATCAATCAGATAAAATTGTAACGTATTAAAGCAACCTTATGTACGAAAAGAGCCTATGTAAAAGATGACCTTTTGTCACTCATTAAAAAAGGAACAGACTCTCTAAAAGGAGAAGCCTGTCCCAAAATCGTTCTATTTTATTTTGCATTAAAACTAACAATCGTGAATTAGAATAATGATTTAATACTTGCTAAAACAGTAAGTACCCCTACAATAATAACAAATACGTTACTCATTTTCCCTTTGTATTTAGCTAGTACTGGTACTTTTTGAATCGCATACATCGGTAATAGACATAAGATAGCAGCAACTAATGGACCACTTAGAGAATCAATAAGTCCAAGAATACTTGGATTTGTATAAGCAACAAACCAGCATGATAATACAACAAAAGTAAGAACGATTGTCTTAATTGTTTTTTCTTCAATTACTTTTCCACGTGATTTACCGAACTTAATAATCATGTCACGCATTACTTCAAATGCTCCGATATAATGACCAAGGAATGATTTTGTAATAGCCACAAAAGCAATGATTGGAGCTGCAATCGTAATTACAGGTGAATTCAGTTCATTCGCAAGATATGAAAGAATTGATAAGTTTTGCTCTTTTGCCATTTTTAAATCCTCTGGAGTCAAGCTTAGTGCACTACTCCAAACGAAGAACATAACTACAACGAATGTCATGATATAACAAACTTTTTGTATTTGCGCACATTTAGCATCAGTAGCTTCTATTCCATACGTAGCTCTCTGTTTCACAACAAATGATGAAATCATAGGTGAATGATTAAATGAGAATACGATGATTGGTAGAATCATTAATATCGTTCCTAAATATCCTGTTCCTGTTGAAGCAGTAGAAACAGCTGAGAAGCTAAGCATTGACGTATTCCACTGTGGAATTAAAGATATTGCGATAAACAGTAGAGAAGCTATGAAAGGATACACTAGCATACTCATGATCTTTACAGTAATATCTTGACCAAAATTCAATATAGCGATAAGACCAAGAACTAATACAAGTGATAAAATAGCCCTTGGAGGCTCTGGCATATGCAATTGATGCACGATAAAACTACTTGCAGTATTTGTAAGCGCAACCGAATACATTAGTACGATTGTATAAATTGAACCGAAATATACGATGTTAAAAATGATACTCGCTTTATTTCCGAAATACTCTCTAATTGTACCTGTGATCCCCTCATCAGCAGAATTAGAAGCGTATATCATTTTAGCAAGTGCCCTATGTGAGTAGTACATAACTGGATATGCAAGCAATGTAATTAGTAGTAAAGATAATAGACCACCTGAACCTGCATTAATCGGTAAAAAGAGCACCCCTGCTCCAATTGCAGTTCCAAATAGGCTCAATGCCCATGTAGTATCCTGCTTATGCCACTTTTTCGGATCTGCATATTGCTCATTTTTTAGTGCGGTATTTTCAGCTTGAACTTCTATTTTCTTTGCAGTATTCCCGTTCATATAATAACTCCCCCTTGTATCTATTCCTGTGTCTCCCTTTATAGCTAACGAATATTTTTTTCGGAAAATGAATTCCTTACAAGTTGCCCCACATTGCAAGTCCTTCATCATAATGAATCCAAATTAACACAGTCGCTAGTTAGCGCCCTAATATAATTGTTAGCGTTCACAAAAAAGTTTACTCGTAATATCCGCCCCTTATATAAAGACCACTTAAGAGAACAATATTGAATAGGTTTCATAAATACGTTGCAACATTTCTAATAACAGTGTATTACTTTAATGGTTTCTCTACATTACTTGTAACAGTAATTTCAGTTAAACCAGCCTCTCTTCATTTATGAGGCATTTCTTTCTCAATTCTATACATCACTTTAATAGCTTCGGCAGCATTTATGGTATTGATTACACAAGCCACTGAAGCACTTTACATACATTTCGCCTCTAACCACACACCTTTCTTACTAGTCATCGCATTTTTTATATTTTCTCCAGAGATAATAAAATTTCTCTCGACGCACTCATTATAACGTGTATATTTATAAAATTAATATTTTTATATTTTCAGAAATATTAATTGGATATAATTTTACATTGATAATATTTTACAGTTAACATGTAACCCTTGTTCCTATCACTTATAACGGAATTAATTAGCATAAAATACAGTAAAATATTGTTTATTTAAGCTACTTATTTTAAAAATATTTATATCCTTCTTCGCCGAAAATTTTATTTTGATTTAAAAAAGATATTCTAATAAATAATTAACGTGGTTAAAAAGAAATAACTCTTTAAATGTACAAACCAATTTTTAGGATATATATTATAGGCATTGCATTCATATACATTATTTAACTTTATGGTAACGAGAGAATCACTAACGTTTTGCTACACGAAAAAATAAAATAAGCTGCCCATATGGGCAGCTTATTTACATCATTATCATTATTAGGAGGGAGCAAACGAATCACTTCAATGTCATCTTAATTGTAGTTTTTTCAACTCTTCTTCAGAGATATTTCTATGTTTGTAATGAATGGATTTTATTTCATCTCCTTTTATACGAAAAGTAATTGTGTCCTCTCCATAAGGCGGATTGTGTGCCCCTTCAAAAGTTTGAATTTGCACAGTTACATAGAAAATATAATTTGCTTCGTCTTTTGTTATTTCAACTATTTTTTCAGAACCTCGGTCCCAAAGTTTCGGTTCCTTATAATATTTTTCAACTTCTTTGCTTATCGGTTCTATTAAAAGATTCATTACTACTTCTTTTAAAAATTTTTTTGGTACAGGTATTCTGTTAATCCTTTTTTTATTTACATTTATAATTTTCCAAAAACCACTTTTCTGTTCAACGGTATAAAGAACATTCGTACCATCCTCTTTCCAAAGATGAAAATAACCTTTATTCCCCTTAATATATAGTCGTGGCTCATCAATCCATTCACCTTCTGTTTGAACTATACCTAAAAACAGTTGCGTAAGCGGCGTTATCTTATAGCCTATTTGATTAAAGTCACCAAACGAATAAAGTTCATAACCAGTTAAATCTATATCTAAATATTCATTGATTTCATTTTTATGTTTTACAATTGCTTGTGCAGATATACAGGGTAATAAAAAACTCAGAAGACATACGATGCTAATTATTTTTATTTTCATACCATCAATCACCTCTTTTATTAAAATGCAACAAAAGAGATGATATTATTGATTATTGCACGATTCAACCTATTAAAAACGAATAATATAATCTTTAATACCCCTCATTAACTAGCTCTTTTATCGATTTTAATTTTGCTGAGAGCTCAATAAACCATTCTTCATCCCCTGTTAATAATGCAAGGTCTATAAGATAAAGGATTTGCTCTTTATTTATTACCTTTGATTCAGGGAGTTTGTTAACATGTTTACTAAAAAGTAAAATCGCTTCGTTCATTGTGTACTTGTCGTCACGTTTCACAATGCTAACTGTAACTACATCTTCTACTTCATCAAGTGATACAATGTAACCAACTATGAATTCACCCTCATTTGATATTCCACGAACCCAATCTCCCTCTTTTAAAACATGATTATTATTTGACATCATACTTTTTCACCTTCTTATAAAGATTTTTTGTAACGATAAAAAGATATATAAACTAACCTATACTGTAATATTTTACATTACAGTTTCCCCAAAGAACTCACAGCTACATAATAATTAAGCCGCTTAACGTTCTTGATTAATAAGGTCAACAACTTCTTTCATTGTATAATTCTTTAAATATTCACCTAGATGTTCTTCCGCACCTAAGAAAATAGCAAACAGAACTTTCCGCATGTTCGAACCTACAATACACTGATCATTTGATTCTGGACACTTCGGCTGCAATGCACCTTCAGAGGTTATTTGATACATATTCCAAAGATTAATTTCACTTAAATCACGGGCAAAAATAAAACCTCCACCAGTTCCCTCTTTTGATTGTATAAACTTATGTTTTTTTAACAAACTTAGCACTTTACGAATGCGTACTGGATGAACACCTGCACTTTCGGAAATAGCATTACTTGTTGACATCCGATCTGGCTGTAAAGCTAAATAAGTTAAACTGTGTATGGCCAAGGTAAAGTCGCTGTTCATTGTTGTCCTCCTACGATAAAAAATATGATTTCTCGCTTAGTAACTTACTGTAGCCATAAATATTACAGATAGGTTAGTCAAACGTTAAAATATATAAGAAGCATGCTTAGCATGAAAAAATAAATCTCTTTATATTCTATCAAAACTCCCCTATATCTCCTAACTTCATATAGCTTTTTAATTTGCAAATAAATTTAAACAGTCCACTGTCTCTTAACTTGTTCTTCTGCCAATTGTTTAATTTGTGTCCAAATCGTATCTTTACTCACAATAACATTTGTGTGATAGTTTCTATCTTTATAATTAACTGTAACACATACTTCAATCACTTCTGTCTCCTCCTTTCAAAATATTACTTATTAATTAGCCATTTTTTGCAATTCAATATTCAAAAATGTTCGAACGCTACGCGGTAAAAATTTGCGAATTTCGTCCTCATTAAAACCAACCTGTAATCTTTTTTCATCCAGCATAATTGGACGACGTAACATTTGAGGATACTCAATTATTAATTGATAAAACTCATTAAGCGAAAGCGCCTCAATATTTATATTTAATTCCTGAAAAGTTTTAGATCTAGTTGAAATAATTTCAGTAGCACCATCTTCAGTTAAACGAAGAATGGATTTCAGTTCATCGACTGTAAGCGAATTTGATACGATATTTTTTTCGGTATAATCAATTTGATGTTCTTCAAGCCACGCTTTTGCTTTTCGGCATGAACTACAGCTTGCTGTCGTATATAAAATCACCATATTTTACACACACTCCTTTACTTTTAAAATCATTATATAGATTATTGAAATGTATTAAAAAAAATTACAGTTTAGAATGAAATACACGTTATATTATTTATCCGAGAATATTTAATTAATCTGTTTTTCACAAAAAATAACAACTCACTTCTAAAAACTATACTGTAATTTTAAACTTTACAGTTCAATTAATCAACTGTTAAGTCTTGGATGCATTCCATTAGTGCAGCAAATTATATTCCACTTTATTCATTTCTTCTCTACATGTTTAGTATAATAAAAGCTACTGCAATGAACACAGCAACATTGTAGGAGGAAATACGCAAGCAAAAAAGCAAAGCGCGCACACTTTGCTTCTTACAAAATTCCTTTTAACTTTTTACCAATTAACTCCGCTACATACTCATAACCTTGTCGGCCAAAATGCAAACCGTCTTTTTCATCATTTTCTACTAATCTTTTATAATGAGGCTCTTGAATCATTTCAGCATACAAATTTAGAAAATAACTTCCTGTTTCTTTCGCCACTTCCTCTACTACGTCTGCATACTGACCAAGTACTTTATTGGTTCTATTATGCTGACGTTCTTCATCAACCGGCGCAGGACTAATAAGTAATACCTTTTCTGGTGAAATCATACTTACAATCTTCTCTAAATTGTCTTTGTATACTTGTAATGGTACTGGATCAAATAATACCGAATCATTCGTACCAAGAAAAACTGTTACAAAGTCTGGTTTATGCGATAGTACATCATCTTCAACCCTATGTAACGCATCGAACGTATTATCACCCGGAACCCCCGCATTTACCACCTTCCAATTTGGAAACATCACTTTTAGACGTGGTGTTAACCTTGGCGTTCCATCAAAAAACATTTCATCAGCTGTAATACTATCACCGAAGCATACTAATGTTTTCATAGAGCTAATTCTCCTTTTACGTATGAAATAACTTTCCTTCTACTGCCTTAATATATCTTTCAGCAGAACGTTCCACTGCCTCATTCGCATTCTCTTTCACTACTCGGTGAAAAGCATTATATAAACGATTAAATTGTAACGACTTCACTCGATTCGCCATTTCTTCCACTTTTCTTGCCGGTAATGGAATTAAATTTGGATAGCTGTACATGAAACTCACCCACTGCTGATCCGCTACAACTTGAATAATATCACCTGTTAATAAAATACCTTTCCCATCATTTCCTTCTTCCCAATGTAATACAGAACCGCCGCTAAAATGTCCTCCGAGACGATGAATAGTAATTCCGTCCGCTAATTGTAAAGACTCACCAGACCAATAAATAATACGGCTACTCGGACGTACTACCCACTCTTTATCGTCTTCATGTATATAAATTGGTACATCAAACGTTTCTGCCCATTCTACTTGCGTTGAATAGTAATGAGGATGAGATAGTGCTATCGCATCTAACCCGCCCAACTCCTTTATCTTCTCAATTGTCGTTTCATCTAAATACGTAATACAATCCCATAGTAAACGATACGCTTCCGTTTTTACTACATATCCCGTTTGACCAATCGCAAATTCCGGTTTTGTCGTAATACTATAAAGCCCATTTTCTTCTTCTATCATTTCATTTTTATATGTATCACTCGTTCGCAAGTTTTCTAAAGTCGTCCAAGACTGCCCTTTCGGATTTACATATTGTCTCTCCTCATCACAAATAACACAACTTACCGGTTCTTCCACACTCGCCGCATACTGTACGCCGCACGTTGTACAAACGAAATTTTTCATAATAATTCCCCTATCCCTATATTTTTATTAAGCTGATTTTTGTTGATATTGATCTACTTTTTTATTTTCGATTAATAAACCGATTAGAGTCAGTAAGTAGACAACTGTAACTGACAATGGAATGACAGTAAATCCATCGTCTGCAAAAAGAATCCCGCAAACTGACGTTACGAATACAGTCCCTACTGACAATACACCATAACTTTTACTTTCATAAATCCATACGTACGGTACAAAATGAACCCCTATTAACATTGCTACTACAAAAGGTAACCACTCTGGAAATTGAAAATAGGCAAGCAATACAAACGGAATATTTAATACATTTATCCCGCCAATTAATCCAGCTAAAGTCCCTAGCGAATTTCCTTTCGCAAACATATCAATTTTCAATATAGCAGCTATCATTAGACCGCAAGGAAACACACAGCCCATACCAATTAAATATACCCACACAACTTGCTTTTCTGAAAGAAGGACACCCGTTACACTCGCTACAACCCAAAACAAAATACCAGCTATTATAACTGGAAATCCTCTTTTCGTTCTTTGTGCTAAATCTCTTTTTGCTTCTGCTATGTTCATTTCACTACCTCCCCCAAACTATTTGTACTATAAAGCCGGCTTAATTTCGCCCATCCAATAACGCCAAGCTATTAAATAATCTTCTAAATCTTTCGGGTGGTGTCTTAAACATGTATCTATACGCAAATATAATCCTATGACTATTTCCTCGTACAAATCTCGTTCTTGTTTATGAAATACACATTGTTTCATCACATAATTAATCGTTTCTTTCGTTAAATCTTCAGGAGTTGAACAGAACGCATAAATTAAGTCATGCAAAGGATCTCCAAGGACTGGTAACGGATCAATTACTCCATGTAACTTATTCTGCCGGAATATAAAATTATGAAATCCGCAATCACCATGTAATAAAAATGGCTGATTTACTCCGGCATCCCTATTTGCTAGTTTAAGAACTTTTCTATACTCTTCCTCACTTATGTAACGTTTTACATTTTCATAAGCTGTCTTCACATTTCCCGTTAAAAATTCATTCCAAGATTGAACCGGGTTTTCTTTCCATCCCCAGCCATCTGCCTCTGGGACAATTTTATACTTATTGATCACTTCTTTTACAAGTGTACGAAGCGTACTTCTTTTATATCCTTGTTCGCACGAAGTATTACCTTCAAGGAAAGAATATACGAAATATGTATGTAAAGGTTCCTTATACAAAAGCTTTGAAAATAAAGTATTCCCCCCATAAAACGAGAGAAAATTAGCTTCTTCACGTATTACGTCCGGTTCATTCAGCTTTACTACATATTTTTCATCCAACAAATACACAGTACTTGTCGTTCCTCCGTTCAACACTTTTATGCTATTTGGATCATGTGAAATAACTTTCTCCTTAACGAGTTGTGCAGTAATGATTGAAATGTCCATTCTCTCACCCTTTAACTCCAAAGATTCCCTCAATTAAAAAGACAACTTTACTATTATTTGACAAGTAAATAGGAAACCCCTTCCAAAATCTTAATATAACAAAAATTCATTTACTTTTATATTTCAAAAATAAGGAAATAATAACAACAACGTAACATACATATAGGAGGTCACTATGAAACCTGAATTTTTAAAAGCGGTACATGATGCTATTGGAAATGTCGAGCACATTCATATAGAAGAAAGCGGTGCGGACAGCTTACTTATTCATCATGATGATGCACAACAGTTACAACAAGTCGCTAAAACGTTAGAAAACAACAATTTCCACTCTGCTTTAAGAACAACTGGAGATGCTTCGTATATTGAAGTGTTGAACAGATAATGAAAGTCCGGATGTATTCCGGGCTTTCTTTTTTTATATCAAAACTTTAAATTCTTTCACATACACCGCTGTTCCCGCAATATCTATTTGTAACTTTTCATTCTCTATATCTTTCGTTACATATACCGTTACACGACCATCTTTATTCATTTCCTGTCCTTGTTCAACGACTAATTCCATTTCATGATCAAAATCTTTCTCCAAATACGTCGCATAGTACGCTCCCATTACACCTGAAGCTGTTCCTGTCACTGGATCTTCTATTGTTCCAGAGTAAGGTGATGAAAAATGACGACCGTGCATTTGTGCTTCTGCATTATATGTTTCTATGCAAAGCGGATGAATAGAGGCCTTTGGTATTTCTTTTAGCACAAATGGAAATTCATTATTATTAGGTTTCATTTTCTCACATGCTTCTAGATTTTTAACAGGTACAATTACAGTCCAAATACCAGTACTTCCATATACAATTGGTAATTTTCCATCTAAATCATTTACTTCAAGACCAATACTGTGTGCTAATGCCTCTTGAGAACCTGTAAAATCTTGAAACTGTGGTGTTGCTTGTCTCATTTTAATAAAAGTTTCTCCACTTTCATTCGCACCTATATGTATCGGCAAAATCCCTGCCTTCGTTTCAATTGTTAAATTATGATTCCCTTCTAATAACCCCCTTTCATAAAGTGCATATATAGTTCCTACTGTCGCATGACCACATAAATCATTTTCATGACCAGGAGTAAAATAGCGAATTCTTACATCTGCTACTTCTGAAGAAAGAACAAAGGCTGTTTCGTTAAACCCAACTTTTTCAGCAATACGCTGCATTTCCCCTTCCGTTAATCCATCCGCCTCTAATACAACACCTGCGGGATTCCCCATATTCGGTTTATTCGTGAATGCGTCATAATGAAATACGTTTATAGTCTTCATTTTCTTTTCTCCTAACTTTCTTTAAAAATTTTATAATAAAGCTCTATCTCCGTTTTCACCGAACAATGATTTCTCCAAAATACCTTCTGCATCTTTTCATTTAAAGTATGTGTGCTTCCGATGTAATAAGTAGCGCCCATTTCTTTTAACATATGTAAAGATTGAAGATGCAGTTGAGAAGAGATTCCTTTCCCTCGATAACGAGGCATTACCCCAAAGTAAAATAATCGTCCTTCACTTTCTGTTCCATGCTCTATATGCGGTATGGACAAACCAATTGGCTCATTTTCATCATAAAAAACAATACATGACTTCTCCCAGCCTTTACCTAACTCTGTTTGCACTGAATAAAAATGCTCATCAATAGTTAAATTGGAAGTTTGATTTCCTGAATTCAACATACACTGCTCCCAAATGCGTTTAAATTCTTTTTCTGATAATCTTTCTTCTATTGAACGGTATGTAAATTGTTTTTCAAGTGCATCTACATTGTCTAACTCTCTACACACTTCTATCTTTGCTGCAGGTAAAGAAAAATCCGCATCAAGTAACACTCTCGCACTTGAGTTATAACTACTAAACCTCTTATTTAATACAATACTCGCTCTTTTTAACTCCCAGTTAAAACAAATTTCTTCAAATCTACTTATCTTCTCTTTATAAGTTTGTACGTTATAAAAGGCATCTTCTTCTATCTCTTCAATCGTCAATGCATTTGGTAAGCCATTTAATACTTTTTTCGAGGGACCAAATAAATTCTGAATAATTGTAAGATCGTATATCACCACTTTAATTCCCCCAAACCAGGCTCAATAAACTTCCCTGAAACATCCTCATTTGAATCGATTACCCAATCATATATATTTTGCGCTCCTTCAGCCGGAGTCATATTCGCATCAAAGGCACCAATGTCAGTCTTTAATTTTCCAGGATGAATTGCCGTTACACCAATTCCTTTATTCTCAAACTCTTGTTGTAAGCAGAGCGTTAACATATTTTGTGCAGCTTTAGCAATTCGATAGGAATAGGAAAACTGACCTTGCTGAAACTCTTTGTGCGCCATTTTATGTAATGATCCTAAGCGAGAGGACACATTTATTATTCTCGGATGATCCGATTTCTCTAAAGCTACATATGTACCTTTTACAGCTCGAATTACACCTAAGCAATGAATATTAAATAAGTCCGTTAACTCTTCTGAATTCGTATGTAAAACTTCAGTCTCCTTTCCAGTAATTCCAGCGTTATTTATAACTACATCCAAACACTCTGTATATTCCGCAAGTTGTTTCTTAATTTGTTCCGTACTCTCATCAGTCGATAAGTCTGCCAATATAGGAAAACATCTACAACTAAACATTTGCTTCAATTGTGTTACCGCAACCTCAGTTCTAACTAACGGGTAAACAATATGCCCATTTTCATGAAATACTTTCACTAACTGTAACCCTAATCCGCGATTTCCACCTGTAATAAACACTCTCATATATCCATCTCCTTATTTTTAAAATAAATAAGAAAATCCATCCACTTCCCATTCTCTAAAGAAAACGCCTTTCTCTTGCATTCAAAAGAAAAACCCGCTCTTTCCGCGAGACGAACGGATGGCTCATTATCAACATGTATATGTAATTCAATTCTATGAAAATGAAGACTATTAAAAAATAATGATAACGCAGCTTTCACACTTTCCATGCCATACCCATTTTTCCAGTATTGATTATGTATGGAATACCCCATCATCGCCCATTGATAGTCCATACGTAAAATTTTTATAAGCTCTAGTTTTCCAATGTTAGCCCCGTCTTCTTTACGAAAAATGCCTAATACATACATTTCATCTCGATGTGCTGCTTCATCAAACCCTCTTATCCATTCCGTGAACCATTCTTTCGTTGATGATGCCATAACTTGATAGCCATCGTCATATTTGTACTGCGATGGTAACCTCTTATGAAATCCATCGAACCAACTTTCATAATCATCATTTTGGAACGGACGAATTATAAGTCTCTCTGTCTCTATTTGTAATGGCGGCAGCTTCATTTATATCTCTTCCCTTAATTGATTTTCGAATATTCTTTATTATCTTACACAAAATGCAAAATCTAGTAAATTATTATGTTTTTGATAAACAAGGGTCTGTTAAACTTACAATGTTGATTTTTGAGAAATACAAAAAGGAAACCCTGTTCTGAAGGGTTTCCTTTTGTCATCATACTACCAATCTTATCTGTAATTTAAAACCTTGTATTCTGTCTTTAATATTCCATAAACATCAACATCTTCATATGTATTTAATAAAAGCCTATTCTGTCTCAATGTGCCTTCTTTACGTAAACCCGCCTTCTCTAACACCTTAATCGATGATCTATTTCTAGAAATAGCAGATGCCCAAATTTTGTTTAGACCTAATTCAATAAAACCAAAATGAATCATTCTATTTACAGCCTCGGTTGCAAAACCCTTTCCCCAATAATTCTTACCTATCCAATAACCAAGCTCACCTCTATTGTTACCTTTGTCAATTCTTAGTGTAATTGTACCTACAATTTCTCTTGATTCTTTAGAAATGATTCCTAAAGGATATTCGATTCCTTGCCTTATAAGTTCTGGTTGCATATTAACCCAATCTTGCGCGAACTCCAATTTATATGGGTGTGGGAGCCCAAGAATATTGGCTAATTCCTTGTCATTAGCCAATTCTTTAATTCTACATACATCATCACTGGTAAAAGGTTGTATACATAAATGCTCAGTTTCTAATTTTATAGCCATATTTTCTCCCCCTTGTACTGAAATGAATGAACTTCCTTTATTTTCAATATTACACTAAAAATAAACAAAAAGTTTCAAATATTAACAATACCCACTAACAAAACCATAAACAAAAAATCCAGTCATGCACACCGCATAACTGGATTCTTCACCATCTAATAACTTTTTATTTTACAAGTACACCCTCTCTTAATTCCCTCTTCAACACTTTCCCTAAAGCATTTTTCGGTAATTCTTCCATAAATATAACTTCTGGTATTTTATAACTTGCTAATTTTTCTTTACAGTGTTGTATAATTTCTTCTTCTGTTAAGGACGTTTGCATATCTTTTACAATATACGCTGTCGGAACCTCACCCCAAAAGTCATCCGGAACCCCAACTACTGCAACTTCTAAAACACCATGTATTTCATGAATAACATCTTCTACTTGATCTGGATATACGTTGTCACCACCGCGTATGATAACGTCTTTATATCTTCCCATAATATGCAGGAATCCTTCATCATCTATCATGCCAGCATCACCCATGTTAAACCAATTATCTTTTACGACCTTCTGTGTCGCCTTTTCATTATTCCAATACCCTTTAAACATGTATGGACTTCTTACATGAATCTCTCCAACTTCATTTGTTTTGAGTTCATCACCTGTTTCTGGATGAACAATTTTCACCTCTACATTTTTCAAGGCTTTTCCTACAGAAGACATCTTTTCTTTTCCCATCATTGGATGCCATGAAGTTACAACCCAACCTTCTGTACTCCCATATCCTTGCACCATATATATTCCTTTTTCCATATATTTTTGAATAAGTGTTTCTGGCACTTTTGTACCACCGCTTTGCGCTACTTTAAAAGTTGAAATGTTTCGTTCCTTTTTATTTAGCTCATCAAGCATGTAGCTATAAACAGCTGGAAACGCAAGCATCGTCGTAATTTTCTCTTCTTCAATCTTATCCCAAATGAGAGTAGGATTCGAATTAGCTAAGAAAATCATCGTAACGCCATGATAAATGCAATTTAAAATAGAAAGCACGCCACTCATATGGAACAATGGATGCACGGATAAAAAGCGTTCACCTGCTGGAATTTCTCTTTGGCCCGCAATTTCAGCAAAATAATGATGTAAGTTTTTATGTCCAATGACACATGCCTTCGCCTGTCCAGTCGTTCCTGAAGTAAATAAGTAAATCGCATCATCATCTTCATGAACTTCTACGTTCGGCTCTGTACTTGGCTGTTCTTGTAATGTTAATTCAAATGAACCAAAGCCTTCTTTTGTCGTTTTCATTACATAAGGAATTTCTTTAACAGCATCAATCTTTAAAGCTTCATGAAATTCTTCATCAATAACTAACACTTTTAATTTCGCTTCTTTTACAATCGTTTCTAATTCATAAGCAGTAAGCTGATGATTTAGTGGAATACATACCGCTCCAATTTTTAAACTTGCCATCATAACGCTTGGAAACGGATGATTATTTTTGCATAGTATTCCAATACGATCTCCTCTTTGTACACCGCTTTGTAACAAATAGTGTGCAAGCTGATTTACTCGTTCATTGTACTGCTGAAACGAATACCTTTTCTCTCCCCCTACAAGGGCTTCTAAATTTGGTGATTGCATTGCTCTTTTTTGTAATAATTTTTGCATCGTTCTCAAGTAAAACTCCCCTTTATATATGTTAGGTTTTTTATTTTACCAGATTAACTATTAATTTACTAAAGATTACACTTAGTGAATATAAATTTAATAAAAATAGCCATCTACTTAACAAGTAAATGGCTATTCCCTCTTATATATTAGAATACTCCTTATTCATCACATATCGTACATACTCCGGTGCGCTTTTATCAATCTCTTCATCACTTAATTTATATTCAGCACCGTATAAATAAAACGAAGGTATAAATTTCATATCTGTATATAAGCACGTAGCTTGAAATGGTTTCGTTAATTCATCCATTGTGATTCCGCTATTTTCATAGTCTTTTTCTAATCCACCTATAGAAATAGCTACCCCAAACTCTTTCCCCTTCACTTTATCTCCTTTTGATCCGTAAGCAAATCCATATGTTAATACATCGTCAAACCATTTTTTTAATAATGGTGGTGAGCTGTACCAGTATAGCGGAAATTGAAATATATATCGGTCGTGTTCTACTAACAGCTTTTGCTCTTCTTCAATATTAAACTCCCAATTTGGTGCCACTTTATATAATTCATGCACCGTAATTTCATCCGAATATTTCTCAAGTTCTTCAATCCATCTTTTATTAATTTTTGATTTTTCAATATCAGGATGTGCTACAATTACAAGTGTTTTCATCATCTTCCATCCCCTTTATAAATTATTCAAACCTTTACGTATTAGTATGAATGAGTCACATATAATTGAAAAGTACGTACTTTAAAGTGCTATAGGAACCTTAAAGTACCTGTGGAGGTGTTATATGAATCAAAATGATGACTGCCCAATTGCAACGACACTTGATGTAATCGGCGGAAAATGGAAAGTTCATATTTTATGTGTGTTAATGGATGGAAAAATGCGAACAAGTGAAATCCGACGAGAAATCCCAAACATTACGCAAAAAGTTCTGACTCAACAACTTCGGCAACTTGAAGCTGATGGGATTATCCATCGTACTGTATATCAAGAAGTACCACCAAAGGTTGAGTACACAATAAGCGAATATGGGAAATCTTTAATGCAAATTATGGATGAACTATGTGAATGGGGAAAAGATCATCAAATGAAAAGGTTACATGACTAAAAGAACATTACCGTCTTTATTAAATCTGATACATTCATATTAGTAGTTTAATATTTCTACTGAAATGTTATATTAGAGAGACTCCAACAACTCGTAATTTAGAACCCCAAATCTTTCAGAAGTAAAAACCAATAACATTCATCTATAAATACTCTTTATAACAAAAATATCTTATACTTTTCACCTTATATTTAACTCGGACACTTTTTATTAATTGAACCGCATCCTAGTTGTTAGACATATAGTCAACAATTTGAGATGTGGTTTTATTAGTCGATTAACAGCTCTCATCAACTTTAATAATCATGACTGCAGACAAAATACTTTGCAAAGAGTTCCTGTACAAGGTGTTTTTTCACATAGACTTACCAAATAGCATTTTTATAAAAAACTTCTCACATTTAAATTGGACAAGCATATTTTATTATATGGGGACTCCCTACTCATAGAAAACTACCTTTCTATTCTAAGAGCACGCATATTTGTGTGCTCTTAAATTATTTACAATAAAATAAAGAGTTTATTAATTTTCTTAATTCACTATTGGAAAAGTACCCATAATAATAATATCTTTATATTTATCTATTGTTTTTTGATTTTTATAAAACTATATTATTTTGGAGTTGGTTAATACGTTACAAAAAACTGACCGTGTAATCATTATGGTCCCTCCATTTTCACAAGTGTTTGTTACATTTTACTCATCATCAGGAGAACTTCTTTCATCACAAGTCTTATCTAATACCTCTCCACATCCTGTATCAATGTATGCACTTAATGAAATTGAAAGCGAATTATTTGAAGTCGAGTTAAAACCACTACTACTTCATTAAAACTACGAATAGCGGAAAGACCTTTACAACTCCCACATGGAACTATAGCAGTAGCATTTTTAGCAAAAATAGCACAAGCAGAAGAAGCTGCAGCCTTTAATGCAAACGCCATTACATATCAATGCTACCCAATGGCTACTGCTGCAGACACGCTATATAGCTTTAACTACACACTTACTATGTAGACTTCTCCTAGGAACTTCATTTTAGTTTCCAAGGAAACTAAAATGAAGTATAATTATATATGTACAATAGATAGCATTTATAAATCTATTTACAATTTTTCACATTAGCTCTTAAACAATTAAATAAATGGAGGGCATGATATGGACAATTATTATGATGTAGCGGTAGTTGGTGGTGGTCCAGTTGGGCTTATGGCAGCATGTGAATTAGCTATCCAAGGCGTAAAAGTTGTTGTTTTAGAGAGAAGATTAGACCGGGTACGAAATTCTAGAGCACTCACACTACACCCCCGTTCCTTAGAATTGATGGCTATGAGAGGTATTGCAGATCGATTTTTAGCTAGAGGAAAGAAATTAAATACAAGTCATTTTGCTGCCTTAGATACAAGATTAAACTTTAAAAATTTAAATACTGATTTTCCGTATACACTTTTTATTCCCCAATCTATTACAGAAGAAATATTAGAAGAACATGCATTAGAATTAGGTGTAGTCATTAAACGCGGGCATACTCTGAAAGACTTAAAACAATATGAAACATTCGTACAACTAGAAATAGAACAAAGAGAAACAATATATAAAATAGAAGTTCCATATGTAATAGGAGCTGATGGAGCAAGAAGTATAGTTCGTGAATTATCAAATATACCGTTTAATGGAACAAACACAACAACTACTGCTATATTAGGTGATGTTATTTTAGAAGATATACCAGATACTCCATTTTTATCTACTTCTAATATAAATGGGATATTAATGATGGTACCTATTACACCTGATGTATTTCGTTTTGCAATTGTTGATCCTAAGAATCAGACAATACCCGTTCATGTTGCTGTTACAGAAAAAGAGTTTATAGACAGTATTTATAGTATTACAGGTGAATATCTTCAAATTAAGAACGCAATATGGCTTTCTCGCTTTGGTAATGCAACCAAACTAGCAAATACTTATCAACATAAGCGTGTATTCTTAGCTGGGGATGCAGCACATATTCATTTCCCTGCTGGAGGACAAGGTTTGAATGTAGGTCTACAAGATGCTTTTAATATAGGCTGGAAATTAGGACTCGCAATAAAACAAAAAAAATATGAAAGTCTATTAGAAAGTTATCATATTGAAAGACATGCTGTGGGAAAACAATTTTTCAAGGAAGTACAAGCGCAAGAACAATTAATGATAAACTTTTCAAACGCAGGAATGGAATTAAGGGATTTATTTTCGCACTTACTTACATATCCCGAGATAAATCACGATTTATCTGAAAGAGTAAGTGGGTTAGGGGTAATGTATTCATCGATGCACGATACAGAAAGACATCCATTGATAGGAAAAAGATGTACAAATCTCACTATTTCTTCTCTAAATAAGAAAAGTTATAAACTCTTTGAATTAATGAAAGATGGTAACTTTATTTTATTAATACACCCTTCTTATATAGATAAGATAAATAAAATGAATATTGATTCGCACATAAAGGTAGTTGTAGGAGAAATACAAGATTCCGAGTTAAAAAATATAGATACCATTTTGATTCGACCAGATGGTCACATTGCCGACATTGAGTATACCAAGATAGATAACTGGGAATATTCCTGAAAAACGATTATCAATCGTATTAGTGATACAATATAAATTCACTTTTATAAAACGAAAAGAATCCTATTTATTTAAGATTCTTTTCGTTTTGCCCATCTCACTATTTATAAAAACATGTCCACAAGGGAAAAATATTAAACTTACAGTTAACTATAAAATTCCGCTCTGATGTACTACAAAAAACTCCCACCTACATACTCTCATAATCAAAAATATTTTTCTCTATTTCATATAAAGTATGATAAGCATCCATAAAGATAAAGCACAAAGGATAGCAAGCACTATACGAGTAGATAGTACCCTTACTTCGAAATCGGTTTTCTTGGATGGTTCAGGATATGCAATTACATAAATCCCTTTTAATAGTGCGAGCCATGCAATAAGTGTAATGAGCCCCTGCCAATTAAGTGTCCAAACATTATGTAGGATAACAGTACCTAACCCGAGGAAAATTGATAGAAAGCCATATATAATTCCAAATCCTCTGTCTTCTACCACTAATTTTTTCAGTTCACGTAGTATAGATGGTCGCACAAAAAGTATTCCTGAGATGATAACCGTTATCCACCCCCAAAAAAACCCTAAAAAAAAGCTTGCCTCCATTGTTACTCCACTCCTTTCAATTACATTTATATTTCAGTTATTTTCCCTTTAGTATTAGATCTATAGATAAAAAACTAAAAATGTAACTTTGGAGCAAAGTCGTACTCTTTATAAAATATTTCATGTGTACATTAATAATCCTTCACCTTACTAATTTTTAATAAAATAATATTAAATTTAACAAGGTGAAGATCATACAATAGTATTAAATAAAATAATCTAGAAGTATAACAAATTAATAACCAGTCTACTACATACAACTTATGTTAATAAGAAAATCACATACACTTATACATATTACTTTTGTATAGAATCTTAAAAATTGTAGTCACAGAATTACTTTAGCATCCTCTTCTTAATGTCTAAACAATCAGCTTTTAAACTAAACATGCTAATATTGATTTTGTACGCTTATCAGTTACCTCATAATAAATTTCTAACCCTTTCCGAGTACCTGTAACAACTTTAGTAGCTTTTAGTTTTGATAAATGTTGACTAATTGTACTTTGAGGCATTTGTAACATTTCATACATTGTCGTTACGTTAATAGGACCTTTTGCAAGCATTATTTTTACTAATGATAAACGGACAGGATGTGCTAATACCTTTAATACCTCAGTGATTTCTTCATACATTTCTTTCATATTTTTCTCCCCTTTTATATAAATATTATTGATATCCATATATATAATTCGAAAGGAGATATGATTTTGTGTCCGTCATTTTAAAAAAATATAAAAAAATTTTTTCCGAAACTAAAGGAGTATCTTCACATAATGTCTCACTATTAGAACTCTTATAGATACAGATGTATGTACTCTACACTCAGCTCACTAAAATCAATAAAAAAGAGAGCAGATAACCCGCTCTCTTAAGATGCCTCCTTATGTTCCGTAGAATGTTCTACACTTCCCATTCTCTTTAGCTTATTCCAACCTACCGCTACGCCTCGAATAGATGAGAATATAGATTTAATGACAACATAAGTCATAAATTGACGATAAATAAAGCGTTGTAAAATTAACCACACTAACGGTTTAGGGTCCTCTTTCTCTAATTTAAATGCAAACAGAGATGCAAAAAGGTCTAATAAAAAGAATACAAGATAAAACCCTAACACTTTTAGCGGATTGCTACCAAACAGCCCCATAATCATTAAAATATCTGCAAAAGGAGCAATGAATTGCAGAACATATTGGAATAACCACATGTTAGGCAATGCAATAAATCCTAACGTTTTATGTTTTGTATGAAACACTGCTTTTCGATGTTTCCAAAGACATTGGAGTGTACCATATGACCAACGATATCGCTGTTTAATGAGACTTTTCACATCTTCAGGTGATTCCGTAAAAGCATAGGCCTTTTCTTCATATACAATTTTATATCCTTGACGTAAAAATGTAATAGTAAGATCCGTATCTTCTGCTAACGTATCCTCACTTAAATATCCAGATTCAACTACATTTTTTTTACGCCATGCTCCAATAGCTCCTGGAACTACTGTAATACAATTTAACTCATCAAAAGCTCTACGTTCTAAATTAAACCCGGTAATATACTCAACATGTTGCCAAGTAGTTAACAAGTTTCGTCTATTTCCCACTTTGACATTACCTGAAACTGCCGCTACATTCTGATTTTCAAAGTGTCTAATCATGAGAGAAATAGCGTCTTGCGCAATAATAGTATCCGCATCTAAAGTGACAATAATCTCTCCTCGAGATTGTTGAAACCCTAGGTTCATTGCCGATGATTTCCCGCCGTTTTCTTTCTGAATGAAACGAACTTTAGGGTGTTTATAAAATGTTTCTTGCATTACTTTTGACGTACCATCTGTCGATCCGTCATCCACAACAATAACTTCAAATTCTCCATACTTACTATCCAAAATTGAGCGAATTGTCTTAGCTATCACCTTTTCTTCATTATATGCTGCTATGACAACACTAACAAAAGGTTGGTAGGACGAATTAATAGAGCGAGATAACGTTTTTCTTTTTTGCTTCCATGCAAAATAAATTAAGAATAAGAATCGAAAAATCCCTAATCCAATAGCAATATAAAAAATAGTTGTTAATATATGTTTAAAGTATCCCGCCCCTGAAAAGACAGCTTTATTGTAAAGTAAATATTGCTCACCCTCAGAAGAAACTGGGGGCATAATTTCATCTCGTTCTTTATTCATTAAATCTGAAATTGTTACAAAACTATATCCATGCTTTTTAAGCTCTTTAATAATGATCGGCAACGCCTCTACCGTATGGGTACGATTCCCTCCCGCATCATGGAGAAGAATAATATTTCCCTCTCCCTTATAAACGGGATTAAGAGCACGCTTTACTAATTCATTAGTTGATGGTGTTGCCCAGTCCTCAGGATCCACTTTTTCTGCTACCATTGTATAGTTCATATTTTGTGCCCGTAAAATAGGCAATATTTCATTTGAGGAATCCGGGTTAGCATCCGCTTCGTATGGTGGCCTAAACAAAACTGTAGAATGCCCAGTTATTTCCTGGATCAGACGTTGCGTCGTATTAAGTTCTACTTTTGTTCGTAGTAAAGACGTATCAGCTACGTTAGGATGCTTGAAAGTATGATTGCCAATTTCATGCCCTTCATCGTATATTCTTTTTACAATACTAGGATTTAGTTGCGCGTTTTCACCAAGGACAAAAAAAGCAGCTTTTATTTTATTCTCTTTTAATATATCTAAAATTTCCGGCGTATATTTCGGGTCTGGTCCATCATCAAATGTTAATACTACTTGTTTCCCTTTCGGTTTTCCATATCGTTGCACTTCGTATGCAGATGGTAAAGATTGATATACTTCATCTGTAAGATAACCATCTTTGCCTACTTTAAAATCTCTCAATCCATTTTGCTTTTCATTCTCAATCTGTAAAATTTCACCTTGTCCAGAATAATTCACTTCATCTAAACTAGTGATTTTATGTAATACATCAGGATTTTTTTGTGCCTCAATCGGATTTTTTAAAACTTTCCATATTGTAGGATCTTCTGCTCCTAATCTCCATAACGCAAACCCCTTTGCATTGTTGTCCATTGCGATTTTCACTTGATTATAGAGAGTAACACTGTCTAAGAACCAAGCAGTATGTTCTTTCTCTCCTGTTTTATATCTAAAATAAGGATTTCCACTCATGTTATCCCATTGAATTTTCATATTGGAATCATTCGCCATTGTCATAACTTCTGAAAAAGTTAAAGACTTCGCAGGTTTTTTACTATTTACTTCCCAATCATATCCGTAGTTACCGAAAGCAACTATAAGTTTATTAGACGGAATATTCAGTTCATTCAATGTATGTTGGAACCACTTATTTGAAGCAATTGGTCCTGGTTCCCCCGCTCCATAGTGCTCATCGTACATCATTACAATCATACGATCTATTATTTTTGCTAATGCACCATAATCAAAAGCCTTATCATTAGCTGGAACATCTTGTGTAACGAGCAAATCATGTTTATGAAAGACCGTAGTAAGTTCTTTCATAAAATTTGTTAAGTTTTCTCTATCACTTTCAGGTACGGCCTCAAAGTCAATATTAATACCTGAAAACTGATTCTTTTCAACTTGTTTTACTAAATCATTAATAAATTTCGTCTTCACATCATTCGGCGAATTCAATAACTTATGAATAAGCTCACTATCAGGTCCAGAAGCTTTTTCTGTATAGTTAGTAAGTAACGGCATAATTTTCACACGATTTTTTTGCGCTAGTTTTACAATCTCTGGTTTTATCTCACTTCTAATCGTTAAATCTTCTTTTAAATGATACCATTCTGGTACTAACGTGGTTAATGAATCAATATTTTCTTTTAAAGACGCTGTACTATTTTCATCCCAATTTACATAAAAACCATACACTTCTTTAGGTTGTTTACTATCGTTCGTCGGATTTACCAAATTTTTATTATCCTTCATTTCGGTACTTGGTTTGACTTCTTCCTTCTTTAACTGCTCGTCACTAAGCTTTTGATTAATTGGTACAAGTTTCGTATCTTGTTTTACAGTAGGATTCATATTTGGAATTTCTGGTGTTGTAAAAATACTTTGAAAGAAAAAATAAAATACAATACTTACGCTAACTATTGAGATACATAGAAACGAGATAAAAGCTATGTTTCTCCTTCCTTTCGGATCATAAAAAATAGGTTTTGATTTATCTTTCTCTTGTTGAATGTTTTTCTCCATTATATTCCTCACATACTCCTTCTTAATAGAACTATAGAATAATAAAGTGCAACTTTAAGCAGCCCAACTCCCACCTAACTTCTTTGCCCCAGCCAAATTTTGAGATGGGAGTTTTACTGCCCGCAATAGCGAGATAACTCCTTTTCGCTTTAAAATGAATCTCCCACTTCCATATTTCTATTAATTCTTCTTTTCATTCCCTTGCTGGTGCCCTCTATTCTCTTGTTGAGACCCCCTACCATTGTTCCCTTGCCCGTTTCCAACATTCTCTTTCTGGGATCCTCTTCCGTTGTTACCTTGCTCATTCCCATTATTCCCCTGTTGGGATCCTCTTCCATTGTTACCTTGCTCATTCCCATTATTCCCTTGTTGGGATCCTCTTCCATTGTCCCCTTGCTGATTTCCATTATTCCCTTGTTGGGATCCTCTTCCGTTGTTACCTTGCTCATTCCCATTATTCCCCTGTTGGGATCCTCTTCCATTGTTACCTTGCTGATTTCCATTATTCCCTTGTTGGAATCCTCTTCCATTGTTACCTTGCTGATTTCCATTATTCCCTTGTTGGGATCCTCTTCCATTGTTACCTTGCTCATTCTCATTATTTCCTTGTTGGGATCCTCTATTTTCTTGCTGAGATCCTCTTCCGTTATTTCCTTGCTGTTGTCCATTATTTTCTTTTATTTGCCTAGATGGCTGTTCCTCTGTTTTCTTTTGTTCTTGATGTTCTGGCTTCTCATATTTTTTGTCTTTTACAGAAGACAAATCTGGTGATACATAAGGAGATGACTCCGGCTGTGATTGCACTTCTTCTTCGTTTTCCACCGGATTAGACGGCGTGGCAGGAGGCGTAAGCGGTTTATTCTTCTCATTCTCTTGCTTTATATAAACCCCTGTCCCAATTCCTGCTTTCTTGGCATTCTCGCGTACTTGCATCGTACTGGTTTGATATACGACTGTAACATGTTTTATCGCATACTCTTTCTTTAATTCCTGCATAGCCTTTTCCAACTGTGGTTCAAGCAACTTGTCCTTTGCAACAGCTGTTAACATAACTTCCTTATCATTCGTTAAGTACTTATCTTCTTGACTCAGCTTTATAATAGTACGTATTACGTCTTGCACATGTTTATTTTCCCATTGCTTCATTTCTTTTAAAATACGCCTTCCATCATCATTACAAGCTCGCAAATCTATAACACGAAGATCCTTCGTTACGCTCGCCTCTAAACTTGGATTTATATCAACTGAAACATAAGCAAAAGCTTTTTCTTCCGGTTGGTTGTAGAAAAACAGAAACACACATAGACAACAAGTAACAAGTATTGATGCAGGCTTTAAAAAAGGAGGCATTGTAAAACGCGGTGACCTTTGTTCTTCTTCATCAAACGAGATTTCCTCCCCAACCATGTAAGAGTGCGCTTTTCTTTTAAACGTAATAAACTCTCCATTTGGAGTTAATACAACTACGTTATGTTTTTTTATATCCATTACAATTCCTTTATTCATCATTCTTCCCCCCTCTTATGTAATCAAGAATATATGTATAGTTGTTTGCAAAGATAATACACATTGCAATAATGTATTTTCTATGTCGCTCCAACGTTTTACGACTTACCCTAACACGCGGTTCAATATGTTTAAGCGGTAATTTTTTCTTTCGGAACAGCTCTTCCATCATTTCCTCTTCTTTTATAATAATCTTCACAATCTCTATTAAGTGTTCACGCGTATCACGATGCTTAGGAGATTCTTTAGCAAGCTCTGAAAATGTGATTTTAAACTCAGCTAACACAGTTTGAAAATGAAGAATTTCCTCCTTACGGTTACTATTTTCCATCTCTTTCATATACTCCGTAAGTGATACTTGCATTTCTAACATTTCCTCTTGCTCATCTTCTTTTAAAAAGACAAGGTTATGCTTTGACTCCTTGCGTATATAGTCAATTACATCTCTTTTTATAAGAAGATCAGCAAACGCTAGAAAAGATTTCCCCTTTTTATATGAATACTTTTCTATTGCTTCATTAAATGCAAACAATCCAATACTATATTCATCATCCTGTTCTGTAATATATCGGCGGCAGACAGACGAGATTGATTTTCTAATAAACGGCTGATACTGCACGATAAAAGCTTCTTTATCTTCTTCGTTATTTTGTATGTTACATACGATATCTTCTATTTTTGGTTTTCTTAAGATCTTCATTACTAAACTCAACACTTGTAATCTCCCAGCCTCCTTCACATAGCAAAATGGTCACTAAACAAGTGACCATTCAACCACATTTTGTTAGTACTTTTCTTTGAGCTTGTCTTCTTGCTCATATTTTTCAAAAACGACTTTCCTCATCGTTTTCTTAATGATTATTCTGTTCTGTTTATATAAAAGTTAAATCTGCATTTTCATTTCTTATATTTTTTGCTTGCCCTTTTTCTATTTTATCTGCAATCTTTAAATAACTCTTCTCTATATTCCTGGTAATTTCAGCCTTTTCTTTCGGCTTCCTCAATTAATCTAGCAATTTTATTAACACTTCAATATTCTCTCATAATCATTTTTCTTCTCTATACATATTCGGAGGAATACAAAGTTTTATGGGGGTCAAAAAATATTTTTATAAAAAAATAAAAACCATTGATTTGAAAAAAGGCTAATCAATGGTTTTCTTATAATATCTATTAAATTAAGTTGGACTTTCATTATATGTAAGAATATCTACTGTTCTCACTATTTCCTACCGATTTTCTCTATTGTTATCTTTCTTGATTATCATAATATGTCTTATGTGCATATTTTTGATTATTTCCTTTTAGATAAGCTAATATTACTTTTGGATTTTTAAGTAAGTCCCAGTCTCCATATGTATCAAATTTTCTTCACGAAGTGCGTTTTTTCGACGTACAAAAGGAATTACATAACTCATTAGTTGACTATCTAATGAGTTATCAATATCCGTTTCTAGTTTTTTAACTCTGTAACAGATGCAAGGCTAACTTCTTACAATATGAAACTAAGGCAATTGTTTAACATATGTATCGCTATGACATATGCAAGGGATCTTTTAGAAATCAGATAAGCCATCGTAAGTATCACCGCGCCTGGTAAATAAATGGCATAATCCGAAAGCTGGTTCGTATGAAGGAATGTAAAGATTAGAATCGAAATGATAGATGCAATAGCAGTACCAATATAATGCGAAAAGCGATTTATTAAAATATAACGAAATACAATTTCTTCAAGTATTGGACCCAGAATACCAAATACAAGCAATGTAAATATAAGAGGTACCTCCCCACCCCTTTCAAGGAGCTGTTCTTGATTCTCTGGCTGACCAGTTGCTAGAAAATGCATAATAGAATTTTCAATAATCATCATAAGTAAAACCACCATAGGAATACTCACTATTTTCAAAATTGTTTTCTCTTTAAAATAAGTAAAACTTTGAATGATTTCTTTCCTAATGAAAATTATTCCTACAATAGCAGATACAGTAAAACCGATGGCACTAAGAAGAAATTCTGATTCAACTAAATTGACATTAGTTAAAAGTGATATGCCAAATAATATGAACAAGCCAATTTGAAATGGTACAAACAGTGTAAAGATTACTAACATAATAAGTTCTTTTTTATTCATTTTTATAAAGTTCATTTTATTATCCTCCTAATTAAATTACCTACAATCTTTGATTTTTCTTTCTGCATAAAGTTCTCCTTCCAAAATATATTCATATAAGTTAACAGACCGAACGGTCCGGTCCGGAATATAATGATACTATAAGTTTCTAGTTTTTTAAACCCTTTTTACAAATGATTAACAAAATAGAAAAAAGCAAATATATTTATAACTCTGTTTCTTATTTACAATCAAACTCCAGTACTCATTAATTATTTCTTTTATAGAATGAAGTGATCAGGCTTTTATCCACAAGAACTGCGTGAGATATTATTATATAAGAAGTGAAAGTGGGAGTAGTTCAAACACTTTAGCTAAACATATTGATGAAGATTATATATAATACTCATATGTCTATGCACTCAAATTAACTATATATTTTTACATCTTCTACGATTTTAGGTAAAATTAGTTGTCTAACATGACTAAATTAAACAATTGATCATTTTATTTTTGACAGAAAATTCATTTAAAAAATATAAATAATACAATTTGATTAACCTCTGTTCAAACTGTACTATTTGAGGTTTCCATAAGATAGGGATTGATACTATATTTTTACTTCACACTTATTTATACTTACAAAAAAATAGAGGATAAACATTACCTGGAATATTAAGCTCGGTTTTATTAGGAGGACTACAAAGCATGACTAAAGTTGATACGGTAAAGGAAAAAATTATTGAAACATCTTTATATTTATTTAATACTAATGGGATAACTCGCACATCCATCCAGGATATAATGACAGCTACTGAACTACCTAAAGGGTCTATTTATCGTAGATTCAAAAATAAAGAAGAAATTGTCCTTGCTGCCTACGACAAAAGTGGTGAGATTATGTGGGGGCATTTTCATAAAGCAATGGAAAATAAAAAGACAGCAATCGATAAAATCCTTGCAATTTTCCTTGTATATCAAGATGCAGCTAATAATCCTCCTATTGCTGGAGGCTGTCCATTGCTTAATAGCGCAATTGAAAGTACTGGAGTATTCCCAGAATTACAAACAGCAGCAGCAAAAGGTTATGATGATACAGTAATGTTAATGGCTTCTCTCATAAAAGAAGGAATAGAGAAACAAGAGCTTAAAGAAGATATAGACATTATATCGCTCGCTTCTTTTCTTGCATCTTCAATGGAGGGCGCTATTATGGCAAGTCGAGTATCTAACGATAATATACACCACCAGTATTTTATTGAACAAATAAAACATCACCTTTTCTCTTATTCTAAATAAGTGAGAACTTGCATTGCTTGCATTCAATTTTTATAGACTTAAACTGAATAAACCCCTCTCATAAAAAGTATTTACTGCTTATAAGAGGGGGATTAGTTTTTAGCAAATGTAGCTTTTTGGATGCTGTATATTATGCATACTACCAATCTCTTTTTCACATACCTCTCCTTTTTATTTAAAAGAATATCCACTTTGGTTTCTCCGTTTAAAGAATTACCTAGTTCCCTTTTCCTATAGATAGACAAAATATTGGGCACTAAATGAACTGTCCCTGAAGTAAGGTTCTAAAAATATCCTATCCATAGAGCTACTACAGCAACTACTAACAAAGCAAAACAAATTGTTATATTTCGGACCCACTTTTGTATATCATCAAAATACCGTTCTATAAATATAGCGTTGATATAAACGATAAGAAATAGAACAACGAAAGTAAAGGAACCGAATTTATCGTTAGATTTTTCATTGGTATATGTGCTTACATGAAGGAATAGAAAAACAAACACTACTATGAATAACTCAAATATCCTTTTTTTATTCACCCCGCCACCGCCTTACAATAATTCCCTTTTATTCCGTTTTACCAGAACATCATGTGTAGCTGCATATGAATAATTTATTTATGTCAAAAAGGCCAACAATTCAATATTGTTAGCCTCTACTTCCCATATTCGTACCTTTTATCACTTTACTTGCTAACAACTGGAATCCACATTTCACCAAATACTACGCCGTCTCTCTGCCCCATCTCAACTGTTGTATTTGGCCCACCAACATAAGCAAAATCTGTTGCTTCTCGTAAAGCTTGACCGAAGGCGATACCAGTCAGCTTATTGCTTAGCTCTTCAGCCGTTTTATCTTCCCCTTTCACTACTAAGTATTCTCCCTTCGGAAACTGTATCACTCTAGATTCTTCTTCTATTTGTGCCTCTGTCATAACACCAGCATAATACATCATCTTGTTATTCACCGCTTCACTCACAGAAAAAATGTATTCGTTTGTAGCTAAAGCTTTTAAAGCGTCCAATCTTCCATCTTGTTTAACAGCTGACCAAAAGTCTTCCTTTTCTTTATTTATTCCAGCAAAGTCTGTATAGTCACTCTCAATTTCAGTTCCAATACCTAACACAATAAAGCTATCTTTTTCTTCAATCGTATAATTTTTCACATTCAAAACCTTCCTTCTTTTAAATTGAATCAAATGATTTATCTTTTCATTTGATAAGTTTATAATATCTTTAAATCATGTCAAAAAATGATACTGTTTAGGAGACTCCAATGAAAAAAGTTGAACGGATTAATACAATTATGCGGTATATCAATAATCGCTCCCACTTTACAATTACTGAAATCATACGAGAATTTAACATATCACGATCGACAGCTATTAGAGACATAAGAGAAATTGAAGCTATGGGCATGCCACTTGTCGCTGAAGTTGGAAGAACTGGTGGATATTTTGTTATGCATAACTCTATCCTGCCCGTTGTTCGCTTTACTGATAATGAAGTCAAAGCTCTTTTTATTGCCTTTATGGCTACAAGAAATCAACAACTTCCCTATCTAAAGAGTCGCCAATCTTTAGCCGAAAAACTACTAGGACTCATTTCTGAAACTCAACAAGATGACCTTGTTCTTTTAAATCAACTCTTACTTTTTGAAGGGACTAACCCCCATAATCCCGATCTACTTGAGCTTTCTGACCTCCCCCATCCGATGTTAGAAAAACTCATTCAAATCCTTCTATTGGATAGACATTTATTGATTACTGTCAAAGAAGAAAAAATCAAGTCTTATCCAATTTACCTATTACACCTTTATCAAGAAAAAAGTCATTGGATTATTGAAGGATTTGACTTAAAAGAAGAAAAAAAGATGATGTTTCCTGTCGATGACCTCATCAATATCGAACCGTACACAACGAAAAAGAGGTTAAATAAGAAAAAGATTTTAGAAAAACTCAGTAAGAAGGACGAAGCAATTAACCTTGTACTTGAACTTGGTCCAAAAGCGATTGCCCAGTACAAAAAATACCATCCTTTCAAAGTTTCTATATCTTATACAAATCCTTACCAATCTACAGCTATTTTAAAAACATTTATCGATGTTCACAATTCCGATGAAGTGACAGAGATGACAAATTGGCTACTTTTCTTAGGGAAAGATATTACAATCAAGGAAATGCCTGAAGAAGTATTAAACGATTTCCAAGTGAGGTTATGTTTATATTCACCATAAGCAGCGATCGGTTACACCTGAAAATATTGAATTTAATTCGTTACCAGTTGTCCATATTTTTAAGTTCCTAGGGAAAACATTGTATTTGCTATCAAAGCTAAACGAAGCTTCTAAGAATAATACAATAAAAAGGTGTGAACTAGCTTTTAGTTCACACCTTTTTATATTAGAGTTTACTATACATACATTAAATTGCTTGTTTAAGATTTAAATGTGGATTTGGTCCATACTTATTCTCACCTTCGTCACTTTCAATGATACAAAACACAAGCAGAATCGCTCCTCCAAATGGTACCAAATTTAATAGCTGCCACCATCCTGTTTTTCCACTATCATGTAATCGACGAGCTTCCACTGCCAGAGTAGGAACGATAAAAATTGCTATATATAGCAAAGTAATATTGGCTCTTAAATAGAAGACAGACGGAGAATATGAGGCAAAATATATTAATGACCAAAACGTAACCTTATTAACTAAAGTAAAAATCCAGTACTCTTTTCTCGTTGCTCTCCCACTAAATTTGGCATAGTTTTTGAGAGCATATAAATACCATTTCATTTGAATCTCTCCCTTTTCCATCCCCTAAACAATTAATTTATACATTATATACCTTATAAGTATAAATATAACACATCACAACTATGACCTCTATATTTATATAGAATATTCTGTTTATTTTCAAGTTATTTTAGTTAAACTTTACATACCATATTTCATGGCATTTGTATTCAATTCATTATTCTCCTATTTACTTTAAAACTACTACAATTAAGCGAAGTATGAATGTATTATTAAAGGACGGAAAATCTTCCCGTGCTTTTTCTAAAACGTATATAATTTCGGATGATTTAATTCACTTACCCTAACTGACGTTTAAATGCTTTACTAGCAAAAAAGTACGAAATGATCATGATCCCTACGCACCAAGCAAGTGCAATCCAAATATCGTTACCAACAGTCCCTTCATATAAAAGGGCACGAATTGCATTCACGATTGAAGTTACAGGCTGATTCTCTGCAAATGCACGAACAATTTTTGGCATCGTTTCGGTAGGTACGAAGGCTGAACTAATAAATGGTAGAAAAATTAGTGGGTACGAGTACGCTGTCGCTCCCTCCATTGACTTCGCTTTCAACCCTGGAATGATAGCTAGCCATGTGAGCGCTAGCGTAAACGTTCCTAGTATTCCAATTACTGCAAGCCATTCTAGCATACTAGCACTGGAACGGAAGCCCATTAAGAGCGCAACAAGAATAACCACTACGATAGTAAGAACATTCGCAACAAGAGAGGTTAAAACGTGAGCCCACAATATCGATGAGCGCTTAATTGGCATCGTAATAAAACGTGCCATTAGCCCACTCTTTACATCCGTAAATAATCGCACAGAAGTGTAAGCCACACCGGATGCGATAGCCATGAGCAAAATTCCCGGCAATAAATAATTGACATAGTTATCCGTTCCTGTCTTTATAGCCCCGCCAAATACGTAGACAAACAATAGCATCATCATAATTGGTGTAATCGCTACTGTAATAATTGTATCTGGACTACGCATAATATTACGCATTAAGCGCCCTAGTAATACCCCTGTTTTACTTTTCATTTACATCTCCCCCTTTTTACCGATAATCGCAAGGAAAATTTCTTCCAATGTAGGCTGCTTCTCGATATACTCTACTTTTGCTGGCGGGAACATCTCTTTCAGTTCAGTAAGAGTACCTGTCGTAATAATTTTTCCACCATGCAAAATAGCGATACGGTCAGCCAGTTGTTCTGCTTCCTCCAAGTATTGCGTTGTGAGCAAGATCGTTGTGCCGCTGCCGGCAAGTTCCTTGACTGTATCCCACACTTCGATCCGCGCTTCAGGATCAAGTCCAGTCGTTGGTTCGTCAAGAAAAATAACTGCTGGCGCCCCAATCAAACTCATCGCGATATCAAGCCGGCGCTTCATCCCGCCTGAATACTGATCTGCCCTCTGATTAGCCGCATCCGTCAGGCTAAATCTTCCAAGCAAATTGTCAGCGATTTGAACAGGATTGGAGACACCACGTAACTTGGCAATCATGATCAAGTTTTCCCTCCCGGTAAGCATGCCGTCTAAAGCTGCGAACTGCCCTGTCAAACTGATGCTTTGACGAACATGATCTGGTTGACGTTCGATATTAAATCCACAAATACTTACTTCACCATCATCTTGTTTCATTAGCGTCGAAAGGATATTGACCGTTGTCGTTTTCCCCGCTCCATTTGAGCCTAGCAGCGCGAAAATTTCGCCACGCTGCACTTCAAAATCCACTCCCTTTAAGACTTCTTTATCTTTAAAAGATTTTTTTAATCCTTTTACAGAAACCGCTGCATTACTCATACTTTTTCCCCCTTTATCAAAATAGATTACCTATACCCTCTATTTAGTATCACTGATAATCTGTAATACTTAGTAGTGATTTAAAAATATAACTGAATAGCGATGGTAGCAATTCACATTTGTAACCAGCTAATCAGTTGGTATTCCTAATTGTATTTATTTTTTTCTCAACTTCTTCATAATACTTTCATTCAAATCTTCACGATACTTGGAGACATACGTTTTAGCGTTTGCCACTAGTTCGTCAGCAAAAGATGCTACGTCTTCCCCAGTAATGTCAAGCACTTGTCTGCCTTCTGCTGCACCAGCTTCAAACAAATCGATTAATTCATACTGTATGTGCAGCATATCCATACCGTTTCCGGTCGAAAAATTCCACATGTAGTTTTGAATTTTCTTAAACACAAATTGATAGTCCTCGGGTAGTGCTGCAACACGTGCCATCATCATTCTGTACTCTTTTTTATCACCAATTAATTTTTTGAATATTTCCAACATATTATTTTCCTCCTTTTTTATAAAGCAGAACAAGAAACTCTCCAAATATGAGCCGGAACATTTTATATTATGAGGCTAGTTTGACTTCAAGACGTTAATTTTTGAAGATACAAAATCCCATTTTTTCCAAAACAATTCAAGTTCCTGACGGCCTGCTTCATTTAATGAATAAAACTTACGAGGCGGCCCCATATCTGATGGTTTCTTTTCAATATTCACAAGCTTTTTCTTTTCTAATCGTACGAGGATAGTATAAACCGTCCCTTCTACGACTTCGGTAAACCCAAGATCATTCAGGTGGCGGGTAATCTCATAGCCGTACGTTTCACGGCGGCTGATGATTTCCAGTACACACCCTTCCAGTGAACCTTTCAACATTTCAGTTAAATTTTCCATATCCTGATCCTCCTTTACCCCCTATTCTGTCTGACTTATATTCAGTATCACAGAGTACTAAGGCGAATTTTTACTGAATAGCTTTTGAGTAAAACTACACTATTCAGTATTACTTATTACAACTACATTGTATGACTAAGTAGTTGTGAATGTCAACTGATTTTCAAAATTTTTCTAAAAACCGCTATTACCTATCGTTTGCTGAAAATATTTTGAGAAACAGCACTACTCAGTATTACCTATTACAAGTACATTGTATGACTGAGTAGTTGTAAATGTCAACTCGATTTTTATATTTTTCTAAAATCAACTATTACCTATCCCACTAAGAAAAAATGCCCCGAAACAAAAATTCTACATTTTTGTTTCGAGGCGCTATAGGCCAGTTCTTCTTCTTAATAAGACAAATCACCCTTTTGTTACGATAACATCATTTCCATATCTTCCGCTGCATTTGTAATCAGTTTCAAACCGAATGTTTCTTGTAATACATCAAGCACGCCAGGTGAAATAAATTCAGGCGCCTTTGGACCGATGCGAATATCTTGAATGCCGAGACTAAATAGTCCAAGTAAAATCGCAACCGCTTTTTGTTCAAACCATGAAAGGACAATACTAACTGGCAGTTCGTTCACTTCGCATTGAAAAGCACCTGCTAAAGCGGCTGCTATTTTCACTGTAGAAATTGAATTATTACATTGCCCTAAATCAATGTAACGCGGAATCTCTGTACCAGGTACAACACCGTACTCTACATCATTAAAGCGGAATTTTCCGCAAGAAGTCGTTAAAATAACCGTTTCTGGCGGAAGTGACGTTGCTAATTCACGATAATATTCCCCGCCTTTTCCTGGTGCATCACAACCTGCGATGACAAAGAAACGCTTAATCTTCCCTTCTTTTACTGCCTCAATAATTTCTGGGGCCAATGATAATACTGTATTATGATGAAACCCTGTTACTAACTGTTCATCCGACTCCATATGTACTTCTGGAAGTTCTAGCGCTTTTTGAATCAACGGCGTGAAATCATCATTTTCAATTTTTTGTACACCTTCTAAACCTGCAATATCATATGAAAAGAATCGATCAGAATATGATCCTTTAATTGGCATAACACAATTCGTTGTCGCTAATATGGCACCTGTAAATTTTTCGAACAGACGTCGTTGATCGTACCATGCCTTACCGATGTTTCCTTTTAAATGTTTATATTTTTTCAGCTGCGGATACCCGTGTGCTGGCAACATTTCAGAGTGCGTATAAATATTAATTTCTTTTCCTTCTGTTTGTTTTAATAATTCTTCTAACGCAAATAAATTATGACCAGTAACTACAATTGCTTTACCTTCTACATGGTTTTGTGTAATTTGAACAGGCTCTGGAACACCAAAGTGATTCGTATGCGCCTCATCTAATAACTCCATTACTCGTAAAGCCGATTTCCCTACTTTCATAGCCATATCAATATGTTCTTGTTCATTAAAGTTAGAATTGGTTAATGTCATATACAGTGCTTCTTGCGTTGTAGCATCTACAAAATCATCAGTATACCCTAGCTGAGCAGCATGCGTACGATAAGCCGCAATTCCTTTTAATCCAAACACAATCGTATCTTGTAAACTTGCAATTGTTTCATTTTTACCGCAAACACCGATTACTTTACATCCGCCTGTTGGCGTTTGTTCACATTGATAACAAAACATTATCATCCCACCCTCTCCCAATCATTCCTTACAAACTAAGCATAATATCTGGTGAGATGAAAGGATGTGATATCAATCACAATAATATAGATAAATTTGTGACAGTTCATATTGTTGACATAATATTTTTATTGACTCTAAAAACATTACTGAAAAATGTACATCTTTGTTGGTACTTTCAAATAGCTAGTTAATAGATTTAAAGAACTATTAGCAACTAGCAATTTTTTTGATTAAAAATTCTATGGGAAAGTCCTTCATTTACAATACATTTACATTATCTTAACATTGTTTACATTATTTATATGATATATTTATATAGAAACTACTTAATAAATTTCATGTACATTGTTATCTTTATAATCTCTGATTTAATTAACAAGAGATTATGTTATATTTTCATATCAGGGGTGAATGAGGATGACTGAAACTTTAAAAACACTTATAATGCTTGATGCTACTTACGTTGTTATAGCGATTATGACGGTACTGGTATTTGTATACTTGGAATTAAAATCTCAATAACGTATGCAGGCTTCGCATTTAAATATAGTTAGAAGAAAGCGAGGAGAAAATTGTTTCTCCTCGCTTTTTTATTCCCACTGTTTCTTATTTCAACAAATCCAATGTATGTAAAAGTAAACCTCTATCCCCAACTTCTCCATGACCAGGAACTACTGAATTGATAGTTCCATATCGCTTCAGCACATTCTCAATCGATGTAGACCATTCATTTACGTAAGCATCAGCAACGTTTCCTAAATCTTTCGCGGACGCAGATTTCACTAAACAGCCTCCAGCTAAAATGTTGTATTGCGGTAACCATACGACAATATTATCTTCTGTATGTCCTTTCCCTGGATAAAACGTTTCTACTTTCATATTTCCAAACTTCAAATTTGTAACGGTTTGTAAATCTCCAAGCGGTTCCTCATATCCATTTTTCTTTGCTAGTTCTGCAGTCAACACTGTACTATGCGCTTTAATGCCTCTTTCTTTCAATGTTTTTATTCCGCCAATTCGATCAGCGTGCGCATGTGTAATAATGACATCCGTTACCCGTTTCTTAAATTTCTTTTCTACCATCTCTATTAATTCCTTCGTTAACTTATCATCCCAAGAAGAATCAACAAGCACTAACCCTTTAGAAGTAATAAGAACTAGCCCGTTCGAAGGAACTGCTTCTCCGTTAAAATAACCTAACTCCGTATGAACCCATACATGCTTGTTTAACTGAGAAATTGAAATAGTTCCTGTCTCATTTTTTATTATTTTTTGCTCTAGCTTTTGTTCCGCTTTCACAGAAGAAACAGCACTAACAAATTGAGTTGTTCCTAGCAAACTAACACATACCCCTAATTTTAATAATGTATTCTTTTTCATTTTCTCCACCCTTTCTTTCAAACGAAATAGTTATTACCTATAATAGACAATTCACCTTAACAGTTTGTTCCATCTTTTCTTACATATTTTTCATCTCATTAATAAAAAGCGTACAAAATTTTGTACGCTTTTTAACTTTCCTTTTACCATTCACGTTTTTTATTAATCCTCATTTTTTCTTCAAACGCCTTCTCTAAATCAATTTCTAACTTGTTTGCTAAATCACATACATTCCAAATGACATCAAACATTTCTAAACCAATCTCTCTTTTCGAATCTTGTATTTTATCACGCTTTAATATAACTTCCGCTAATTCACCCAATTCCGCCATCGTATACATTGTACGCTCTTCAATGGTTGTATCTTGAAATCCTTTTTCTTTACTGAAATTTGATACATATCTCTGGAATTCTACAATATTCATACTTAATCCCCCTTCATGATAAATACTCCGTTTTTCTATTACACTTATATTTTGTTAAATTATAACATTCATACTATAATTTATTTATAACCCTTTAACGGAGGTGTTTTCAATGACTCTCTTCGCTTCCCCATCATTATTCATATTAGCAATCATTTCATTTGCATTAGCTTATTTCATCGGAGTAAAACAATACACTTGGCTCTTATCAGGATTCAATGAACGCCGTGTGCCAGATAAAGGTAAGTTATCACAAATAGTTGGTCTTTATAATTTAACTGCCGGTGTTATTGCCACAATTGGTAGTGTCTTCACTACTCCTAATGCCAAAATCTTATTTCCTATCATTATAATTGGACACGTTATAATAGCTGCCTATGTAAATACACGTATGGTTCAATAAAAAAAGATCATCCGATTGGATGGTCTTTTTTATAATTTATCGACATATTGCTTCGCTTCTAATAATGAAAAACCAAAAGCCTCTCTTACTCTCTTAACTGCTGTAACTGTTTTTCCTTCTTCCATAAGCTGGCGCAACTCTTTATTAATTTCAGGTTCTTTATCTATAATTCCCATTTCTTTCGAAATTAGCTGTAATCTATCTTCCATCCTCTTTAAACGTGCATCCGTTTTCTTTTCGATTCTATTTAATTTTTCAACGATATAAATAAACCCAAAGACCGCTATCGGTATGATCATCCAAAATTCCATGACTATTCCTCCTCATTAGCTTTCATTTGTTTTATTTCACTAACTTATGTAAATTTTACCACGAAACACATTTAATGTATAATAGTAATATACAACACTGTTGATAAAACCTTTTATTTTAAGGGGGCACTTTATGAAAAGATTTTTAAATACGCTACTACAATTTGTAGTTCTTTTAATTGCACTACATTTATTATTTGATATCGTTGGCTGGCTTGTTTTCAATGCGCCAATTAAAAATAAACAAATCATTATTTCCTTACTAACAACCTCATGGTTAATGTACATGTACCGAGATAAATTTTTTAAGACATTCACTTCGAATTAACTAAAAAAACTTCATCAATAAAAGATGAAGTTTTTTCTTTTTCTCTCATTCTCTATATAACATTTTTCGCAACAATTTTTATATGTTCTGGTGCAATAATCTCCGTTATACTTTCTTGGAAATCTTCCTGCAACATTTCTTCAATATGTTCTAACTGCACTTCAACATGTGTGCATTCTAAATTATGTATATTTAATAGTGCATAATGATCTTTTTTCTTAATTACTAAATATTGATTCTCCTCTGTTACAAGTACAGAACCTAATCGTACTCCTAGTAGTCGTTGATCATCAAACTTCACAATCACTCCCCCTTCCTTAATCCAAAACGCGATCCGTATGTAATAAAATAACATTTCAGGTAATCTATTCTTTATAAACTATATCACAATTTATTAAAATATAAATATCATATTTTTTTTACTAAAACCCCCTATTCTTTTATATATTTCGATACAAAAAACTTTCTCAACATAAAATTAGAATTTTCAGTTTTTATTCTTATGAAAATCTATTATAATGAAGTTAATAAATGTTTGACCTCTCCTAATTCATGTACATATGGATGATCAGTAGTCGCTACTACTGATCTATTTTTTTGATTTCAGAAAGTAAATACGCTGCATCCTTTCCTACACCACAAATAAGTGCAGAGCCCCTTTGAGATTGCCATGGCAAACCGATATAATATAATCCCCTTACTGGACTTATCCCCTTTACATGATTAGGAAATCCATTCCCATTCACTGCTTTTTCTATTTCAATCCATTTATAGTTCTGAATAAAACCAGTTGACCATATAATACTTTCTACGCTATACGTGCCACCATTTTGAAACATAATGCTATTTTCTGATGCACTAACCACTTTTTCCTCTAGTTTAATTGCTCCACTACGAATAAGTTCCTTTCCTTCAAAACCAAAAATAGGATCCTTTCTCTTCTGAAACCATTTTCCCCTCCTTGTATTTACTTCAGCGTACAATAAACCCAATTTTTCTAACCAATTAAAAATGCTTGTTCTAAAAAGATGTAGCGGTAAAAATGTTAAAGGATGACTGATAGACATTGTAACTTCATGAGTTTTTGCAAGTTCTACTGCAATTTGCATTCCTGAATTCCCGCCACCTACTACTAGTACTTTTCCCTTAGGAATTTGTGATGGTGATTTATATTGTGATGAATGTATTTGAAAAACATGCGATGAAAGATGTTGTGAAAATGAGGGGATATATGGTTGCTGAAAGCCACCTGTTGCGATAACAACCTTTTTTGATTGTAAAATTTCTGTAGAAGTATGTAATTCGAATATATCTTTTTCTTTCTTTATTTTAAAAACTTCGGTTTGCAAGTTTACTGGTAATTGAAAATGCCTTGCATATTCTTCTAAATATGTTGCCATTTCATCTTTACATGGAAATCCATTTCCTTCTCCTTTTACTATCATACCTGGTAAACTACTATATTCCCTTGGTGTGAAGAGTTGCAAAGAATCATATCTGTTTCTCCATGAATCCCCAATTCGGTTTCCTGCCTCAAGTAATAAGAAATTATATCCTTCTTGCTTCAAGTAATATCCCATTGTTAATCCAGCTTGACCAGCTCCAATAATAATTAAATCTAACATCTTTTTCCTCCTTTTCAAAACGTATGAATATATGCTCACTTGTTCATATGATTTATGATACGATTTATTTTTCAATATTTCAATCTGTTTAACAAAATAAAAAAGAGTAGTTCACTGCTTTATGAACTACCCTTCATTCCATTTATTTAATACGTAATTACACTGCACTATCTCTAAAAAATATATATATTAATTCCTTCCGGCTCTACAATTTTTCCTCATAAAATATAATTCTATTTGAAAACGGATCAATTACAGTTAATTCAATTGTATCCCAAGGTGTTTTTTCTATATTTGGCTTTGAATAAGCATATTCTTTATTCAATAATATAGAATGATAATCCTCTACATTACCTATTTTGACCCGAATCGCACCGCCTGGCGAGGCATCCCCATGATGTTCTGATAAATGGATTACAGCATCGTGTAACGAAATTTGCATATATAATGGCATATGTTCCTCATACCGATGTTCCCAATCCATATTAAATTCTAAAAAATCTATGTAAAATCGCTTTGCTTTTTCAATATCAAAAATTCTAAATATAGGTGTAATCATTTAAACTCTCCTCCTATTTATAAACATCTGCCGCCAATTCCCTCAAAACATCCACATTCACTACTTCAAAGCAACCATTGTTCTTCTTTATAATCTCTTTATCACAAAAAATATTTAATGTACGTAATAAGTGCCGATAACTCGTTCCTAACAATTCAGCTGTTTCCGTTAAATTCCCACTAAATACAATTCTATTTCCGTGCTGCACCGCTCGTTCTCCTGCTGCTAACATGTAACTTGCCAGTCTATTTTCAAGTGGATATAGTAAATTAATGGTACTATTTTTTGAAAGTCGGTTTAATTTATGTGCTAACGATCCGCAAATACATCGTAGAAATTTCGCATCATGAAATAGTTGATTTCTCACTTTCCCTAAAGGCAAACCAACACAATATGAATCTGCCATTACTTGTACGTTTGAAGCAGTCTTTTGAGAATGAATTAACTCCACATCTCCTAACAGCTGCAAACTATCATAAAAACATAGCAATACAGATTTCCCGTTACTTAATGTATTAAACGCTTTCGCTTTTCCTTCAACGAAGAAAAATAAATAATCTATCTCTTCATTCTCTCTACAAATAAACTCATTCTTTTTAAAAAATATTAGTTCCATATATGGTTTCATATCATTACTAAAAAAGGAGTCAATATTATTTTGTTTCATATACTTTGCTAATTTAATAGCATTACATATTTTTTTCATAGTTCCCCCGCCTTTACAACTACTCCCCATTGTAATCAAAATTTTCTCCTTCCACTATGACATATGTCATAGTAATTCACAATTTCAGCATGATACAGTCATTACAAATATGAAAATTAAAGGGGATATTACATTGTATAACTTTCTTTCTGTCTTTATTGGTGTGCTCATTGCCGTTATGCTTCCATTGAATGGAATTTTATCTGAATTAATTGGCAAGTATACCGCAAGCGTTGTCATTCACCTTGTCGGTTTAATTGCAGTTATCTTCATTTTAATCGTAAACAAAAATAAAATTCATTTTGATAAAAGCATTCCACTTTTTTTATATAGTGCTGGAGCGATTGGGGTATTCACTGTTCTTTTTAATAATATAAGTTTCTCCGTCCTTGGTGCCTCCATTACGATCGCATTAAGTCTACTCGGTCAATCTATCGCTTCCATCGTTATTGATCATTTCGGCTTATTAGGAATGAAAGTTGCAAAGTTTGAAAAGAAAAAACTAATTGGATTATGTTTCATCTCTTCCGGAATTATAATCATGACAATTTATTAATGGAGGCAAGAAAATGTTATATATTACTATCGCTATTTTAGCTGGTGTTTCTATCGTTGTTGCTAGAATTATTAACGCGAATTTAGCAGCGAAAATTGGTAATTGGGAAGGCACGTTTTTTAATTATATTACTGGATTATTTTTCTCTATGGTATTTTTAATTTTCAGCTCAGATTCAATGTACATTCCTGTTCATACGTTGCAGTCTATTCCTATCGCTGTTTACTTAGGCGGATTAGTAGGCGTTATCGTCATCTCGTTATCGAACTATATTACACCTAAAATCTCAGCATTTTATTTAACGTTACTCATCTTTATTGGACAATTATTTGCGGGGACTATCATTGATTTCATCTTGTCACACGAACTCTCAATGGGCAAAGTTGTCGGTGGCATTTTCGTTCTAATTGGTCTCACTTACAATTTACTCATAGATCGCCCGATAAAAACCGTGAAGCATAACCACGTTCAACTATAATACTTTGCGCTCCCCTATCATATATTAATAGAAAAGCTCTTCATACGAAGTGATAGAGAGGAGAATATTCTATTAAGAAAATCATTTTACTGCTCGGTAGCGCACTAATTATTTTTGGAATCGTATGGTTTTTCAACTCTGGAAAATCTATTCAAGATTTCTATACAGCAAATAAACCAAAGAAAAAAGCTACTATCATTTCCACTCAAAGAGACCCAAATGAGCCCCCTGTCTTTTTAGGAAAACAGGAAATAAAAGATATACATGTCGAGTCAATCAAAACAAAAAAGGATATCTTTCTCACAAAAACAGATGAATTAAAAACACTCATTAACAGTATGGATACAGCCAAAAAAGGAAAATTAACATTAGATGAAGAAGGATCAGATTTAATAGATTGTGATATGTGGATCACTTTCGAGAATGGAACTTATAAAAAATATTTCATATGGGTAGTTGATCATCACAATAACGAAGTAATGATTGCTCAGCAAGATACTCCTGATGATGTAAACCTTACGTACTATCAATTAAATGAAGATAGTTCAAAAAAAGTTTATAACTTATTAAAAAAAATTATTTAAACGAAAAAGTCATGAGCAAATGAGCTCATGACTTTTTGCACTATATATATTCTGGGAACACTTTACATCCCTTTTCCTGCTCTATATCATGCCCAAAGAAAACAATCGGCTTCTCTTTTATCACAACTTCTTTTAAACGTTTAATTGAAGATAAAGCTAATTCTGGATCAAATCCAGCAAACGGCACTTCATCTTCAAAATTCTCTTTCGTATAAGATGCATCAATCGTTAATAATACAGGACCGGATTTTTCCGTCTCAATTAATAATGACTGATGCCCTGGAGAATGTCCTGGTGTATACAATAACTGAACACCAGGTACCACTTCATAATCACCTTCAATAATTTTGTAGTTTAAATTCGGCAGTATACACTCTTTCAAATATTCCTCTCTATACTGTGCCGCCTCATATTCAGCACGCTGTATAATGATTGGCGTATTCGAAAAAGTACCATTTCCTCCTGCATGATCAAAATGCAAGTGAGAACTAATAATATATAGAAGATCTTCCGGCTTATACCCTACACGTTTTAAAATAGTTACGATTCTATCTTCTTCATTCATTTTCGGTAAAATCTGCCCTTCAACAAATGTACCGTTAAAAAGTCCTTCATTATTAACCGCACTTTCTGGCATACCTGTATCTACTAAAATAGGCCCCTCTTCTGTCTCCAAAAGATAACACCATACAGGTAAGTTCAATAAATTTCCCGGTGTGAGCGTACTATTAACAGAAGAATGATCTAACATACAACGACCTGCTGGGATGAAATAAAGCTTCTTTACTGTCATTATGTATCCACCTTTACATTTAATTTGAGATAAAGTAACACAGTAAAAAATTCTGCTTTTTAGAAACAAACTCCTTCCACTCTTTCATACCAGCATAAATAAAAAGAGTGTACTTTTTTTACATAATGGCATTTCACCATCTATAATAAAAGAGTAAATGACTCTTATTTTAATGGAGGGAATACACATGAAAGCAATTGGTTTACATGAATACTTACCTATTGAAGAAGAAAATAGTTTAATTGATATCAAAGTTGAAAGGCCTGTTGCTACAGGAAGAGATATACTCGTTAAAATTAACGCTATTTCCGTTAATCCAGTTGATACAAAAGTTCGCTCTCCGAAAGATAAAAAAGAAGATATAGCGAAAATACTTGGCTGGGATGCTACTGGTGTTGTCGTGCAAACTGGCGAAGGTTGTACGTTATTTAAAGAAGGCGACGAAGTGTTTTACGCTGGAAGCATTACGAGACAAGGTACATATAGTGAATACCACCTAGTTGACGAAAGAATCGTTGGCAAGAAACCAAAAACGTTAAATGATGCTGAATCTGCAGCACTTCCTTTAACAGCTATTACGGCTTGGGAAGGTTTATTTGAACGCTTAGGCATTGATTATAATAAGAAGGATACAAATACATTTAAAAACATTTTAATTATTGGCGGTGCTGGTGGTGTTGGCTCGATTGCAATTCAATTGGCAAAATGGGCTGGACTGAATGTAATCACAACTGCATCCCGCAATGAAACGCTACATTGGGTTGAAAAATTTGGTGCCGATTATATTATTAATCATCACCAACCTTTACAAGATCAAATATTAGAGTTTGGGCTAAAAGATATAGATTATATTTTCTGCTTAAACAATACAGATCAACATTGGCAAGCAATATGTGAGCTTATTAAACCACAAGGGAAAATTTGCTCTATCGTAGAAAATGAACATCCTCTTGAGATGGAGATTTTAAAAAGTAAAAGCGCTACATTCGTTTGGGAGTTTATGTTTACAAAAGCGATGTATGAAACTGGTGATATGATTACGCAGCACGAACTATTAAATAAAGTAAGTGAATTATTAGATGAAGGCATTTTAAAGACTACTCTAAATGAAACATTCACACCAATTAACGCTGAAAACATAAAGAAAGCACATGCACTACTTGAAAGCGGAAGTACAATTGGGAAAATCGTTTTAGAAAAGTTTTAATAACAAAAAGTCCGATTTCCAAATGAGAAATCGGACTTTTTACTATCTTTATTTACTTGAAATCTCTTGATCATTTGGAACATCTAACGGAGGTCGTTTCCCTATTCCGAAAGCATAGAAACTAATTGTAACGATAGCTAAGAAAATAATACCTACAACTAGTGAAATACGCGTATCATCGTTAAACCACATTCCGATTAATACCATAATTAAAAAGGCAATTGTTAAATAGTTTGTAACAGGAGCAAATGGCATTTTGAACGGATGATCTTTCATCTCTGCCCCTTTTTCTTTTCTAAAGTTAATTTGACTAATTAAAATGACGAACCATGGTACCATACCAGGAAGTACGCTCGCACTATATACATATACGAATAAGTTTTTCGGAGCAATATAACTTAATACAACACCAACCGCTAAACCGATAAGTACGCCAACTGTACCGAATAAAGGTACACCATTTCCAGAAAGTTTCGTGAAATATTTCGGTGCTTGTCCATTTACACCTAACGTGTAAAGCATACGTCCCGCACTATAAATACCACTATTACAACCAGACATCGCCGCTGTAATAACAACGAAGTTAATAAGTCCTGCAGCAGCCGTAATACCAACCTTCGCAAAAGTTGCTACGAATGGGCTACCAATTGTACTTAATTGATCCCACGGATACACAGTTACAATAACGAAAATAGCACCAATATAGAAAATTAAAATACGCCAAATTGTACTTTGAATCGCTTTTGTAAGTGTCTTCTTCGGATCCTTCGCTTCACCAGCAGTAATACCGATTAATTCCACACCTTGGTATGCACCAACTACAAGTGATAATGCAAAGAAGAATCCTGAAAAACCACCTGTAAAGAAACCGCCATTTGACCAAAGATTTGATATACCAATCGCTTCTCCGCCGTTACCAATTCCAAAGAAAATAAGTCCAAATCCCGCAATAATCATTAATAGAATCGTAACGATTTTAATCATCGCAAACCAAAATTCAAATTCACCAAATGACTTAACAGAAATTAAGTTAGCTGCGCCAAGAATAACCATTGCGATTACACCTGGTATCCAAGCTGGTAATTCCGGGAACCAATATTTCATATATGCTCCAACCGCAATAATTTCTGACATCCCAACGATAACCCACTGGAACCAGTTACTCCACGCTGTCATATAGCCAGCTAGCGGATGAATATACTTATGACCGAACGTCGCAAATGAACCTGTACTCGGCTCCATATACAACATTTCACCCATCGCACGCATAATGAAGAAGATAAAAATACCTGCAATTGCATAAGCAAGCATTACTGACGGACCTGTCCATTTAATCGTGCTGGCCGACCCCATAAACAAACCAACACCAATCGTTCCGCCTAAAGCGATCATTTGAATATGACGTGCTTCTAAGCCCCTTTTCAATTCCTTGTTTGCCACTTCATTTCCCCCTCTTAGATGATTCATAGCCGCATTTTAATACAAGATGCTTTCCCCTAATTCCTTTCGGCTCTGAAAATGATGAAGCAAACGTCATTTTACACTAGCTTTAAAGCTATCCTAAAATCGTTTTTTGCCTCTTACAAAATTCTCAAAACCTTTCATCTTCCAATATTCTATAAATCTTAAAATTACTTATCTTATATTAATTCATTAATCTGAAAAATTCAATTATTTTTTAGTAAATTATTATACATAAGTATGATTAATTTTTAACTAAATTAACAATAAAATACATCTATTCAATATGATTCCGGCATGAACATTATTACAATATAAATAACCGAGGAAAGTATTTCTTCCTCGGTTTCACATCCCATGCACTTTAATCTTTATAGTTAATAACGTAATTCCCCACACGTCCAATTCATATACCAATCAGAAATTTAATATACTAATAAATTACTAACTTCTTTAGTCCAGCCCAATTTGAAGTAGGAATCTTACTACCTCAAAACAGCGTGATAAAATATAAAAGAGTCTCATTTTTAATGAGACCCTTTTACCATTTCATATTTAAATCATTTTTGAAGTTTGTTTACCTAAAATAAACACCTTAGTAAACACCATCATGATAACTACTATAGCCAGAAAATAAAGTGGCATCACTAGTAACGAACCTGTATGCAGCTGGCTCATTCCCCAAATTGTCATCGTTACAATTACATAGTAGCCTAAGCTAAACAATGCTCCTGCTATACCAATAACATCTTGAAAATCTACTAATGCTAAACTTAAACAGTTAGGCAACGCTACTCCAATTCCTAATAGCAAAATAAACATCGCTACTAAAAATACAATCATATATATTATGTTTGGATTTGATCCCAGTAAAGTAATAACAGATAAAAGGATAGCTCCTCCTGTCATTACAAGACAACCGATATATATAATCTTCTCTGGTTTATACGTAGCAAGCAATCGTTTTGAAACTTTCGCTCCAATAATTGAAGCAGAAGCAACAACAATTCCTAAAAATCCATACATACTAGGCGATAACTGAAAGTATTCAATAAAGATAAACGGCGCTTCTGCATAATAGCTAAACAAAACACCATTCGCTCCTCCAATTAATAACCCGTATGTTACTACTTTCGGATTTGTAATCAATCGTTTTAAAACAGAAAACACATTTATTTTATTCGTTACTGAGTCCGTCTTTGTTTCCGGAAGAGAAACAAACGTATACAGAAAAATTCCGAAACTCATAATAACTAAACTTAAAAATACGATTTTAAATCCAAACATTTGATCAAGAAAGCCACCAATTAACGGTCCTATCGCTGGTGTAAAAGCAATGACTGCCGAGATTTGAGCAAACATAACATGCCTCTTATGCCCCTCTACACTTTCACGAAGAATCGTTTGTGTCACAACTGATCCTGCACTTGCTCCAAACGCTTGAATAAAACGACTTATCAATAAAACTTCAATGGAATTTGCAATAAAGCATAAGAAACTCCCTATGCCATATACGACAATTCCAAATAACATTGCCGGGCGACGGCCAATTATATCCGATAACCATCCAATAAAAAATACACCTAAAGCAAATCCAGCAAAATACACACTAAGCGTTAACTGCACTTCATTATTACTTACTTGTAACGCCTTTGAAATGTCAGGTAAAGACGGTGTGTAAATCGTTTCACTAATTTGCGGAAATGCCACAAGAATAATCATTAACAAAAGTGATGGTACTGAGACTTTTTTCATTTTTCATACCCTCCTATAACTTTGAAAATCTCAGAAATAAAAAGACTTTCCTTAGCTACGGAACAGGAGGGGCCATTATAGAAATTCGATCATAAAACAACAAAGAAAACACCTCAATTACGTATGTTAATACTTATAGGAGGGTAATATTAACATTGATTTTAAAATATACTTTTTCAATTATATTACATATTGCGATTCTTTTTCTAGTGTTTGGCCTTAGAGTATTAGCTAAAAAGATAACTTGATGCTGCCACCTTTTTATGGAATAATTAGGAATAGTTTGAATTGATAGTACTAATTATTAAACGATAGACTAGCATATTTTAATGTCGTAAAGCTTACAAACAGGAGGCCTTTCGTAATGATTGAAATTTTAAAGACAGTAATAAATTTCCTGATTGCTCTATTCTCAGGAGAATTACCAATTGTATATTATGTGTGGATTATTACCCTGTTCCTAATTCAAATAAGCCAATCTACTCTGAATTACAAACTCTTTAACAAGAAAGATAATTTCAGCACTTATACATCGGAAGGATTACTTGCTTTTATTATTTTATTATTTGGAGGTATGTTAGTATCTAAGTTACTTGCTTACATAATAGACGATTCTACTATTAGTATGACAAATGTAACACATTATTTTATTTCTCTTATTATATTAACTATATTTGTCGTCATAAGCTGTCTTAAAGATTTTATAGAAACATCTATCAAAAATAAAAATGTGTCTCTTTTTAGCTTTTTAGTAGTTTCCTTAATAACAAGTATACTTTCATTCAAGTTTTTATCACCTTTAATCGAAGGTTCTTTTTCTCTTTCTAAATCTTTTATAACCACTTTAATCATTCTTGTAACTATATCAATTCCTCTATTAATTGCCTTAGAGGAAAAGTATGCAGATGAAGAGTAATTCTTACATTCATAGTTTAAAATCGGTATTAATAATAAAATAACAGTCATTGAATCGAAAATTAAGCAGAAATGAGGAAATACAATTGAGCATTGAACAACAATTATATGATGCAGTGAAAAGTTTAATTGACCAAAGATATCCGCATAATTGGGGCGGAGCTGCAGCGATTCGTGTAGAAGATGGATCCATTTATACAAGTGTTGCCCCAGACGTAATAAATGCTTCAACAGAACTTTGTATGGAAACAGGTGCTATTTTAGAAGCACATAAATTTCATAAGAAAGTTACACATTCGATTTGTCTCGCAAGAGAAAATGAGCATTCTGAATTAAAAGTATTATCACCTTGTGGTGTATGCCAAGAACGTTTATTTTATTGGGGACCAGAAGTACTATGCGCCATTACAAATTCGAAACAAGATATCATTTTCAAACCTTTAAAAGAGTTGCAACCATACCATTGGAGTGAAGCATATCATGATGAATTCGCAAAAGAATGGAGTACACGATAAAGTGAAGGTTACACTCAAATAGCGGAGAATAAAGATTATTCACTAAAAAAGCACCGTCACAAATGACAGTGCTTTTTCTATGTAAGAGCTACTAGAAGGTTCCCTTCTAGCCTACTCCCATTTATAAGTCCAAAATTGTTCAAGTTGCAGCCATTTTAATGTTGCTGCATCTTTGTTTTTGATTTTTGCATGTGTTTCTTCTAGCATCGCTTCTGTTTGGGAACGATGCGCACCTAGCGCGGCTAGTTTATGCTCGAATACTTCACTAATATTATTTACAACATCCGGCTCACCTAATACAGCTTCACGATTTTTTGTAATCGCAACTGCATGAATGACTGGACGTTCTTCTTTTGGCATACGTGATACAGCGCGAACGGCAGCGCGACCAAATGCATCATGATCTGGATGTACGCCGTGCTCTGGATAAAATGTAATAATTCGAGATGGATTTACTTCTTGAATGATTGCTTCAATTTTATCTGCAACGAAATCAACATCTTCAAATTCTAACGTTTTATCATGGAAACCAAGCATTCTTAAATCTTGAATCCCCATCGCTTCACATGCGTCTTTTAATTCTTTCTCACGGATATTTGGAATCGTTTCACGGTTAGCGAATACGTTTTTCCCCATATTACGTCCCATTTGTCCTAAAGTACCGCACGCATACGTTACAGGTACTCCTTGATCTGTTAATAAGCGAATTGTTCCTCCCGCAGCAAATGCTTCATCATCTGGATGCGGAAATACAACAAGTACATGTCTCTCCATAAGTTTCCCTCCTTCTTACTTAAATGGTGTTAAGCTTAACTCAAGTGCAACTGCTAAGCGCCCTTGATTATCGTGCCCTGCAAGTAATAAACGCTCTTTATCGTCTACTTCCCAGTGCGTAATACCTTCTGCATATACCCAGCCATGATCCATTTTCAAACCAACTCGGTATGGATTCGTTCCAGTAATCTTCCCGCGTTCAAAGCGAATAATTGCATTTCGAATGAATGCTCCAACTGTCATCATCTTTTCATTAAAGTGTGACGCATACGCTCCGTTCGTTGTTTCTAAATGAATATATACATCTTTATTTACAAAACGTTCAATTTCATTTTGAATAAGAGAACTATCTTTTACTATTTCCATCGGAATTCACCTCTTTAAACCATTTTACGCAAAAATAATGTAAATTGCTATCTCTATATTAGAGGACAGCGCCCACTTTTCCTAATAATTTGCACTGTGTTTCTTTATTTTTTTATATCATATGTAAAATCATCATTTTTTCCTTCACTTTGTTAAATAGTTTTCTTTCTTTTTTGAATTTGCTACAATATATTTCATCCCGTATTTAATACAGCGAGATACATTTTGACAACTGAATACATACTTTAAAGAAGGTGACATGATTGGAACAATCAGCACATGAAGTAGCAAATTGGCAATATTATTTTGCAATTGCCGTATTTTTAATCACGTACGGATTTATTATTTCTGAAAAATTGAATCGTGCTGTAATCGCACTATTCGGTGCTGCTATTATGATTATTTTTGGAGTTGTAGATTTACATACTGCTTTCACATCACATATTCAATGGGAAACGATCACCCTTTTAATCGGGATGATGATTCTCGTACATATTACGAGTCAATCAGGCGTATTTGAATTTGTGGCCATTAAAGCAGCAAAAGCAGCTGGTGGAAAACCAATCCGCATTTTATTATTGCTATCCTTATTAACTGCTGTCGGATCAGCATTTTTGGACAACGTAACAACCGTCTTATTAATCGTACCTGTTACACTATCCATTACACGTATTTTAAAAGTAAACCCTGTTCCTTATTTGATTTCAGAAGTGCTATTTTCAAATATAGGCGGAACAGCAACATTAATCGGTGATCCACCGAACATTATGATCGGATCGGCAAATAAGCATTTAGATTTTAATGCCTTTTTACTGAACTTAGCTCCAATCGTAATTATTATTTCTATCGTTACACTTGGCATTATTTACTTTATGTATCGCAATAAACTAAAAACAACACGTGAGCAAATCGAAAAACTTATGGTATTAAACGAAAAAGATTACATTAAAGATCAAAGCCTCCTTTTAAAATCGATCACGATTTTGGGACTAACTATTTTAGGCTTTATACTCCATTCTGTTATTCATGTAGACGCTGCTGTTGTCGCGATGACAGGCGCTACACTTCTTATGCTAATTGGAGTAAAAGAACATGATATTGAAGATGTATTTGCCCACGTTGAATGGGTAACCATTTTCTTCTTCGCCGGACTATTCGTTCTCGTTGGCGGGTTAATTGATATCGGGCTTATTTCTTCACTTGCAACAGAAGTACTCGACGTAACAAATGGCGATATCGGTTTCGCTGCGGTACTTATTTTATGGGTATCAGGCATTGCATCTGCAACAATTGACAATATCCCCTTTGTCGCAACAATGATTCCGCTTATTCAAGATTTAGCTACAGGGCTCGGACTATCTGTCGACTCTCCGCAAATCGAAGTACTATGGTGGGCGTTATCACTTGGAGCTTGCTTAGGAGGAAACGGAACATTAATCGGAGCATCCGCAAACGTAGTCGTTGCTGGTATTGCAAAACGTGAAGGACATGGATTCTCGTATATGGACTTCTTAAAAATCGGGTTACCGTTAACTATCATTGCATTACTATTATCACACGCTTATATATATTTGCGTTATTTAATGTAAAAGTTGTAGTGTGTGAAATTATATCGATGATTTTTAAAATATATCGATTATTTCTTCGAATATATCAACGATTTTTTAAGTATATCGAATTACTGATAAATAACGACAACGAAAAAGGTATGCAGCTCTAAATTGCATACCTTTTTTTCGTTCACCAAAATATGCCGATAATTGCTAACCCACCTAATATCATACCGCCAATTTGTCCGATAATTGTTGGTGATAATTGAACACCCTTTCGCACTTCAACAACCGGTCTTTCGTGCCTTAGTTGCTGCACTTCACTTTGCAGTTGATGTACACTTCCGTGTAATTCTTTAATTAGTTCCTTTAATTCAGCGACTTCTTCATTTACTGGTTTTGCTTTGTCTAAATTCATTTTGCATGACTCCTTTTTCTCTAATCGACACATTGTAAAAATTCTCCAACAAGTGCTCTTTTTCCTTTCTTCACAGTCTCATTTCTAAATTATTCATATAATAGATTTAAAAATGAGATTTAGAAAAAGCTTAAATTTATATCTATATCTCTTTATAAATCAGAATTTTCAGTTATAATTAACAGTACAATTACATTTTATACCAATTCATTAAAAAGGAGGAATTCTAGTTGACTATTCTATCTATCAATAATTTATCCAAAAGTTACAAACATAAAAAAATATTAGATGGCATTAACCTCACAATCAACTCCCCAGGAATTTGGGCTTTAGTTGGTCCTAACGGTGTTGGTAAAACTACTTTTTTAAATGTAGTTACCAACCTTTTGCCCGCTACATCCGGAAATATTGAATTGATCGGAAAATCTAACAAAGATGTTTCAGTGTTTAAAGACGTTTCTTTTTTACAGGACAATTCTGTACTATATGACTATTTAAACGGCTACGACCATCTTGCATTCATTTGTGATGTGCAAAAAATTTCAAAAGAACGCATGAATGAAGTTGCAAAATATGTAGGAATGGAAAGTTATGCGAAGAGGAAAATTAAAGATTACTCCTTAGGTATGAAACAACACCTTCTCTTAGCAATGGCAATCTTAAACAAACCAAAGCTTATGTTCCTTGATGAACCTCTAAATGGCTTGGATCCAACTAGCTCTATACTGATGAGGAAAATTTTATTACGCTTAGTAGAAGAAGGTACAACAATCATTCTTTCTTCGCATAATTTATCAGAAATTGACCGTGTTACAAAGAAGATTCTTTTTTTAAAAGACGGCAAATTAATAGAAGAGGATATGACAAAGTACGAAAAAATTTATTATCACTTCTTATTTTCAGATTTAAAATACGCACAACACGTCTTATTACAAGAAAACATACAAGCAGTGTTAACTAAGAAAAGCCTTAGAATCCAATTAGAACACCACACCATCCAAGACCTTATTAATCTATTTTATTCTCATAACATTAATATTATTGATATCCAAAAAGAAGTTATCGGTTCTGAAAAAAGATATGAAGAAGTATTTAATGTATGTGGTGATACGACATGAAAATATTTCTATTCGAACTAAAAAAAATGCTCTACTCTAACATTCTCTTTACTTTAATCATTGCTACTATGCTAATTATCTGCGGGTTATTTCTGCATAATGCACTAAAACAAGACATAGTCCAAATGAAAAAAATTGAATTATTTTCTAAATATGAAACAGAAGTTTCTAATCAAGTTACAGGAGATCAAGATACATTAAAAAAAGGACCTAACGCAAAAATTGAATCTCGATTAGAGATTGGAATTCCGCTATTTAAAAATTTAAATCAACTTATACAAGAAGTAAAAGATAACAAGTGGAAAAATGAATTACAGGCTGAAATGAAAGTGTATGACTTAGCTATGCACTTTCAACAAGTAGAAGGAAGTTTCTCAGCCAGCGAAAAAGATATGAAAAAAGCAATTCGACTGAATGAAAACTTATTACAACAAGGTTTGCCAAAAGAAGACCTTGACCTTTCCATTCAACCATCTCTATTTATAAAAAAAGTAATTTCACTACTACTCAATGCCCCAGGATTCCTTATTTTACTACTCTTACTAGGTACAGTCATTACGAAAGAATTTGAAGACCATACGATTAAGCTAGCCTATACTTTACCTATTTCTCGTACTCACTATATCTTAATAAAATTTTTCAGTTTACTTCTTGTTAGTTTCCTATGGATTTTACTAGTATTTTCACTGTCTTATATACTACCAACAATATTCGGAAAATCTACCGGTAATATTTTTAATTACCCGCTTTTCACAAAAACAGAAACTATTATTAGTTCAGGTACATACTTAAAAACAGCTCTCACTTACAGTCTATGTTATTCCACTGTAGCTATTTCCTTATTAGTGCTCATTGGATTTTGGATAAGAAATGCTCTTGTTACATATTTAATTCTCACTTTTATTTTGAGCAGTGGTTTCATTTTATCAAAAATCGGCTTTAATCCGTTTCTATCTCCCCTTTCCTATCAACAAATAGATCACGTCATTTTAGATAATAATGGATATTATCCATTAGGTGCAGTGGTGTTAATTGGAAGTACATTTTTGCTCTTACTATGTGCCATATGCATGAATCGAAAGCGGGGTGTGTAATATGAAACAACTCTTCCAATTTGAATTCAAAAAATATTTCAAGAAAAAAACAACATGGATTGCAGTATTCACTTCTATTCTTTTCGTTAGTAGTTTATATTTCTTAAATTATTCTGTCGCGAAAGATATCCAGCGTGGAAATTTATCATTTGCACAATATATCGTTAACATTTCGCAACAGGCTTTAAAAGAACTGGAACTGCAAAAGATTGAAGCTGAACAGAATGGCGATGTTGAAAGAATTACAGAAAATAAATTAGCTATTCAAGAATCTCAGCTATCTCTTTCAAAGAAGAACAAATGGATTACGAACTATTCTCAAGGTAAGTGGCAAGACATATATGAAGAAAATATAAATCATTTACAATTTATGTTTAAGAGCTCAAAAGGCTCTAACTCTTTCCCTCACGCAATTGACAAACAATATATTTCCTTTTTTACAGCACGGGCAACGTTGGAAGAATTATTGTTACTGAAAAAAAATAAAGCTGAACCATTCATTCAAAATACCATTCATACTCCCTTCCTATTTACAATTTACGATCAATTTACAGGTAGTTCCTTAGAACAATGGGAAAAGAGTACTATGCGTTATGGTACAACTGGTTCTTTATTTTTATATCAAATAATCCAGTACTACTATATACCAGTACTCATTTTATTGGGATGCTTTATTTTCGGAAACAATATCTCTTCTGAAATGAATAATAAGAAGCGTGGTTTACACTTTTACTATACTTTGCCTGTTAAGCGAAAATCATTATTTATAACAAAGTATTTTAGTGGATTCCTTTCTACAATTGTTTTTGTTTTACTAATGCTACTTATTCCTTTGTTATGTAGCTATTTTACAAAAGGAGTCGGGAGCTTCAATTACCCAGTCCTTATATATGAAGGATCAGAGCCTAACCCATTTGGCAGTGAGTATAATAGTTTAAATCCCATTAAAGATCAATTTCACTTTATCACTTTGAAAAATTACTTTGGACAAGTATTATTACTAACTGTTTTACTAACATTTTTTCTATATTCTTTTTACTACATTTCATCACTTGTACTAAAAAGCCTAAGTATTACAACGTCTCTTGTAGGTATTATAACTTTTATCGGAATGAAAAGTTTCTCTTCTCCTTACAATCCATTTACTTACGTGAATATTCACAGTGTCCTCACTGGCGAAACAGCGACTTTAGTTTTTAATCCTTCTATTAATCTTTCAAATGGGATTATGTTAACATTTGTCTTAGGCTGTACTCTTTTATTCGCAGGATACAAACTATTTATAAGAAAATATAATTAGAACTAAAAATAAAAAAGGAAAACTAATACCTACCTAGTTTTCCTTTTTAGTCCATTATTCATATCATCACTTTTATTTTTGCAGCTCGATCCATTCATCCCTTAATATCCCCATAATCATACGATCAAAACACTTCCCATCTCTTTGAACTGCTTCTCTCATACAGCCTTCTATCTGAAAACCCATTTTTTTATACAACTCAATAGCAGCTTTATTATAAGAAATAACATCCAGACCGACGCGGTGCAAATTCAATTCATAGAAAGCATATTTTAAGATAAGATGGATCGCTTCTCTTCCATATCCCTTCTCTCTATCATTTGCATCTCCTATACCAATTGCTAATAAACCCGTTCTGTTATTCCACTCTATGCCATGAATTGCAACAAAACCAATTAAGCGATCTTCTTGAACTGTCCTTAACATGAAAGAAACACTATTCGATCTTCGCCCCTTTAATAACCCATCACTCGCTATTTCCTGTAAAGATTGTGGGAATGCTACATCTGTATCTACGTTTCTTAAATACTCACTATCTTCTTGCCATTTAGCCATTACTTCAGCATCTGCTTCTCTCATAGCTGATAATTTAATCGTTTTATTTTGAAAAAGATTCATTGTCATTTCAAACTCCCCCTTTTTTAATAACGGGGATACTTATTTTAGCCTATTTATCCCCTTATTCCATAAACTGCTTTATAAACGGGATACTTACAATAAGCGCTGACATTGGCACATCTCCTCTACATTAAATTACATTCATTGTATAATTTTTCATTTATTCTAACAATAAAAAAGACCCTCAAAATTTAGAGGATCTTCCTAACAATGAATTGCTATTATTTCGTAAACATTTTCTCCGCTTCATCCATTGCCATTTTATTACCTAAAGCAGAATAGTCAAGCCATGGTTGGTCATTAATAATGTATACGTGCTTACCCTTAACAGCTTTTAAGTCTTTCCAAATTGGTGTTTCTTGAAGTTGTTTAAATGCAGCTTTTGCCTTATCATCTCTATTTACAACAACGAAAATCGCATCTGCATCAAAGTCAGGTAATACTTCTTGTGAAATGACTTCGAAAGGACGGTTTCCATCAATGTTCTCTACTCCATTTGCAGGTTGTAATCCTAAGTCTTGGAATAAAATTGGTCCCATCGGTCTTTTCGTACTAAATACACGTAATTCTTTTGCAGTAACACGAATTGCCATTACTTTTTCGTTATTACCTAATTCTTTATCTATTAAACTTTTTACTCTTTTTGATTGCTCTTCGTAATCTTGAATATATGTATCCGCTTCTTTCTCACGGTTTACAAGTTTACCAACTTGTTTTAACTGATCTCTCCACGTACCTTCATCTAAATTGAAAGAATGTGTTTTTGCAATTTTTTCGTATTTCGCTAAATCTTTGCCCGCGTATTTTTCATCCACATAAATGTCAGTTGGCTTCAATTGAAGTAATGCTTCCATATTCGGATCGGTTACAACACCAAGTTTTTTCGTATCTTTCAGTTGTTCTTTTGCATGCGGTAAGAAATCTTTTAAATCTCCACCAATTACAGAACCTACTGGTGTAATTCCTAATGCAAGTAAATCATTTGTTAAATGAATAGACATTGAAGCAATTTTTGGGTCATTACTTTTTTCCGTTTTTTTCGTTGCCTCTTCATTAGATTTCGTTTGACCACATGCTGCTAATACTAGAATACACATCATGCTAAATAAAATAGTAAGTTTCTTTTTCATATGTTCTCCTCTTTGAAGTATTTATTTTGTTTTTGTAAGTAAATAAAGAAAATACGGTGCTCCTAAAGCTGCCACTACTACACCAGCCGGAATAGAGTTTGGCTCAAATATAGAACGACCTATCGTATCTGCTAGCACTAAAATAATCATTCCGATAATGCCAGCTAGTGGAAGGAAATGTTGATACGTAGTACCTACTAACTTTCTTGCAATATGCGGAGCAACTAAACCGATAAAACCAATCCCTCCTGCCATCGATACACTCGCGCAAGATAATCCAACCGCTGTAGCTAAAAGTAGTAACCGTTCTTTTTGAACAGAAACACCAAGTCCTGCTGCCACACTATCACCTAGTGACAATGCATTTAACGTTTTAGATTTTAGCCATGCATACGGGGTTAGTATGAAAATCCAAGGTAATAATGCAAGGACATGAATCCAATCCCTTCCCCACACGTTACCAACTAACCATCTAGAAGCGAATGTATATGTCTCATCATTTAACTTGAGAGAGAAAAATAACGAAATCGCACTAAATCCAGCTGAAACAGCAATACCAACGAGAATAAGTCTAATAGGAAGTAAACCTTTTGACCGATCACTCGCAAGTATAATAATTAAAAATGCAGCTAGCACTCCTCCGCCAAATGTAAATAACGGTATTAAAATCGATGCATTCTCATTAATTGAATGAAAGAAAGTAACAAATATAATTAGTCCGAAAGATGCACCTGAATGTAATCCTAAAATACCAGGATCTGCAAGGGCATTACGTGATAACCCTTGTAAAATCGCACCAGAAATCCCAAGGCCAATGCCAGCTAACATTGTGATTATAATTCTTGGCATACGATAATCGTATAGCACGGTTGCACTTTCAAAATCACCATAACCGAAAAGCGTTTGAATTACTTTGAGCGGTGCAATGCTAAGTGTCCCCGTATTTAAGCTAAGCAAAATGACAGCGATACTAATACAACCAAAAATTGTAGTTACAGTAATGGCTCTTTTTTTATCTATGTTAATAAGACCCTTCACTTATAGCTCCCTCCCAACTTTACGTGCTATATAGAGGAAGAACGGAACTCCAACAAGAGCCACCATAATTCCTATTGCAAGTTCTTTAGGAGGATTTACTGTTCTTGCCCCTAAGTCAGCTAAAACTAATAACATAGCTCCTAAAAATGCTGACATAGGAATAATGAGTCGATAATTAACACCAACTAATTTTCTAGCAATATGCGGGATAACGAGTCCTACAAATCCAATAGAGCCAACAGCTGAAACAGATACACCTGCAAGAATGACTACTATAATCATCCCTAGTATTCTCGTTCGGTTCGTTTTTACTCCTAAATTCGTAGCGACATCATCCCCCATTGATATGAGTGAAATAGACCGCCCTAATACTGTCGCAAAAACAATTGTTATGAGAATAATAGGAACTAAAAATTTCAAGTGTTCCCACTTAACCCCTGCAACACCACCAGCGTACCAAAACGCTAAATCTTGACTTAAGTCATAATAAATCGCGACACCTGAACTTAACGAATGTAAAAGTGCTGCCATAACTGCTCCAGCAATCGTTAATCTCATCGGTGTTAATCCGCCTGATGTGGCCGATCCGATAATAAAAATGAGTACTGTACTTAAAACCGCTCCAATAAAAGAGACAATCATTAAATAGGAATATGGCATATGAGGAAAAAAGGCAAAACTAAGTGCTACTACAAACATCGCACCTGCATTTATGCCAAGCACACCTGCATCAGCTAAAGGATTTCGTGTTACTCCTTGCATAACAGCCCCAGCGACCGCAAAAGCTGCTCCTACAACTGCTGCTCCAATTACCCTTGGGAGCCTTAATTCATATATAATTTGGTGCTGCGTTAATTTCGGATTATAATCAAAAACCGCTGTCCATACGGTTTGCAAATGGATATCCTTTGCACCGAATGCAATAGCTAAAAATATAGATCCGATTAAACATAAAATTGATAAGCACATGAAACATATGAACTTAATATGTTTCATGTGCTTATTGCCAGCATGTACAGCAGACTTATGTAACATGTTTCATTTCATCCTTTATATTCAGTTGTTTTTTATAATTATTTTTATTTTATAATATTTATTGATAATAATTATCATTTTTATTTAGAAATTATATCCTCACTTTTTTAAAATAGCAAACTATTTTTTTAATTTGTTAAATATTAAAATACTTATTACAATTCCTTTCTAAAACTTACAAATACATGCAAAATAGACTGCTGGTTTATTTTTTAAATTGTAGTATACTTAGTCATTATTTTGATTTTTCTAACAAAAAGGAGATACAATGTTCTATATAAAACAACTATTACATTTCACTTACGAGCAAGCATTATCCTGTTTATTCCCAGTCGTTATTTTCTTAACACTAGCCCTATCAAAAATCATTTCTATCCCAGGGTTATACCGCTATGATTTCATACTCATCGTATGTCTTCTTATGCAGTGGATTATGTATAAGACTGGACTTGAGACGAAAGACGAATTAAAAGTAATTACTGTTTTTCACCTTATCGGGCTTTTACTAGAAATATATAAAGTACATTTCGGTTCGTGGAGTTATCCAGAAGAGGCATATTCAAAAGTTTTTGGAGTTCCACTTTACAGTGGCTTTATGTATGCAAGTGTTGCCAGTTACATATGCCAAGCGTGGAGAAGATTACATTTACAAATGTACCATTGGCCGAGGGCTATTTTTGCTATACCGCTAGGCGCTATGATTTACTTTAATTTTTTCACACATCATTTTCTATATGACTTTAGATGGGTATTAACTGTACTTTTATTCATCGTTTTCTTTCGGACATTTGTAGAATTTTCATTACGAGGCGTTACATATAAAATGCCACTCGTTCTCTCCTTTTTCCTTATTGGTTTCTTTATTTGGATTGCAGAGAACATCGCAACATTTTTCGGAGCATGGCAATATCCAAATCAACGCGAAGCATGGAATCTCGTTCACTTAAGCAAAATTAGTTCATGGTTTTTACTCGTTGTTATTAGCATTATGATTGTTACACAACTCAAACATTTGAAGGAGTCGAGAAGATAATACTGATTATGTAAAAACAGTTAGCCCATCACTCATTAGAGAGTGATGGGCTTTTTTACCGTCCTTATCAAAGGAGTTATAAATTACAGGAGCATAAGCAGTTACACATTATGAACTACTACTAGCAGAAGAGGTTGCTACAGATGAAGCGGCAATCGTTGCCATCATAGCTGCCTGTTGTGCTTGTATGAGGACTTCTATCATAGTTTGTAAACCTGTGTTAGTAGCTTTACTTTCTTCACCTTTCTGACTTACGAACAGTTGAATAGCAATAAGAATATTCGTGTCTGTATGCCAACGGAATAATTTCTCCCCTTGCAATTTTTCAATCAACGCTGTAATAGAATGAATCTCTTTTTCTCCATCCTCAAGTAACGCTAGTAGCCCTATGGCTGGGTAATGCATCTGTTTCACTTTTACCTTTTCTTTTTTTAACGAGTTCCATATGTTTGTACATGTTGCAACTAACATTTCTTCACGAACATCCTTCTTTAGTGAAAGAATATGACTTAAAAACTGAAGATCATTCCCTTTACGCAAACCAGCTTTCGCTAGTTTCTGATACAGACGTTCTACACGGTCCATAAGTGTTTCTACATTCTCTGATTGTCCTGCTAATAAAACCGCGAGCGGATAATCATTCGTACCTGTAAGAAAAAGATGATCCTCTTTCATACGTTTATATACTTGCATCGAACGCTGAATGTGCGTACCATGCTGTTCATTTTCTTCTGTTAAAAGCACAGCTGCTGCGAGATAAGTAAATATACTTCGACTAAAACCACCAGCAACCAATTGTTCATATAAATCTAAAAACTTCCGAAAAGCCTTCTTGTAATCTGTAAAGTGAATATCTAAAGTTGCGGCCACCACAAAGCGATGATAAGACTTTAAGTATGAAAACATCCCTACTTGATTTTTAATATAACTACTAATCTCTAAAAAACGTCCGAGATCAAACAATTTATCACTACCTGTATACATAGCAGCAATCATCATACCTGTTCGAGAATCACTCGTTTTCCATTTTAGTTCTCCCTTTAACTGTGTATACGTATGTGTGTATTGCTCCAATTTTTGTTCTAATGTAATCATAGTATTCACCCCTATTTCTAGTTCTTCTGTTTTATTATACTTATATTTCATGCAGGTTTCGCAACCTTAATTCTGTATTTCCTTCAATATTTTCCTATTATGTAAAACAAATATAATAACTATTCCTATTTTATCAGTATCACGATGTCAAGCGTTCATAATTCTTTAAGCTCAACGACAAAAAGGATAGATAATAAATTATCTATCCTTTTTGTCGTTATAATATTTCACAAGATAATTTCGTTTTTTATATGCAATTACAACTAAAGAGCTTTAATAATACGCTCCATCGCCTTCATTTGCCCAATATGATCCGCTTCATGATAAAGCATCATGCCGTAAAGCTCCCCTACCGTTTCCAATCCTAGGAATGGCTCTGGCAGTTTATTTTCAAATGCTTCTGCTGGAATTTCGTTAATACGTTTCGCTTGTTCTTTTAACTGAGCCGTTAACACTTCTAACGATGGTCCTTCTGTTTTCCATTTAGATGGTCTTGATCCATACCCAAACATACCTGGATATTCAGTTGGTAATTGTTTGAATTCTTTTCCAAACATGAAAACTTCTGCTGCCGTTAACACATGTCCAATATGCCAGCGAATTGTATTGTTAAAACCCTCTGGCTGTGTATCTGCAATTTTATCATCTAACGTTTCCATAAATTTAAGTAATGCACCACGCGTTATTTCAAATTGCTTTAAACCAACTAGTCTGTTCATTTTATCGTTTCCCTTCTTCATGTACCATTTATTATGAACTAAGAATGTTCAATTTATTAAAGTTTCACCTTGTTTAATCTATCAGAAACAATGAAGAAATACATCTAATATGCTTACTAAAAATATTTAAAAGGTTCACCCCTAATAAATATAGAATTACTTACTACACAGTTAGTTTAGTAAATAATAGAGGAGTGTTAATTTCATGTTACGTATTTTAAAACAACAATATAATCTTATTAGCTCTACAAGAGAAACTCTATTTTCGTTTTTAGAAGAAATCCCATTAGAAAAGTTACATAACGCTGTTCCTAACTTCGGGAGCGGTAGCATTATAAAGACACATATTCATGTAGCTGATTGCTATCGATACTGGCTTGGATCATTTGCATTCAAGCAAAAAAGGGCAGATTTTTCATTTGCTAGTGATGATGAGATTGAGCATGCAGATGTAGAGAAAGTCCGTGTTAGATTTAAGTTAGTAGATGAGACTGTACAACGTTTTTTAGATGAATACAATGACCGTTGGCTCGAAAATATAGCAAATGAAGTAAAATGGCAAAAAGAACCTTGGAGTACAACTCCGCTATGGCTTTTAACTCATACGGAGACGCATGAGTTTCACCATAAAGGACAAATTGTATCTATGGCTCGTCACCTTGGATACAATCCTCCTGATACAGACCTTAGTTAATTCGATTATTAAAAAACTTGTTGATATATTTGTTGTGTATAAAACTTTTATCATTTTTTTTAGGTATACCATATCATTATAAAATTCACGTAACATTAAAGTAAGACTCATACTTTTCAAACAATACAACTTTTATCAAAAATATTTAGATACTGTATCACCAACCTTAAGGAGAAATTTATAATGAGATTAGAGAGTGAAAGAATTTATTTAAGACCTCTTTGTCAGCTAGATGCGCCTATTATATTAGAAGGTACAATGGATGATGAAATAAGATATATGACTGGAACCAAGTCTACTTTTTCATTGGAGCAAATTAAAGCACATATAGATCATATAAATAATGACTCAAGTCGCTATGATTTCGCTATTTGTTTAAAAAGCACTGAGGAAATGATTGGAGAGTTGTCGGTTTTAGATATCGATGAGGAGAACAAAAGAGCAGGATTCAGAATATCAATGCTTTCCATAGCATTAATAGGACACGGCTATGGAACTGAAGCTATTACAATTGTTTTAAAATTTGTTTTTGAACAACTATATTTAAATCGGTTACAGTTAGAAGTATTTAGCCATAATTTACGCGGAATTAGAGCTTATGAAAAGGTTGGGTTTGTAAAAGAAGGCACCTTACGTCAATCTTTATTTTATAATGATACATACTCGGATGAATTTATTATGGCTATACTTAAAAGTGATTATAAAGATATGTCCTTGTAAATGAATGTTCTTAAACTATTAACATCTTGAAAGAACCTTACCACAATATAATGTAGTAAGGTTCTTTCATTTTTATATCAAATAACAGCTCTTAACAAATTTATAATCGTATCAATACCAAATAGTCTCCGCATAATTATATGCATCACTATTTGGAATAGCATGTTTCCCTTGCGCTTGCGCCTTTCTTGGATCTAAATCATATACCATTGGTGTATAGCATGATGTTTGCCCTTTATTCACAACACCATTTCCTCCAGCACTCCCGCAAGTATATGCCTTTCCATCTGTTTTTCTTACGATTCTTGCATCAGCTTCGTTATTATATACTGCTGCACGAGTTACTGTAACTTTTGCCCACGCTGTCTTACACGTTGTGCTAAATTTTAATTCCACATAAGAATTGGAATCAATCCACTTCTTTTCTTTCGTTACTGCTGATTGATCGCAGCTATTGTAATATGGACTTTTCCCATCATATGAATGGTCTTCTGCATATGCTTTATCATTATTCGTCGTACTAAACACACTAGTTAAAACGAGCAATGATAGACAGAAACATGCACTTACCTTTATTAAAAGTTTCATAGCAATCCGCTCCTTTTTAATAGCGTCCAGTTTTTCCATAACCGTTATTAAACGTAACTGCTTCAGCATCTGCTGTGTATCCGAAATCAGCAGTTAAATCAAATACCATTCCTGTATACGTACTCGTTTGACCTGTTTTTATCGTCCCGTTCCCCTGATTGGAAGTGACTGATTTTTGGAATACACCATTTTTATATTTATTCACAACAGCGTACGCATACACTCCTCCAGAAACAGCTGGTGCTGGTTGATCTAAAACAAACTTAGCCCAAGCTGCATGACATTTATTACTGTAACGTAAATACACTGTCCCTACTTTTTTACTACCTTCGTACACCGCTGTAGACTTTGCATTAAATCCATCTGCATCACACGTTGTACTGCCTCCGTATACTTTCGTTGTTGCTGGGTTTTTCCCGTCATAATAACTACTTAAATCAGTAGCTGCAAATGTACTTCCTTGGAAACTAAATAATACCCCTACACTCGCTACACTTAATACACATACTTTCATTAACTTTTTAAACATTTTCAATTTCCTCCCTCAAAAGAAGTACGTATAATAAAGACAATCTATCCCCTATGTACGCCCCTCCTTTCATGCTTCCTAGAGGCATCTTACAGAAACGAATAAACGTTGTAAATTTCCTTATGATTATTGGAATATACGAAGAAATTTACGTAATCGTCTAAGAAAAAAAGTTGCGAAATACACATGTTATAGCATTCTTTATTTAAAACATAAAAGAACCGATACTCGTTTCATGCAAGCATCGGTTCTTTATACAAAATTGCCATTTTTACTATTATATAAAATAAATATTTCTCCACTTAATCCGTTGTAAGAAACTCCCTCGTTACATCAATAAATTGCTGCAGTGGCGCTGTCATCCATTTATCTTTATGCCAAGCAATTTGTGTATAAATCGGTGAGATTGCACTTTCTAAATGTAACTCTTTTATCGTCCCCTCTCGTATATCTTTTTCTACTACTATTGCTGGTAACACAGCTATTCCTAAATCTGCAATAACACATTGTTTAATTGCTTCGACACTAACGAACTCAATTTTATTTGCTGGATACACATCTTCTGTACGAAATAGCTCTTCAAATAAAGTCCGGTACGAGCACCCTAGCTCTGTTAGCAATAACGTCTCATTTTCTAAATCTTTTGTAAAAACGGAAGCTTTCTCGAGTAAGTGATGTCCTGAAGCAGCTACTACTTTTAATTCTTCTTTCATAAGCGGCTCCACATGTAAAGCATCTTCTGTTTTACATTCGTCCAAAATAAAGGCAAGATCGACTTTTCCCTCCATCAATTGTTCCTTCACATCTTTATTGGAATGCGCTGGTTTGAATATAAGTTTTATTTGAGGAAATTGTGCTTTAAACCTCTTTAATATAGAAGGAAGTCTATATGTACATTGGCTTTCTTGCGCACCGATTATTAACGTACCTGCTATTTCTTCATCATCTTTCACAGCCATTTTTGCCTCGTTGCTGAGCGCAATCATCTTGTCGGCATATAGTTGAAACTTCCTACCTGCTTCAGTTAAGAAAAGACGTTTTCCTAATCTTTCAAATAACGGCGTACCTAGCTCAGCTTCTAACGTTTTAATTTGCGCTGTTACACTCGATTGAGCAAAGTTTAATTTCTTCGCAGTTTGTGTAAAATTCAAAGTATCCGCCGCTACTTTAAATGTAATTAATTGTTTTATCTCCATTTATCGTCCCTCTTTTCAATCGATATTTCCGATTGATTTCATCGAAATAATCCTCTTTGCCTATTGATATTTGTATTGTACGATAAAGAGCATCTACAAACAATAAAAATGGAGGTATTCCATATGAAAGCACTTTGTTTCGAACAGTTCGGAAATCCGGATGTACTACAATATAAAGAACTAAATGATCCAATCATAAATCCAAATGAAATTCTTGTCCGCACGAAAGCAATCGGTTTAAATTTCGCCGACATTTATAGACGTCGCGGTGATTATCATCTCGCTGGCAACCCACCGTATATATTAGGTTATGAAGGGGCTGGCATTGTAGAAAAAGTAGGAGCTGACGTTACGAATATTAATCCTGGAGATCGTATTGCATTTGCTGACGTTCCATTTGCAAATGCAGAACTAGTTGCCGTTCCATCGAAGAAAGCAATTAAGCTTCCAGATTCTATCTCTTTTAAAACAGCCGCTTCTGTCTTATTACAAGGATTAACAGCACATTATTTAACGAAAGATAGCTATGAAATAAAACAAGGTGATATAGCTTTAGTACATGCCGCTGCTGGAGGTGTTGGGCAACTTCTTATCCAAATAATTAAACTACTAGGCGGAAAAGTAATCGGCCTCACGTCATCAAAAGAAAAAGCAAAGATAGCCACATTAGCTGGTGCCGACCACGTATTTTTATATAGCGAGGCATGGTCTACGAAAGTACTTGAAATGACAAATGGCGATGGAGTAAATGTTGTATATGAATCAGTAGGTTCTACGCTAGAGGAAAGTTTTAGCGCAACTAAAACTGGTGGTACTGTCGTATTTTACGGAATGGCTGGCGGTAATCCTACGCCCGTTGATCCGCGTATGCTTATGGATACTTCGAAAACTTTAACTGGCGGAGACCTTTGGAACGTGCTTACATCTTATGAAGAGAGAAAAGAACGCTCCTCTCAATTATTCGAATGGATTACGACCGAAAAATTAAAGATCGCAAGTCCTACTACCTTCTCTTTACAAGATGGTGCCCGTGCTCATGAATTATTAGAGAACAGAAAAAGCACAGGGAAGATTTTATTAATCCCATAATTATTCCAATAAAAAAAGGAAGCTAGAATGTATTTCTTTGCTTCCTTTTTTAACATTATTTATGTTCAATCTCGCTTCTTTTCAATAACCCTGTTATTTATATTTTTTCTCTACGCTTCTCTTTCTAGGCCCCTCATTTTTAAGTTTATATAATAAACGAATCTAAATATTAAAGGAAAGAACAAACCTCCTAATATCAACGATCCAATAAATACAGTATCAATAAAAGAAAGAATCCCAAATAATAGCATTCCAAAAAAATAAAATACAACTGCACTCCAATAAATAAAACGTGGAAACTTAGTTTGGAACGAATCACCTTTTTCACACGGTTTTCCAAATAACAAATGAACGAATTTAATCAACATAATCACTTCTCCATATAATTGTTAATATTCTTTTCTTCTTAGAACTGAACATAAATCACATACCATGTACCACCCATATTCACACATTCCTTACTTTGTTTTATTTCTCGTATACTTACTTTAGATTCCGAGATGAAATGTAAGGCTAATGTCCCTCCAATACACTGCAAACTAATTTGTTGTTCCTACTCTCTAATTATACCATTACAATAATTTTCATAGTTCATTTTTAACGGAATATTCCGATTCGAATTAATAAATGATATATTAAAAAATAAAAAGGAAGCTAGATTTCTCTACCTTCCTTTCCTTATTTTTATATTTCCACACTTTTTTTTCCTTTTGCAACATAGCTCATATCTCCAACCGACTCGACTGTGTATGTTCCGTCTTTATATACAATCTTCGTCACACTAGCATTTTCTACTCCAAGTTTTGTTTGGCTACTGTCTAACATTTCTATTAAGGTAGTAATCAAAAGCCCATGAACAACAACTAAAACGTTGCCGCCTCCATTTTTAGCAGATTCTTCACTAATTTTATCAATCTCTTCTTTTATACGAGTAGAAAATAATTCCCAATCTTCCGCCTGTTTCGTAGGGTCTGCTGCCCTAATAAGATTAATCACTTCTTGAATAGAAAACTTCATAAGTTCTTCTGGCGATGCAACGCCCGCAGCTTTTCCAACCACATCCCACATGTTTTCAAGTTTTTCACCTTCAAAAATACCAAAATTTAATTCTCGTAAATTTTTTCTTTTCTCAAGTTTTAACTTTGTTTGCTCACTATATTTTAATACTAAATTAGCAGTTTCAATCGCTCGGCCACTATCACTACTATACGCATTCGCAAAATGAACATCTTTTAATCCCGTTCCTAAATTAGAGGCAACTTCCACACCTATTTCTACTAACGGAGAGTCTGCCCACCCTTGCGCACGATGATTCGTATTTAATATTGTTTTACCGTGTCTCGTAACATATAACGTAACTACATTCTCATTGCTATCTGTTTCTCGCTTCTTCATTCAATTCTCTCCCTTTACATTTCTATATCAATTTTACCACCTTAATTATTCATTGAGCAAAATATACGTAAGTAGATTTACTTAATAAAAAAAGCTATCTTTCTGTATATCCCTACAAAAAGATAGCATCTTTTATGATTATATTTTCAACCGATACTCTTACTCAGCAAAAGCACTCGAATATTGCACAACTCCTTCTACACCTTGCAGAGCGTTCTCGCTTAGCTCAATCACCATAAACACTTCATCTGGCACTTCAAATGGTGCTTTTATATTCCACTCACTTGCTTTCTTAAAGCCAAATTTTGGATAGTATCCTGGATGTCCTAACACTACAACTGATCCGTATCCAAGTTCTTTCGCTTTTTCTAAAGCAGCTACAATAAGCTTCCCACCAATTCCTTTTTTCTGGTGGCCCCTATCAACTGAAACCGGTGCAAGTGCTAACGATTCTACAGAAGTTCCATCCTTTTCAATCGTAATTTTGGATAACATAATGTGACCAACGATTTCCTCTTCTACTGCAACGATTGATAATTCAGGAATAAACGCGTCACATTCTCTAATACGTTTTACAAGTGCATGTTCTGTTTTATCACTAAATTCTTCATGTAAAAATGCTTGTTGTACAACTTCTTCTGTTTTTCTATAATCGTTTTTTTGCTCTTGTCTAATCGTTACCATTCTATATTATCCTCTATTCTTTCTTATTTCTTTTTGGATTTTACGAAGCGCTTTTTTCGATCCGCGCTCTATATCATGTTGCATTTTTCTTTCTTTATAATCGACAAATAGTGTATTTAAATCATATCCCTCTGGGTATAATTCCTTTGCTGCTACCTCTAACGTAATACGTTTTACATTCACTTCAACAAATTCACCGTTACAATATACAACGACGTTATAGAAATTATCTATTTCCTTATAGATAATACCAAAATCATCATAATCTAATACATTTACACGATCACCGATTTTGTACTCGTAATGGTTTTCTCTTTTTTCTTGCACGAATTTCGGTTTTCTAATTTTACTTTCATTCACTTTTTCTAGAGCGTACTCTTTATTTTCCATATACGCTCTCGCTCTTTGCAATACACGCTCTCTTACGTTCATTTTATTCGCAATCCAAAGTGCATTACTTTCACCTGATTTACCGATCACTAATTTATAAAGCGGTTCTAGTGTCTCACTATTAAATTGCATCGCTGCATTCATAAAATCATCATGCATTTCTGAGAAGCGTTTAATTTCACCGTAATGCGTACTCGCAACTGTAATACATCCTGCAAGATAAAACTCCTCTAAAATAGAAATTGCAAGTGCTGCCCCTTCATTCGGTTCTGTCCCGCTTCCTATTTCATCAAATAATAGTAACGTATTATTATTTGACATCCTCATAATCTCAGATAGATTTTTCATATGAGATGAAAATGTACTTAATGCATTTTCGATACTTTGATTATCACCAATATCTACAAACACATTTTCGAAAATAGCAATTTCTGTTTCTTTATCTCCGGCAATGTGCAAGCCTGACATTGTCGCTAATGTTAACAATCCAATTGTTTTTAACACGATTGTTTTCCCGCCTGCATTTGGTCCTGTAATAATTAAACTACGGTAATTTTGACCGATTTCAAAGTTTAACGGTACTACTTTTCCACTTAAAAGCGGATGCTTACAATTTACTAAATGCATGTAGCCATGATCATTTAATTTCGGCTCTATTCCATCGATTGATTTACTAAACTTCGCTTTCGCAAATACCATATCATATTGGCTAATCAATTCCATGTTAATTTTTATATGATAAATATTTTCTACTACCATGCCTGATAAAGTCGCTAAAATTTGATACTCTTCCATCGCTTCTTCTGCTTTCAAACTTGCGAGTTCCACATTTAACTTTGTAACCGTGTGTGGTTCTATAAATACAGTAGAACCTTTAGCAGACGCTTCAACTATACTTCCTGCAACTTGATTTTTATAAGAAGATTTAATTGGAATCGTATACCTATCATCCTTCTTACTAATAAAGAATTCTTGAATATACTTCTTATTTGCACTACTATTTAAAAACTTCGTTAAACGTTCTTTTATTTTCCCGTCTACCGAATCGATGTTATTTCGAATTCGTTTTAACTCTTTACTAGCGGCAGAATCAATGCTATTTCCTTTTATTGAAAAATTAATTTCCTCTTCAATACTTTTAAATTCAGTCATTGAATTTGCATAAGAAGCTAATACTGGCGCAAAAAATTCTTTATCTAACATAAACTTTTTAATCTTCCTACAGCCGCGTAAAAAGTCTGAAACACTTACTAACTCTTCAGGATCTAAAATCATCCCTTTTTCTAATTTTTGAATTGTACTTGCGATATTTGAAATACCGAAAAAAGGAACATGCCCTTCCGCATCTACTATAGCTCGCGCTTCGGTTGTTTCATTTAATCGATTCCTTACTACTTTTATACTCGTACTCGGCTCTAATTTATTTATTAATTCTTTTCCTAATCCACTTACACAATAAGATTTCACTATATCCTTTAATTCGTTATATTGTAACTTTTCAAAAGTCATCGTATTCATTTTGTTTCTCCTCACTATGATTGATTTCTATCATAAATGAAGATACCTACTCATTAGATTCCAATGAGCTCTACATGATTTAATTACCATTTTTATACATTAAAAATATATACAAAAAAGCTGCGGGGATACCGCAGCTTTTACATTTACAAGGCATGTATAATAACATATGCGGAAATAAGCCATAAAAAACAGATGGCAATCCCCTTATTACACGCTTTATAAAGTATTGTAGGTATCTTCATAGGTTTCGAAATAAATCCATGACAAAATTAGGGGTATGATATACATAAAAAATCCCCTGTTCTTATCCGATTTATTTCATTAAATTTTCCCTATTTAGTACCTACCGCACTCACAAAAAGCACCTCTCATTAATTTATATTATAGTCATTGAAATCTAATTTACTGAAATCATCATACTATATGTTGTTTTAGAAGTAAAGGTGTCATACTTAATTAATACGCATCTATACAATTCAATATCGCGGCATATACATGAATTGTATCCAACTTTAATTTCATTGCAAAAAATTAAATAAGCGCCTCCGCTATTGCGAATGTCATTTACTTTCCCTACTACATTTAATAATTATGACAAGCAATCATAGGAGGTTACTATATGAGCGAACAATACATCATTTTACATGGGCCTGCTCTTGAACCAAATTTAATTGGTCCCACACTACCACCAATTCCACCATTTACATTTCCGACCGGACCTACTGGAATCACAGGACCTACTGGCGCGACAGGTTTTACTGGAATTGGAATAACTGGTCCTACTGGGATTACAGGACCTACCGGAATTGGAATAACTGGTCCTACTGGGGTTACAGGACCTACCGGAATCGGAATAACTGGTCCCACTGGAGTTACAGGACCTACCGGAATTGGAATAACTGGTCCTACTCGGATTACAGGACCTACCGGAATTGGAATAACTGGTCCTACTGGGATTACAGGACCTACCGGAATTGGAATAACTGGTCCCACTGGAGCAACCGGTTTCGGGATACTCCCCGTATTTGGAACAATAACTTCTGAAATAGGTATCGGTTTTTCAGCAGTAGTTAATACAAATGTTAATTTCACCATTCCAGGACCTGTTAGTGGAGCTACTCTAAATCCAGTAGACAACTCCATTACAATTAATACCACTGGTATATACGCTGTATCCTTTTCAATCGTATTTGCGATACAAGCTATTTCGTCTAGTATATTAAATCTTACAATAAACGATTCTATTCAATTCGCAATTGAAACACGAGTTGGTGGTGGTCCTGGGGTAAGTGCTACATCCGCCAGAACAGATTTATTACCTTTAACCCAAGGAGACGTTCTTCGAGTACGAATAAGAGAAGCCACGGGTGACATTATTTATTCCAACGCATCTCTCGTTATTTTAAAAGTCGACTAGTTCATTTATGAAAATAAAAATTTAGGAATGATAACAATATAAAAAGAAGAGGAGGACTTATGTTTCAGTCTTCCTCTTCTTTTTTATCAGCAATTCACTGCTGAACATATATGGAAACTGATCCTCCACTTACATGGAACTGCCCCCATCCGTCCTTATTAATTGTTACAGTATTTGTTTGATTACCCGTCATATCGTACCATACTTCCCCTGCGTTATTCTTTCCAACTTCCATCCACTTTGATCCTCCTGGCCCATCTGAGATTAATGTCGCTAAACCGGAATCTGCATGTACACCATCACCTTCTCTTGTCCATCCAATTACATCTGGATGGTCTAAATAATCACGCTGCGTACCATATGCAAAGTTTTTTCGTGCCGTCAAAATCGGATCAATTTTATCTTTTAACGCTGGAATTTCATAACTACTATTTCCGTTTGTCCCATAGTAATCACCATAGAAAACTGAAGGATAGCCCTCTGCACGAGTTAAAATAAATGCATATGCCAACGGTTTAAACCACGGACTTACTACAGATTCCAATGATTGTCCAGGCTGAGAATCATGATTCTCAACGAGAGTAACTGCAAGTGCGGGGTGATTTTGCATTACTGTTCCATTTAAAATATTTCTCATATCATAATTCCCATTTCCTTTTGAAGCATAATGAAAATTGTAATGCAGTGGTGCATCAAATACAGATTGATTATAATTGACTTTCGCTAAATAATTATTTAAAGTCTGGATATCATTTTGCCAATATTCAGCCACCGTAAACATTTCTTTTCCTGTTTGCTGTCTGACATGATTTACCCAATCGCGTAAATATGCATGATCAATATGCTTAACAGCATCTAAACGAAAGCCATCTAAATTTAATTCATTCGCATACCACGTTCCCCAATTTTTCATCTCATTCGCAACATCTGGATGATCAAAATCAAGATCTGCATACATCAAATAATCATAATTTCCATTCTCGCTAGACACTTCCCAGTCCCATGCTTTACCTATCCCCCTAAATTTATAAATTCGATTTAATTTCCTTCCTTCATCCCAATCCGTTCCGTCAAAATGATACCATTTCCATTTGAAATTAGAATAAGCATCTCCACGCCCTGGAAAGTTAAACCCTGTCCATGCATTAATTTCATAATCACCTGATACTTCAATATTTCGATTGTTACGGTCTACCTCAACAGCTGTTACAGTTTCAGTATAATCTGCTCCACCTTTATGATTCATAACTACATCACCATATACATCGATGTTTTGCTTATGTAAAGCTTCAATTGCAGATTTCAACTGTGCTTTTGTCCCATATTTCGTCCGCACCGTTCCTTTTTGATTGAATTCTCCTAAATCATATAAATCATACGCTCCATATCCTACGTCATTTTGCGTAGTTCCTTTATATGCAGGCGGTATCCAGACAGATGTAATTCCTTTCTGAGCTAAATTTCCAGCATCCGAATGCAAACGATTCCAATGATTCCCATCATTCGGAGCATACCACTCAAAATACTGCATTAACGTTCCATTGTTAACCGTATCTGCATACACTTTACTCCCCCCATATATACTAGGTAAAAACAAAACAACCGACAAACCGACTACTATTATTCTTTTCAACATATTTACACCTTCCCCTTCCAAGAAAACGTTTGCATAGTTTATCGGAATTATTATAATATTCGTTCTACAATTAGTAAAGTAGCAATCTCTCACTCTCCCACATTATTTTTTAGTCTAACTTCAAATATTCAACAAATACTTCAAAGTAGTTTTCATTTCACATCTTATTCAAGATTGTTTACAATTTATCTATAAAAGCATAACGGAGGGATTTCTATGACGGACTTTCAAAAACAATTTTTTGCGCGATTACATATAGAAGAAAAAGACAAAGTTTCATTTGAGGATTTACCTAACATTATGTACGCGATGGCACAAACCGTCCCTTTTGAAAACTTAAATATACTCGAAAACAACTTTACAGAAATATCAAAAGAAAATCTAAAAGAAAAAATTTTAGTAAACAACCGTGGCGGTCTTTGTTATGAACTTAATCCTACTATGTACTACTTCCTTAAAGACGCTGGATTTGATGTTCATCTCGTTTCAGGAACAGTGTACAATGTAGCAAATTCTACATGGGCTGTTGATTCTGGACACATCGCAACTGTTTTAACACATCGTAATGAACTTTATTTAATTGAAGTAGGATTCGGATCATACTTACCTCTTGCTCCTATCCCTTTCTCAGGTGAAGTCATTCACTCCGTTACAGGAGATTATCGTATTCGTAAAGAAATGACCGAAAAGGGAAACTACATGTTAGAGATGCGTAAAAACAATGAGTTTTTAGATCAATCTTCTGCTGAAGATTGGACGTTAGGCTATGCATTTTATATAGAAGAAGTCACTGAAGAAAAAGCAAATGCGGCACAAAAAATTATCGTTGAACATGAGGGCTCACCATTTAACAAAGTACCTCTTATTGTAAAACTAACTGAAGATGGGCATGCATCTTTAACAAAGGATAGTCTGACCATAGCGAAAAACGGTAAAAAAACGAAAGAAAACGTTACAGATGTACAATACAAAAATCTTTTACATTCAAAATTCGGAATTACATTATAATTCTTTAAGCCTTGCCATTTTAGCAAGGCTTTTCATTTTCCAGCAGGGATTTTTTGCAATTTGTTGTATTTCATAGTTATATAGGAATATAACTACATATTTAGAAAGGAAATGATTATGACTGAACTTAAAGATCGACTACAAGTAGATGATAAAGAAAAGTGGGATTTAACAGATATTTACCATACAATTGAAGATTGGGAAAGTGATTTCCATAAAATTGAATTATTAACGAAAGAATTACACGAGTTTAATGGAAATATTTACGATGGCAATAGTTTATTAGCTTATTTAACAAAGAGTGAAGAAATATCTAGCATAATATCTTTAATGTTCGCTTATGCACGATTACAATCTGACCTTGATACGCGCGATACTGACGCTCAATCTCTTGTCGATAAAGTGTCACAATTACATGTGAAAGTAAGTGCGGCTAAATCTTTCTTTTCTCCATTCTTACTTAGCGTAGATGAAAACACATTACATTCTTACATAGAAGAGGCAGAAGGCTTACAATATTATAAAGAAGACTTATTTGAATTATACCGTTATAAAAAACACGTATTAAATAAAGACCAAGAAGAGATTTTATCACAAATGGGCGAAGCACTTTCCTCTCCTCAGCATACATACGGCATGTTAAATAATGCGGATATTCTATTTGGTGAAATTACGACTGATGATGGAGAGAAAGTAAATTTAACCCGTGGAATGTATGCAAAGTTAATAGAAGATGAGGATCGCGAAAAACGTAAGGAAGCCTATAAAGCTTATTACAAACCATACGTTCAATTAAAAAATTCTATCGCTTCTACTTTATCTGCTGCTATTAAAAATAATGTTACTGTTTCAAAACTAAGAAACTATCCATCAGCTTTAGAAAAATCATTATTTGGCGACATGGTTCCGAAAGAAGTATATGAAAATTTAATTGATACGACGAAAAAAAACATTCAATCACTACATACTTATAATGAACTTCGAAAAGAAAAATTACATGTAGATGAACTACGCCAGTACGATTTGAGCGTTGATTTAGTAACGGGTGTAAAACAAGACATTCCATATGACAAAGCGTTTGACATCATGATTGAATCACTAGCCCCATTAGGTGAAGAATATATTGAAACATTAAAAAGCTTTAAAGATAAACGTTATATTGACGTGAGAGAAACGCCAGGAAAGCGTTCCGGCGCGTATAACTTTGGTGTATACGGTGTTCATCCTTTCATTCTTTTAAATCATCACGATGATTTAAATAGCCTTTTCACTCTTACTCATGAATGTGGACACGGTATGCATACGCACTATTCACACGGATACCAACCAAGAATTTCTGCACACTATACTATTTTTGTTGCAGAAGTCGCTTCTACAGTAAATGAAGTGCTACTAATTCATCATTTATTAAAAGAAGCAAAAGATGCTAATGTACGTAACCATTTAGTAAACCATTTTATCGACAAATTTAAAGGCACTTTCTTTACACAAATTATGTTCGCTGAGTTTGAAAAAATCACACATGAAATGGCGCAGCAAGGTAAACCATTAAATGCTCAAGTCTTTAGCGAAGTTTATGAAAACTTGTTTAGAGAGTATAATGGCGACTCCCTCGTATTTGACGAAGAAGTAAAATATGGATGGGCTAGAATACCGCATTTCTATCGTCCATTTTACGTATACAAATATGCAACTGGATTCGCTTCTGCAATCCAAATTGCAGATAAGTTATTGAGCGGCGATCCAAATGCTCAAAAACATTATATTGAATTCCTTAAAGGTGGAAGTTCTGACTATCCATTAAACTTACTGAAAAAAGCTGGAGTTGATTTAACTACGCCAGAACCGATTGAAAGTGCACTAAATCGTTTTAGCTCACTTGTTGAAGAGTTTTCAGCTCTATAAAAAAGAAGAGCCTCTTGCTAGAGGCTCTTTCTCTTTCACGTTCCATTTCCTTCAATTAAATCATTCGCCATTTTCCTAAACTCTTGATTGAATGAGTCATTCATACCATTTTGGACGTTAGAAAATAATATGACGAACGTCTTTTTATCCCAGTTAAAATTATTAAATGTATTCCAACCTGCTAATACGCCGTGGTTATGATAATAATCTGGATACGTATAGAAACTAAATCCATATTTTCTTGCAGGTGATGCAGTAAACATATCTAATACGCTTTGTTTAGAGAGCAGTTTCCCATCCATAATAGCCTCATCTAATCTTTTCATATCTTCAACAGTCGTATACATTTCACCACACCCATACAACCAGTTCATTTTCAAACGGGGTGTAACTATTAACTCATTATCTTTTCTCGTATAACCTTCTGCTAAAAAAATATCTTCAGGGAGAGTTGCACCCATTCCAGATTCATGCATTTCAACAGGAGTAAAAATATTTTCTTTCACATATTCAGCGAGCGGTTTATTTGCTATCTTTTCTACAATATACGCAAGTACCATATAATTATAGTCTGTATATTTCCATCCTGTCCCTGCAGGAAATTGCAATTTTTGCGCTCCAATCCACGTTACTAACTTTAATCGTGACGCCGCATTCACCCTACCTTGTCCTTGATCTGGTAATCCGGACGTGTGTGTTAACAAATTTCGTAACGTAATGTTTTTATCTGCTGGAAACGATGGAATATACTTATTTACATTGTCTTCAATATTTAATTTCCCTTTTTCCTTTAGCTGCATAATAGATATTGCAACGACTGTTTTCGTAATAGAACCAATACGATATTTCGTTCTTGGCGTTGTTGCTACTTTATCTTTCACATTTGCATACCCATAACCTTTTCGTAAAATCACATGGTCTTTACTGGCTACAAGAACACTCCCATTAAACCCTTTATCTTTTAAATATTGATCTAGTTTTCCAGCTACAACTTCATAGCGCTTTTTCTCATTCGCATCAACTTCTTGCATATTATCCTTTTGCTTACTATTTACATTAGAAAATGCCTTTATATCATATTTCTTACCTTTATTTGCATGTATTAGCGCAACGACACTCCCACAAAAAATAGCAAAAATAAAGAAAACGATTAACCATTTCTTTAACATAATAGGAACCCTCTTTTATCTAGTTTCACTTAACGTACATCCATTCTGTTCTATATCTTTTAATTTTCAAATATTTTATAATACTACCTATTATTCACCTAAATGAACTAGATTCCTTTTTCTCATATTCAGTTTTCGGCTACTCTCTATTGTATTTCTTTCTTGCAAAATTTCCACCTTACAATCGGATACACCCTACTATAATTTCAATATCTTATGTAACATTTGTTACACATTATCAAAAAGGAGTTATAAACATGAAAAATACTGATAAACGCAATCGTTTAGATGCTATGATGTTTCATTACAGGGTAACAAAAAATAACATAGTTTTAATTGAATATTACGGAAAACAAATTACGATATTAAAAGGAACTGATGCTGAAAAATTTTTAAACAAAATAAATCATGCACATAACGATACAGAAAAACAACTCATTATGGCTAAAGTGACAGGTAATTTCAAAAGAGGCAATGAACGTCAATGAAAACGAATCTCATTTATATTTTGATTATACAACATATAAAAAAAGAAATGTCACTCATTCGGCATTTCTTTAGACTTTCTTCATAAAAAATTTACATTGCTAACTTTCTTTTATTTTTTGTTTTTACCATATAAACTCACTGCCGAAATACTTAATAATAGCACTATACACAACCAAGCATGCGTATATCCTTTTTCATCGACAATATAACCAAATAAAATAGGTGCAACAATAATAGCAATTTGATTGAATGTAAGTGCCAAACTAACTGTTATCCCAACAGAATCTTCACTCGCCAATTCAGCAACTTCGGCTATAAAAAGACTAAACCATCCAATTGAAAAGAACCCTAACAATGCACTTACACCATACAATACTCCACTCGTTATTGTATGTATGCCAATGACTAACAATAGAATCAAACCGATAGAAGCACAGACAGCTATAAATAATGGCGTGCGCCGATTCCCCTTATAAAACAAATCACTACTAGCTGCTAATACAACACGGCCAATCATTCCAGAAAAGAACATCACTGAAAATACTGTTCCAGCTACAATAGATGTGATAGATTGTTCCTTTACTAAAAATTTCATGAAGTGCCCAACTAACACCATTTGCAATGAAATCATGCAAATACCCGTTATATATATTGGATACAACTCTTTTTTTCGTATCACTACTTTTAGCTGCGTCCAAAAAGAAATTTTAATATGTTCTTTCCTAGCATCCTCTTGAACATATGGCTCTTTATAAAACATAAAAAATAATAATCCTCCAATTATACAAATGTATGCCATACTATTTATCGCGTAAGTCACATTATATTGTATTGTAAAAAACGGGATTAGCACTCCCGCTAACGCACCACCAATCGGTATACCAGCTTGCCTTATTCCCATCGCTAATCCGCGATTTTCTTTTGGGAACCATTTTAAAATCACTTTACTTCCTCCTGGCTGGGAAACACTATAGAACATTCCTACTAATAAAAGGACAAATAACAGACCATTAAATCCATTTACTATATTAGTTAGTAAAAACGAACCTCCTAACAAAAATGAACTGATAGAAATCAACAACTTTTCATTATATTGATCGAGTAACCGCCCAACAAAAAGCATACAAAATAACGGTCCCACATTTACAACACTTACTAACAATCCACTCTCCATATTCGTAAGCCCATATTCTTCTTTCCAAAATAAAGAGAAAGCTCCGACACCATATGTTATAAGTGTCGCTGTCGTTTGAGCAATCGTCGCAAACATTAACATAACCCACTTATGCTTACTTTTCATCCTTTCTTCAATTAACACAATAATCCCTCCATCCCCTTCCATTGTATGAAAGTTCTGATATCATATAAAATAAAGGTTCATCATATAATCCATCAAAAAAATTGATACCTTTTCGGAGGGAAGATACGTGGACATAAAAGATTTAACTGTATTTTACGAAGTTGCTAAGGAAAGTAATATTTCTCACGCTGCGAAAAATTTGAACTATGTACAATCAGGCGTAACAATGCGTATGAAACATCTAGAAAATGAATTAGGTGTGCCTTTATTTTACCGTAACGGGAAAGGGGTAACTTTAACTTCTAACGGTGAGATTTTATTAACATACGCCAAACAAATTATCCACTTAATGGATCAATCTATAAAAGCGGTTCAAAGTAATGGAACTGATCCTAAAGGTACTTTGAAAATCGGATGTACAGAATCTACAACCGCGGTAAGGCTGCCATCTATATTAACGGCCTATTATGAAAAATACCGAGAAGTCGAATTGATTTTAGAAACAAATACGACCGAACAACTAATTAGGCTTGTGTTAGAACGAAAACTAGACGGAGCGTTTATAGCAGGATCTACTCAGCATACTGAACTTCATACAAAGTTATTTCGTGAAGAAGAATTAGTTCTCATTAGTAAAAACATTTTATCCTCTCTTAAAAATATAGAAGATATGAATTTACTCGCTTTTAGTCACGGTTGCTATTATAGAAGTTTATTAGAAGACTGGCTTCAAGAAGAAGGCATCTCGCCTAAACGAGTATTAGAGTTTGGAACAATTGAAGCAATACTCGCCTGTGTAAAATCAAATATGGGCGTAGCAATTATGATGAAATCTATATTAAATGGTCATGCACATAACTTATCATTTAATCCTTTACCTAATAGATTCAAAAAAGTTCCTACTACTTTTATCTCTAGAAAAGATATATATCACTCAGCTGCATTACAAAAATTTATGGAGATGATTTAACAATGCGTGAAAAGAAAATACGTGGGATGAAGCGTAAAACAAACACAATGATAAAGCGAATTGAAAAACATACAAAAACGTTCCCTTCTGCTTTCTATTACGATGAATATTGGTATATGCCATTACCAGTTTCCCAAGCTTTTATCAATTCGTGTAAAACACCTAGAAAAGTAAAACGATTATGTATACAAACTCTATTAAATCAAGCAAACCATTTAATAAAAATAAAACCGAGCGATACACATACATATCGAGTTGTTGTTTTGATTTCTATAGAAAGTTTGTGGGATTCACAAATCATTATATTTAAAAATGAAGACTACTTTCATAATTTCTTTAATAGAAATAGTAAATTTCAAAAATGGATTCCTCTTTCAAATGAATCTGATTTTTGGAAGACATGGGGAATTTCAATTTATCCTACCTTTCAAACCTTGCACTTCCAAGAGATCATTTATGATGAAGGTGAATGCTATGAAAAAGAAATTTGGTTTATTGGAGAGTTATCTTAAAAGGGGAATTTTCAAATGAAAAGCTTCCCTTTTTCCACCTAACAAAATCGCTATATAATGAATTTATCATTTTACTATATAGGAGGTTTTCAAATGGTAATCCCTAAATATCCTGATGTCCCTACTCTTACGAAAAAACAAATCGATCAAATTACAGAAATCACTTTTCTAAAAGAAATAACACCACAAAAATGTGATGTAATTTTCGTTTTCGGCGGTTCTCATCCTGGTAATTGGCGAGCTCCTCTAGAAGCTTATCGACAAGGTTTAGGAAATAAAATTATCGTTACAGGTGGTACTAGTTTACATGGCATGAAACATCCGAGCTGGAATTACGGGGATTTGTCAGAAGCAGAAGTAATTGTAAATAAATTAATGGAACATAGCATACCAAAAGACGCTATCATATTCGAGACAAACTCCCTTCATTCTATCGCTAATGTAATGGAAGCGAAAAAGATTTTTGATTTCACAAAAATTAATCGGCTACTATTTGTATGCAAAAGTTTAGGAGCTGGTCGGCAATATAGAGTATTAAAAAAACATTTACCTAACACTGTTACTTGTATTCCATTTACATTTGATACAAGTTTCGATGGTGAGTTTATAATTAATAGATATAATTGGATGGAAAATGAAAAGAGTCGCTCTATGATTTTTGGAGAATACTTGAGAAATGTTTGCTATGGTAGAAAAGGCGGTATTGAGCCACCTGAAAAAGAGGTTGAAGGTTTAGAAGAATATGTATCCTACTACTATAATCTAGCATAATAGAAAAAGGTATACCTAAAACACCGGTATACCTTTTTTGTTATCTCACTTTATTTTTCTTTTAACACACTATGTAGTCGATCAGGATAATTTGTAAACATTCCTGTAGCACCCCATTTCATTAACAATCTCATATCTGGTTTCTCATTAATTGTATAAGGATGAATTAACAGTCCATTTTTCCTAGCCAATTTCATATATGACTCATCAATAATTAGTTCTCCGTTATCATTACGTAAGTTCGGTCCAATACCAACTGCATACTTTTTAATTTCTTGAAAATCTTCATTTGTTACACTTTTCGGTTCATGTGTAATGCCAGACCATTCAACAATCTCATTGTTTTCATTTGGATAATACCAAAGCAGTTGAACTAACGGAATATTTCTATTCATACTATGAATCTTTGTTAAACTATCTTTACTAAATGATTGAATCATAACACGACTAGATGACATGTTTTGACCTACTAAATTATATTTATTTAACAATGCTAACAATTTCTCTTCCATTCCTGGATACACATCTGGTGATTTCGTTTCAATGTAATACTTCATACTTCTCCCATACTTTTGGAAGATTTCTTCAAGAGTCGGAACCTTTTGACCAACATACTCTTGCTTAGCCTTTTCTGGATAAGCTTTATTGAACCAAGATCCTGCATCTAAGCGTTTTATTTCACTTAATGTTTTATCTCGTACTTCACCTGTACCATTTGTAGTACGATCAACTGCTGTATCATGCATTGCAATTAATTGGCCATCCTTAGTTAATTGAATATCTAACTCCAAATAATCCGCTTTCATTTTTTCACTAAATCATAAGAAGCAAAAGTATGCTCAGGTGCATGTCCACTTGCTCCGCGATGTGCAATATTTAAAAACTTATTCTTATTCCACTCATGCTTTCCTTCTGCTTTCGCATGAACAGCTCCCCCAGCAAAAATACTTCCCGTCATAAAGAAAATAACTAATACGCTAATAATTTTTCTCATCCTTTTAACCCTTCCTACGTTGTAAATTTCAACAAGTTAATGAGATTTACACGAAATAGAAGATATACTTTCATTATTTTTATAAGCTTATATTAAAATTCCAATCTTACAAATACAATTCTCCTATGTTATTACTATACTATTTATTTTCCATATCCCTCCTATTTACATGTAACTTCCTATTGATTACATTTCATCAATAAAAAAAGCCATAAATTATTTAGAGGACACTTCTGTATCCCTAAATAAATTTATGGCTTATCTCAAATATCTCCAGCCTCGATTAACTTGTCGAAATTAATCATACCAAACCTATTAAAATTTGTGAATATTATTTTTTCAGTACGGTAAAGCTTTAATCAGTATAAGTTATATATCTATCTTATACTAATTAGTATTTGAACACATCGAATTTTTCCGAACAGCCCGATTCCTATCTAACTTCTTTAATTTCCATTCATACAAGATAAAATTCTATTGTCATTCGACATGATATTTACGTAAATCTAGGCTTTACTTAATTACAAATTCTTAATTTCGTATATCCTTTCTTGCAAGTTTAGGTTTCTTTTGAGAATGTGGTATATTTACATGTCCCGAAGCAGCCACGGATTGTCTCCTTTCCTTCCTTGACAGTTTAGGCTTCTTTTGAAAATATAATTCTTTTAAATGTCGCGAAGTAATACCTTGTTTTTTGAAATCAAAGTAAAAATACAAATGTGTACTTAGCGCTAGGAAAACAACTGAAATAAATGAAAAAATAACGATTAGCACAATCGCCATAGCTTTTTGGCTCAAAATTCCAATACTAACTTGACCAATCATATAACCTAAACCCAAAAAATATACAATTTTAGGGATTTTCACATCTTGATCAGCGATCCCCCTTAAGCGGGCTGTAAAATATTTAATCCAGAATAATTCAGATTTATAAACAATTAAACTATATGCAATAAGCGATAGAATAAAAAATAAAGGAGATTCTATTTCTACGAATTCGTAAGCTAACTTTTGCACAGCTATAAAACTACAAAATGAAATACTTAACGCAACAAATCCAGAATATAGTAAATGTTGCAATTGAGGCTGTCGAGGCTTATAAATGGAAACCCAAATCCCCCATAGATTACATATCACATAAAATGGAAAAGCTGCGTAAAAGTATATATTGTACGGTGGAAATATGAATAAAATGATGAGTAGCATAAAGTTCATGATAACCCACATAAAGGCCCCTACAATATTTCTTATATCAAATGGTATTAATATTCGTATACAATCCACTATGTTGTTGCCATTATATTTGTCCATTATGCATCCCATCCATTTCCTTCCTCTTCAAATCAACATATACCCATATATATACTCCAGATATACTAAGCACAACAGCAAATAAAGAAAAGACTAAAATTAAGACCGTCGCTAAACCGTTTTGTGATAATGTACCTATACATATTTGTCCAATAACATATCCCAATCCTGATAAATACACAATTGGAGAAATTTTTATATTGTCATTTTCTTCATTGTTTAATCGCTTTAAAAAACTTTTCATTCCAATAGAAATCAATTTATAGATTGTAAAAATGTAAAGCACAAAAGTAACAATAAAAAATAGAGGTGTTTCAATTTTAATAAAAGTATATGCAATCTTTTGAATCACTATAAAGCTTCCAAAAGAAAAAGTTATCCCCATAAATCCATTATATAAAATGTGTACCAACCTTGGCTCATTTGGTTTATAAAAAAATACCCATACTCCCCATATATTAGCAATCAAAAGAAAAGGTAAAACTATATATAAGTATATAGTAAAGGTTGGAGGAAATAAAAATGGGGTTAAAATCATAAAATTAATCACTACCCACACCATAACGACACTCGATCTTACACTGTCAGGCGTCAATTTCCGAATAATTTGTTCTGTACTTTTTCCGTGGTATTTTTCCATATTACTCTCCTAAAAACTAAAAAATTTTATCTAAAGTTGCTTTGATTCCATCAGTTTCTATATTAATTTCTATAAAAACATCCAAGCTTATTCCACTCCAATAAAGGTTCCATTTGCTGCATCACTAATAAGAAATAATGTAAAAAAAACTGCTTGTTTAAACAGTTTTTCACATTATTTCTTATTATATTTTAGATAATACATTTTCTTGGAAAGTACGTTCTTCTTGATCTTCATAGCCTGTTGAAACAACTTCTTGAATATCATCATGATTAAATAAATACGTGAAATCTGGGTTAATATAGCCTTCTGGATACGGGCACCCGATATAATCGAATTTTCTTACCTCATCCGTTTCTACTTGTTGTTTCCGCCCGAAAATCATGAGCTTCTTTGTACCTTCTTTTAAAATCACAATAGAGCCTATAGGAAAAAGTTGCGAATTCATTGTCTTTTCTCCTTTCTTGTAAGTTTAGGTTTCTTTTGAGAATATGGTATATTTACATGTCCCGAAGCAGCCACGGATTGTCTCCTTTCCTTCCTTGACAGCCTAGGCTTCTTTTGAGAATGTAATTTTTTTAAATGTCCTGAAGCAATACATTGTTTTTTGAAATCAAAGTAAAAATACAAATGTGTACTTAGAGCTAAGAACACAACGGAAAAAAATGAAGCGAGAATGATTAATACAATAGCCATAGCCTTTTGACTCAAAACACCAATAATAACTTGACCAATCATATAGCCTAAACTTGAAAAAAATACAATTTTAGGAATTTTCACATCTTGATCAGTTGTACCCCTTAAGCGGGCTGTAAAATATTTAATCCAGAATAATTCAGATTTATAAACAATTAAACTATATGCAATAAGCGATAGAATAAAAAATAAAGGTGACTCTATTTCTACGAATTCGTAAGCTAACTTTTGCACAGCTATGAAGCTACAAAATGAAATACTTAACGCAACAAATCCAGAATATAGTAAATGTTGCAATTGAGGCTGCCGAGGCTTATGAATAGAAACCCAAATTCCCCATAGATTACATATCATATAAAATGGAAAAGCTACGTAAGAGTATATATTGTACGGCGGAAATATGAATAGAATGATAAGTAGCATAAAATTCATAAAGAACCATACAAAGCCTACAATATTCCTTATATCAAATGGTATTAATATTCGTATACAATCATCTATGCTGTTGCCATTATATTTGTCCATTATACACCTCATAAAAAATTAAAAGATTTTATCTAATACATTTCCAATTCCTGATTTAACTCTATCTTTTACCGAATCCTGTTTGCCATCATGATTCCAATCACCTTTGTTAAATTTGATTCCATCAGTTAACATACTTAAAAATACAGAGGTACCAAACCCAATGCCAGCCCCAACTACAGTTCCAATTGGTCCCCCAATTACTGTACCTATTGCAGCACCAGCCCATGCACTACCAGCAGTAGAGCCAATCCCGATTGCTGCATCACCAATAATATCACCAGCTATCTTAGTTTTTGACGCTTTATTTTCAATATTTTCCTTTGTATCATTAATTACATCCCATCCTACAGCTGCATAGCCTAAAGCATTTGTTTTTAATTTCAATGAATCTTTAAGAAATTCTTTTGGTGATAAAACATGTCTTTTTACATCGTCTATTTGCTTTACTTCGGCTAAAGGTAATTTTGTACGCCTTATCACATTAAGTCCATTTTTATCCTTTAGTACGGTCCGATTTTGAAATCTTACCATTTCTTTTCCTTTTCTATCTGTGTAGGGTGTTACACGCAAGCCTTTATTATGTAAAGATGCCAATTTATAGGCAGCTGCACCTTCCGTTACGGTACCCAGTAAAGTAAATGCAGACCCTGCAGGGTTATCTTTCCAATCACCAATATCGCCACCAAACGGTGCGAACCAATTTATATCAATTGCTTCTTCTCCAAATGAAACTTCTTGTTGATCAGCCTTCTCAAAACGATCAGCAGCTTTTCTTAATGCATCACTATGTTCTTTTAAAACTGTCGTTATAGTAGCTAACACTGAGCCTGCGTATTGGGATTGATTTAACACAGCATCTCTTCCAGATACTTGGAAAGGAAGATCAAATAACAGCTGATTGATACGTTGATGTGTTTCAGATAGCTCATGAGCTGTTTGTTCTATATTAGAAGCCAGTTTCCTTAAATGGGCAGGAGTAACCTTAATTTCACCGCTCACCTTGTTTCACCGCCTAATGATTTAAGATAAAGCACCATCTTTTTTATCTCTTCAGTAAGAGTAAAGGTATCAAGACAAATAAAATTTGTTTGTGTTTGTTCATTATCTAATACTTTTTGGATTAGCCAATATTGGTTTTGACTATATAAAAACTGAATACAGTCTGTAGACCATGAATCCTTTATATAATAATGAACTTGAACCGTATTTAACTCTTCACGATTATGTATAATGTTTGCTAATTCTGAGGAAGCTTCATCATCTAAGTAAAGTGTCAAGTAGTCTACTAATTGCTTGTGTGATTGAGTTAAAATGTCTTCTTTATATGCAGAAGAAGGAATTTTAAATGTATAATTTGGGCGAGAGAAAGTATTTTTAGGCTGTAATGCTTGATATATAAATTGCCAAGCTACCTCTGGTGTCCCGCATTCTTTAAATGTACATTGTTTATCACCGTTAGCATCTGTTATTACATTTTGTATAACTTTTTTTTCACTAAAATAGAAAATATTTTTTTCTAAAGCGCTGTTTTTACCTATCTGTACTTCAATAACAAATCCTGTAGTTAAACAAATGCGGAAATATTCTAAAAGTTGTTTGTTACATAATGTTTCATCTTCTTTTATTATGAGTAGTTCTTCGTTTGTCCAATTCTCGTGCATTACATCTAATTCTTTGTCTATTTCTTCATCTGACCAATTTTCAAAGGGGTTCTCAATTCCAATCATAGTTTCACGGTCAAACATACCAGTTAATACATATACTTCTTTATTTGATAAAATAAGAGGTTCAATAGTCAAATAGTCCCACTCCCTAGCGTAATATATAATCTCTAGGAAATATAATACAATAAAAAAATGATTCAATCTAGTAATTGCCAACACTTATAACTAAAAACTAAAAAAATTCTAATAACAACAAAGAGAAAGGGAATTAATTTACATATGTTTTTATAATAATAATAATAATGTCTCTTCACTAAACAATTTTATTTTGTAAGCCAAAAAATAGAAGTATCGTCCTATATTAGACAATACTTCCGTAGTTACTTAAAAAACACATAATAAATTACTCATTACCTCCTCCAGCATTACACCTGGATTTACCACTGCTTTTTCCGAACGCCATCCAATAAAGCCATCTGGTCTAATTAGTACAACTCCTTCATTCTCTATCCCATATAATTCACGAAAAACATTTTCTTGAGCAATAAAGTCTCCGCTTACCCCTACTCGATACACATTAATATTTATCCCTAATTTAGATGAAACATCATATACAGCTTCAGCCCAAAAACTATTGTCTACTCCAGTAAGTAATACAAAATTGTTACCAAATAAGTCTAATATAGAAACTTCTTTCCCTTTATCCATCCCCCAAAAGTGAGGTGCTCGTGTTCCAGGTCTTCCATTCAACTCTACGATATCCATTCTATGTGGAGTGGCTGATTCATCTAGCATTGCTTTTGAACAATACTGATACCCGACAGTTACAGCTAAACCATCCATATTATTCAAACTGCCTTCTTCTCTATTCGCAGCACGGAACAATAAACTACTCGCATACTCCGTCGTTAATTTTGCAACAGGATACCTCTCTTCATGATATGTTTCTAACAATTTTGGATTTGCCTTCCCTTTTATAACAGCCGCTAATTTCCAGGCTAGATTGTGTGCATCTTGTATTCCTGTATTGGAACCAAACCCTCCTGTTGGCGGCATAATATGTGCAGAATCACCAACTAAAAAAATGCGATTATCTTGAAATTTTGTAGCAGTACTTTCAGCCGCTTTCCACGGTAAAACACTTACTATTTCCGGCTCAACATTTGTGCTTCCAATTGCGGTTTGAATAATTTGTTTACAACGTTCTATAGTGAAATCTTCTGGTCGCTCTCCTTTTAATGGATCGTAGGATACATGGTAAATCCATCTTCTTTCGTTATCAACTGGAATAAGCGCACCAAGAACTTCCGGATGAAGTACCATAGAAAAACCAAATGCATCCCCTTGTATAAACTCACTTAAATCCACTTCAAAATAAATATTCATATAATAGCCACCGATTGTACCTCGTCCCTCCGTACTTATCCCTAGTTGCTTACGTATTTTGCTTTTCGCTCCATCCGCTGCAATTACATAATCACAATGAATAATACTTTCTTCTTCCGTTTCGCGATTCCGAATCGTTGCGATTACTCCTTGCTCATTTTGTTCATAAGAAACTAATTCATGATAAAAAGATAATTCTCCGCCTAGTGTTCTCGCTTCTTGTAATATCATCTCTTCTAAAATAATTTGATAACAAGCCGTTTGTTTTGATGGACTAATCTCTTCTATTTTTTGAAGTAACTTCTCATCGTTTCCATACTGAGTCGCCCGCATTTTTGCTAATTCTTCCTTATTCGCCTCAGCTATTGTATGAACTGCTATTCTTCCTCGGCAATTTTCTAATGCTTTACCCGCCGATCTAATTTTTTGTTCTAAACCCAATTCTCGAAATAACTCCATCGTACGAAAAGTGATTCCACCTGCTTTTGGATGAATTGCAGTAGACGGGTGCCTTTCAACCAGTGAATAATCAACGTTATGTTTTGCAAGGAATAGCGCAGATGCTAACCCTGATAATCCTCCTCCTACAATTAAAACTGGTACGTAATTCAATTTCATATATTTACCCTCCACATCATTGTTCTGAGCTCAGTGACATAAATATAATCAAAAAAACAACAAAGATATAGACTTATAATTCATTTTAAATTATCATATAGATAGATTACGCCCCAAATTACTTTTACTTTTTCATACATCTATAATCTGTTTGAATTATGCATGTATGAAAGAGTAAAACGAAACAATTCACTTTAGTAGACACCATCATAATAAAAACATGATAAGCGGTCGTACCCTATAAGTTATTCAGGGTACGACCGCTTATTTTTTTAAAATCCTTATCCTTTCTCATCTGTAAATAACATATCATTAAAGTCTTTTCTATCCCCTACCATTTTCAACTCATAAAATTTCATTCGTCTCGATTTTCTTTCCCAATATTGCAGCTCATATAACAATGATGTAGCATTACCGTATCGATGTAATGGTCCATCATCTTAAACCTTTCGACTAATTCATTGGAGGTAAAGTGATTGAAATGAATAAACAAGAACAATTAAGCGTTATAAAAAAAGATTTTATTGATTCTCAAAAAGTATTATTGGCAATTGGTGATGAAACACGGCAAGCTATTTTGTTAGTTCTAATGGAAACAGAATGTCAAACCGGATTACGTGTAGGTGAAATTACGAAACAAACACACCTTTCTCGACCAGCAGTATCACATCACCTTAGAATTTTACGAGAAGCCGGTATTATTTTAATGCGAAAAGAAGGCACAAAAAACTTTTATTATATTGATATACGTACAAAATTAGGCTTATTAAAAAATCTTGTATTAGATATTGAAAAGCTATTGCACAACTTTTATTGAAATTTGGAGGTATAAGAAATGAAAGCAATGATAATTGATAAGTACGGGAAAGTTCCAATGCGTATGGCAGAGGTACCTACTCCTGAAATAAATGAATATGAAGTACTCGCTGAAATTCATGCAGCTAGTATTAACCCAATTGACTTTAAAATACGTGATGGAAAAGTAAAGATGTTACTTAAATATGAAATGCCCTTAATTCTTGGTAATGACTTTTCCGGTGTCATCGTAAAGGTTGGATCAAAAGTGACTCGTTTTAAAGCCGGCGATGCAATATATGCACGTCCAAGAAAAAATAAGATCGGTACTTTCGCGGAATATATAGCCATTCATGAGGATGATATAGCTTTAAAACCAAAAAATTTAAGTTTTGAGGAAGCGGCGTCGATTCCTCTCGTTGGCTTAACATCATATCAAGCACTACATGACATCATGCACTTACAAAAAGGACAAAAAATATTAATTCACGCTGGATCTGGTGGTGTTGGTACTTTCGCAATTCAGTTAGCAAAAATAATGGGTGCTACCGTTACGACGACTGCTAGTGAAGCTGGTTCCGATTTAGTAAAGTCTCTTGGCGCAGATGAAATTATTAATTACAAAACAGAAAAATTTGAAGAAATACTAAAAGATTATGATGCAGTATTTGATACAATCGGCGGTACAACACTTGAAAAATCATTCGATATTATAAAAGGCGGCGGCAACATTGTTTCCGTTTCATGAATGCCAAATGCTCGTTTCGGTAAAGAATTTGGTTCCAGATTTTTTAAAACACTCTTATTTTCATTAGCAAGTAAAAAACTTACTGCACTTGAAAAGAAGCATAGTGCTCAATATTCATTTTTATTTATGAAGCCAAGTGGCGATCAATTACGTACTATCGCAAATTATATTGAAGCAGGAAAAATCAAACCAGTAATCGATCGAGTTTTCCCTTTTGAAGATGCGCAAAAAGCAATGGAATATTCAGAGGCTGGAAGAGCAAAAGGAAAAATAATCGTAAAAATAAAATAATAATAAAGACTCCATTTTCTTAAAATGGGGTCTTTATATTTACTGTTAAATAGACATAGTGCAGTGAAGTCCTTACAATAGATTGCAAGGGGAAATATCATATTATACTTTTAGCTAATTTTGCAAAGAATACATACGTACAAATACATAATAAAAAAATAAACAAGGAGGAGATAAAATGACTAAAAATAATGAAGCTGGTTGGAATTTAGATAATAGTTATACGACTTTACCACAATCATTTTATACAGAACCCCCCCCTACTCCCGTAAGTTCACCGGAGTTAGTTAAACTAAATCATTCATTAGCAATATCTCTTGGCTTTAATCCTGAAGAATTGAAAAAAGAAGTTGAAATTGCTATTTTCGCTGGTAATGCACTCCCAGAAGGAGCTCATCCATTAGCTCAAGCGTATGCCGGTCATCAATTCGGACATTTTAATATGTTAGGCGACGGTCGTGCGCTTTTAATAGGTGAACAAATTACCCCTTCAGGTAAACGTTTTGACATTCAGCTGAAAGGTTCTGGCCCTACTCCGTATTCACGCCGTGGTGATGGTCGCGCTGCACTCGGTCCGATGCTACGTGAGTATATTATTAGTGAAGCAATGTATGCACTTGATATTCCAACTACGCGCAGTTTAGCAGTTGTTACAACTGGTGAACCAACATATCGTGAAACAAAGTTACCTGGAGCAATTTTAACTAGAGTAGCAAGTAGCCATATACGCGTCGGCACATTTCAATATGCTGCCGCTCGTGGTTCCATCGAGGATCTTCAATCACTAGCTGACTATACGATAAAAAGGCATTATCCAGAAATTGAGGATCATGAAAACCGATATACTGCATTACTACAAGAAGTCATAAAAAAACAAGCAAGTCTCATCGCTAAATGGCAACTTGTTGGATTTATCCATGGTGTAATGAACACTGATAATATAACAATCAGTGGAGAAACGATTGATTACGGCCCTTGTGCGTTTATGGACAATTACGACCAAGGAACTGTATTTAGCTCTATTGATACACAAGGTCGCTACGCATATGGAAATCAGCCATATATGGCTGCATGGGACCTGGCGCGACTAGCAGAATCTTTAATACCAATTCTGCATGAAGATGAAGAAGAAGCATTAAAGATTGCTCAAGACGAAATTTCAAAATTTAGCGTACAATATGAAAACCTGTGGTTCATTGGAATGAAAAAGAAATTAGGACTATTTAACAGTGAGAAACAAGATCAAACACTTATTGAGCAACTTTTAAAAATGATGGAGAAACATAAAGTAGATTACACAAATACATTCCGTTCATTAACTCTTAATACGCTCGAAAATACAGCTCTATTTGAAAGTCCTGAATTTAAAGAATGGTACAAACTGTGGCAATCTCGATTAGAAAGACAAGAAGAATCGAAGGAAAACGCCTACGAAATGATGAAAAATAATAACCCATCGGTCATCCCAAGAAACCACCGCGTAGAAGAAGCACTAGAAGCAGCTGTCACAAATGGCGACTATAGCGTAATGGAAAAACTTCTTGAAGCTCTATCCAATCCTTATGCGTATGCTACAGAGCAAGAGGAATACTGCGTTCCACCTGCACCGACGAATCGTCCTTATCGTACTTTTTGTGGGACTTGATTGTTTAACATGTAAAAAGGTGTGTTCATACAGATTGTGTGAACACACCTTTTTATATTCTCCCCTCTCAACTAGAACTTTAAAATGCACCTTTCCCGATTCCTTTTCTTTACTCCAAAACAAAAATTAAACTATTCCAATAGACTTACTCATAAGCTCGTTAAACAAATATTGAGAAATAAAAATTACATTTCTAAATATTGTTATTTTTGATAATATATTTTATAAGAATATTCAAAAAGCGAGGGGATTTCATGAACGTTCAACTACAAGGTAATGAACAAATTACGAAATTATTTAATGATTGGTATTTAGCTATGCTTAAACAAGATGTGTCCCAGGCGACAAACTTAAAGCATGAAATTGAGGAAAAGGAACTAAACTTTGAAGAAGATGAAAACTTAGCATTATATCATTCCTTACTAGACTTTCGATATAAAGTTTTAGTAGATAGTTTAAGTATTTCAAAAGATTGTTTTGATAAAATAGATTCTTACTTAATCTCATCCAACCATCCACTGGCTTACTACTATCACTTCTTTAAAGGCATTTATGCAACTTTAACCACAGACTATAACTTAGCTAGCGAACATTATGAACAAGCTAAGTTATTACTAGTAAATAACACTGATAATCTAGAGCATGCTGAATTTTATTATCGAATGGCGATTTTCCATTATCACTTTTATCAACCAATTGAATCCATTGAATATGCAACTAAGGCTAAAGAGATTTTCGATAAACATACTGGCTACGAAGTTAAAGTTGGATTATGCAAAAATACATTAGGTGCCTCATTTGTATATTTAAAACAATATGAACAAGCGGAAGAACAATATAATTCAGCAATACACCTTTTACAAAAATCTAATGAAAAAGAATTAATTTTAAGTGTACGTAATAATTTGGGTTGGTTATATGCGAGTCAAAACCTCTCCACACTCGCAATCCGTCACCTATCAGAAGTAACTGAAAAGAAACCTACACATTTCAAAGCTCTCTTCTTGCAAGCAAGAGAACACTCTAAACTAGATGAAACTAGTATTGCTGAAGGGTTAATCCAAAAAGGGTTAAAAATTTGTACTGAATTAAATAATGAAGAATATATATATCATTTTAAAATTCTAAACGAACTAAATAATAATGTTGCTTCTGAAGAATTAGAAACAATTATTCTTAAAGGAATTACGTTTTTCGACAAAGAATTATTATATAACTACACTCAAGAATACTCAGAAAAATTAGCTGTTAAATTTTATAGTGAAAATAACCACATTAAGGCAAGTGAATATTTTCATAAGGCGTTACAAGCAAAAGAAAAAACGTTTGAGAAAGGGGCATTGAAATGATTAAAAAAATTAGCTCTGTTTTTTTAGGACTATCTGTTTTCGGTATTCTAGCTACTGGTATTCATAGTTCATTTACATACCAAGCGGGTCATGCTGATCTTCCTGCACCACAAAGACCTGACCTTGTTCAATCTGTTGACGCAAGTAAAGACTACAACTCAACAACAGCTGAAAAAGCACTTTAAAAAACGGAAGACCTTCAATTAAGAAGGTCTTTTTAAATACGCTTATTTAGAATATCTCCCTTTGATGTAGACTTTATTTTCTCATCAACTCCGCAATCCCCCTACTCCCCTCACTACCAACTTTCTCAAGTTCCTCCACAACTAATTTTCTTCTTGCCACAGAATGATTTTGACTTAATTTCGCTTTTCCTTCTATTTTACTAATCTTAATTTTAAAACCAACTATCCCTTTACTTAATCCTCCCATATAATTCGGATCTACATCATTAAGTGAGTAGGTGCTCTCTGGATCTTCATATTTATGTACTAACTCTTGAAGAGAATTTAATAATTCCTGTTCATCCTCAACAATTTCTAATTCCCCATATACATGCACTGCAACGTAATTCCATGTTGGTACTGCATTGTTTGTTTCATACCACGATGGAGATATGTAGCTATGTGGTCCTTGGAATATAGCTAACACTTCTTGATTCTCACTATCTTTCCACTGTTCATTCGGACGTGCGAAATGACCATGTAAAGTTAGAGTCTCCCTATTTAATAACAACGGTAAATGCGTTGCATATGGTTCCCCGTTATGTTGAGAAAATAATGTTGCAAAGCTATTTTGTTCTATTATCTCATACTTCATCTTTTCATCTTCTATTGCGAAATATTTTGGTACGTACATAAGCTCCCTCTTTTCCGATCTTTTATTTCTAATTATATTTAAGTCTCGTAGCATTCAACAGGGCCAGTTTATATTTGTTTTATAATGGCAGCTCTCAATTAAAAAAGAATAGGCCGCATATACTCAATGCGACCTTAGTTTATTTTTTCCAATATATTTGTAATAAATGCCGTCTTACCTTCACTATAACTGGATCGATGTTTCGACTCTCTTGCTAACTCTTTCTTTAAACTCCCATATTCAGCAGCAACGGCTTCATGTTCACGAAGGTAATCCCGAAACGCTATATGTTTTCTTAACTCTTCGCTATTTTTGTCACACACATATAAATGATGTTCCATCCAAACTGTATTTTCTTCACTCCACGGAACGAAAGCATCCTTTCTACCAAACGCCTCGCTCCCTTTGTAACTCCATTCTGCCTGATGATAGTATCCTATCGTTTCAAGCCTTTTTACTACTTCAGGAAAAATTTCGTACTCTTCTATTACTATATCGATATCTAATATTGGTTTTGCCGCAAGTCCTTTAACAGATGTACTCCCAACATGTTCAATAGCTACAATGCTGTCTTCCATTACATTGTTAATAAGAGTGTATATTTTATTAAATTCACTTTCCCATTTGACATTATATTCTTCGATAGCAATTCTCTGTTTCAACCTATCCCTCTTCTCAAAACAAATTATAACCGTTGAATATGAGTATCCTTAAAATCCGTCTCATATTTCAATCCATATCCAAACATTCGATCCATTCCAATATGCGCTGTCCATATTAAGCCAATCATTATAACTGTATCTACCTTAAAATAGACACCTATGATAGCTATTACTATTGATATAATATATGTGTGAAAAATATTATAAATTTTAGCGCCTACATGATTATTTATACTATACGCTAACATTGATAAATCCGGAGCTAAGAGGAATACAAAAAATATAATCCAACTAAATTCATATATTGAATACGCATAAATCGTGGCTAAGAAAACAACTAGTCCTTCAAAATGTAAAATACGCTTTTGCATTCTTTACCATCCCTATTTTTCTATATTTACAGATACATTTTCATCACTGAAAGTATTCTTTGCATTTTTTGACCAGATAGTTGCTAAAATCGGTCCTGCAATGTTATGCCACACTGCCGCTAATACACTCGGAAGCGCAGCTGCTGGTCCAAAATGTGCTGTTGCCAGTGCAACGCCTAAGCCTGAGTTTTGCATTCCTACTTCTATTGAAATAGCTCTTCTTGTCCCTTCGTCTAGTCTAAGTACGAACGCTGTTATATATCCGAGTAAAAAACCAAATGCATTATGAAGCATAACTGCGATAAAAATAAGAAGGCCAGAAGAAGTAATGCTACTTACATTCGCTGAAACAACTGCAGAAACAATAATGATAATTGCTACAACTGATATTAAAGGAATAACAGTCATTCCTTTCGTAACAGTTTTAGGGAAAAACTTCTTCACTACTAATCCTAAAATAATTGGTAGGATAATAACTTGTACGATAGAAAGAAACATAGACATAGCATTCACTGGCATCCATTGTCCTGCAAGTAATAATAAAATAAGAGGTGTAGCAATTGGTGCTAGTAACGTTGATAATGACGTCATTGCAATAGACAACGCTAAGTTCCCTTTTGCTAAATAAACCATAACATTTGACGCAGTGCCACCCGGTACTGAACCGAGCAACACTAATCCAGCTGCTAATTCAGCTGGCAGATTCATAACGTAAGCTAGTACGTATGCGACAAGTGGCATAATAATAAACTGAGCACATACACCGATAATAACTGGCAATGGTTTTGTAGCAATGATCTTAAAATCAACAGCCTTTAATGTTAATCCCATCCCAAACATTACAACCCCGAGTAAAATTGTGATGTAACTAGTTAACCCAAGAAATGGTCCAGGAATGAAATATGCAATAGCTGCAATACAAATAACCCAAAATGCAAAATATTTTCCAGCTATATTACTTATCGCTTCTAGTACTTTCACCCCATCATCCCCTATCCTTCAACTGAAAAACTTTATTCGGATTCAAAATATTTTGCGGGTCAAGAGCTTTTTTTATTTTTTCCATTACGAGCAATGCCGCCCCATGTTCTTCTTCTTGATACTTCCGCTTTCCGATTCCAACGCCATGTTCTCCCGTACACGTTCCACCTCGTTTAAGAGCATATAAAACGATACTTTCATTTATTTCGTCACCCTTTTCCACTTCTTCTTTATCGTTCGGATCAATCATTAAGAGCACGTGGAAATTACCGTCTCCTACATGACCGAGAATACCACCGACAAGCCCTACTTTATCTAACGTCTCTTTCGCATTTTGGATTGCACCAGCTAATTCTGAAATGGGTACACATACGTCTGTACTCATAAGCTTTTTACCAGGATAGCTATGAACGTAAGAGTATGCTAGATTATGCCGTGCATCCCATAATTTATTTCTCGCCGCAGTTTCCGTTTCAAAAGCAACTTCTTTACATTTATGATCAAAAACAATTTCCTTCGTGAATTCAATATCTTGCTTAAGCCCTGCTTCATTGCCATGAAATTCTAAAAACAGTGTAGGTTCTTCTCTGTAACTTGTTTCATTATAATGATTTACTTGTTTCATAGATAATTCATCTACAAGTTCAATTCTCGCAATTGGAATACCCGCTTGTAGTATATTAATTACAGCTTCTACTGCATCATTTATAGTTGGAAACGATGCTCTCGCAGCCATAATATGCTCTGGTATGCCGTATACTTTTAATGTTAACTCTGTAAAGCATCCAAGCGTACCTTCTGATCCTACGAAAACACCATTTAAATGATAACCTGATGATGACTTCGCTGCTAAATTCCCAGTATGTATTACTTCTCCATCAGCAAGAACGACTTCTAAATCACGAACTTGATCACGCATAACACCATACTTCACGGCTGTCGTTCCACTCGCATTTGTAGCAGCCATTCCACCTAACGTTGCATCTGCCCCTGGATCTACGCTAAAAAACAAACCGTATTTCTTTAATTCTTTATTAAGCTGAGAGCGAGTCACTCCCGGCTGTACTTTTACTAGAAAATCTTTCTCTCTTATTTCGAGTATTTTATTCATAAGCGAAAAGTCCATTGTAATTCCTTTTTCATACGGAATAACATGTCCCTCTAAACTAGAACCTACCCCAAAAGGAACGACAGGTTTTTTATGCTCACTCGCTACTTTCATTAATCTACTAACCTCTTCAGTCGTTTTCGGAAAAACTACTACATCAGGTAAACTACTAGTATGATAAGATTCATCTTTACTATGTAACTCTCTTACTGTCGTATTTACAACTACTCGCTCTTCGGGAAGTACACCCTTTAATTCATTTACTAAACGCTCTACCGTTATTTCCATCGTACACCCCCTACTTCCTATAAATTTGAATTACAAAATATGTTAACTATTTTATACATAATAATCGGAAAAATTAAATAATTCAAGCTTTATACATATGAAATTCGTTTCTTTCTGTCGAATAAACAAAAAGAACTTGCAATAACTATTGCAAGTTCTTTTCTATAAAACTACATTTTAAATGACTTCTTTATTAACAACATAAACCAAACTAAAGTAACTGCCATTAACGAATGGGAAAACCCTACAATATAAGTTAATCCTTTAAAGTCCGCTCCATTTAGCTGAAGAAGCCCTCTCGCTGCTAGCGAACCTAACATTAAAGTTAATGCAATGTTATGTAAAACAAACCACTTATTAAAACTTTTCGCTTCATGAAACGCGAATACTTTTGCTAACCCTAAAGCAATTAAAAAGAAGAAAAAGCCGAGTACAAGTGTATGTGTATGCAAAAGATTTAACAAAGTAGATCCTACAATCCCCTTATACTTTCCATACTCCCTAGCGAAAATTCCTGATAATAAACCGATAATCAAATACGTAAACGATGCATTATATAATTTTTTCATTATGTACCTCCTTGAGTAGAATGTGTAGTGTGTCATATTTAGTAATAATGATAGTTATATAGTAAAAACTCCTAGTTACCTAGGAGTTATTGTATAAGCATCTCACTCTTTACAATCAATCCTAATTATAAAATATCCCTTTATACAAAACAAACGAACTTTATGTGAACAAGCAGGACTCTATTAAAATATGTTGCGATTTCGTATTACGCAATTCATACTAATTATTATAAATGTTAAAGGTGGTGCATTGGATTGATAGTTCTTGAAACTGAACGACTCGTTCTTCGCTGGTTTCATATAAAAGACGCTCCATTTATTATAGAATTAGTAAACGATCCTGCATGGATTCAATTTATTGGTGATAAAAGGATAAAAAATTTAGAAGATGCAAAAAAATACATCTTAAACGGCCCTGTTGATATGTATAACAAAATGGGATTTGGTCTTTACTTAGTTGAACGAAAAGAAGATTTCACTCCACTTGGTATGTGCGGACTTATTAAAAGAGATTCATTAGAAGATGTCGATATCGGTTTTGCCTTTTTAGAGAAATTCCGCTCAAAGGGGTATGGATTTGAATCAGCTTCTGCTGTAATGGAATACGGTGTACAAAAGCTTGGACTGAAACGAATAGTAGCAATTACTACTATTGATAACATCAATTCAGGAAAGCTTTTAGAAAAAGTAGGATTTCAGTTCGAAGAAATAATTTCAGAATCCGGAGAAAATTTAAAGTTATTTGGGTATAACATATAATAAATTGTCAGAGTTCACTTTTAATCTAATCAAAAAATATTTCTTACATATACATTCCTAAAAGTTATTATGATTAAAATACTCATCTGTTTTTTAACATTATAACCACACTAATTTAAATCACAATTCTGATTTTCAGTACTGTATTTATTCTTAAAAACACTCTATTTTGTTCTTAAAGTTGTCAAAACTCTTATGTAGCTACATGAAAAGTTTATGCTAATATGTTAATAAGAAACTATGCGTTCCCTTAACCCTGTATCCGGCCCTGTATTTTTTACAGGGCCTTTGTTTATTTAACTTACTTATCACGTGCTTATATACACATTAAAAGTCATTTCAAATGTAATAAAAAATAAATAATAAAATAACTTTAGACAGTATGACCTGCACCTGTAATACGATTCCTTCAAATTTCTTGACGAGAAGACAAGTCATGAAAAAGGAATCACTTAAGAACAAGATAACAGCTTGAGTAATGATACATCTTAATGCAAAATATTTTGGAAACCTAACTGCTAGTTAACTCAAAAAGAAGTTCTACTTAATATAGGTAGAACTTCTTTTCCCTTTACTTCACAAGTACATAGTTCTCACTTATTCCCTGCTTAAAAACTTGAGAAACTCATCTTCATTTACAGGTTTACTGTAATAATAGCCTTGAATTAAATAGCATGCATTTTGTTGTAACACTGTTAATTGTTTCTTCGTTTCTACTCCTTCCGCAATCACTTTCATATTTAAAGTATGAGCTAGCGAAATAATAGTTTGTATAATTTCATCTCCATCATTCGAAGTTCCAATCCTATTCACAAATTCTCTTGGAATTTTCAAAGTATCAATTGGATATAAAGGTAGATATGCTAATGAAGAATATCCTGTACCAAAATCATCAATTGATAAATGTACACCATATGATTTTAATGCTTTTAACTTCAATAAAGTTTCTTTTTCATCTACCATGGCAATTCGCTCTGTTAATTCCAAATCAATCAAATTAGCTGGTACTCTTATTTCTTCTATGGTAGATACAATCGTTTGAACAAAATCTTTCTGTTCAAACTCTATAGCTGATAAATTTATCCCCATTTTTAGATTTGTATAACCTGCAGAATGCCATTCTTTCAGTTGTGAACACGCTTGCTGTAGCGTCCATTTCCCAATTGTAATAATCTGTGATGTTTCTTCCGCGATAGGTATAAACTCAAAAGGTGAAATTAGCCCCAGCTCTGGATGTTGCCAACGTATTAATGCCTCTGCACCAATAACCTTTCCTGCCTTACTATCAACCTGTGGTTGGTACAATAAAAACAACTCATTATTTTCAATTGCATTCGGTAAATCTTGCTCTAATTGTAATCGTCTTGTTATTTTTAGAGATAATGTCTCGTCGTATATACAAACAGCATTGCTACCTTCTTCCTTTGCGCTATACATAGCAATATCAGCGTGTTGTAAAAGTGTTGTGGCATTTGTTCCTCCAAATGGATACAATGCTATTCCTATACTAAGGGATAAGTAAGAGTTCTGTTGATTTATTACAAATGGTTCTTCAGTTATACGAAATAGTATTTCGCACAAATCCAATAGCTGTTGCTCTGTTTTGTTATGGACAATGATTGCAAACTCATCTCCCCCTATTCTTGCTAAAGGAATAGTTGGTGGCAGACATGTCCTAAAACGGTTGGCAACTTCTTTTAAAACCTTGTCACCAATTGCATGACCCAGTGTATCATTAATGTTCTTAAAGCGGTTTAAATCTATATACAGGAGTCCAAACTTATCCTGTGTTTTTTGTACACGCTCAATAGATCTGTCTAATTCTTGTTGGAAGAATATTCGATTCCCAATTCCCGTCACCGTATCATGAAATGCTAGATAGTTTATCTCATCCTGTTGTTGCTTCATCCTCGTTATGTCTTTTACCATTATATAACTCCCAAAAGTTTGTCCTTCTATCATGATAGGAACAATCGTAACGTACCAAAAATGTATATCCTTCTCATTATGATTTTTCACACGTAACTGTAACGAAGACGAACTACATCGTTTCCCCATCTTTAGAGCTGCTTCCAATTCAGGTTTATCCTCATCTAAAAAAATAGAAAAGCACTCTTTTCCTATTAATGCAGCACTGTCCTTCCCTAATAATATACTTCCAGACTGGTTTATATTTAAAACGGTACTATTTGAATCAATTGTTAATATAGGGTCTGGATGATACTCATATAAGGACTTAAACCTCTCTTGATTTTTCACCAAATCATTAGATTTTTTTATTAAATCTGCTGTTCTTTTAGATACTTTTTGCTCTAATTGATTATTAAACACTTTTAATGTTTCGGTTAAATCTTTGTTTTGCATTCGTACAATTGTATGACGAATCAGTACAAATACAAAGGCAATACAATTTCCCGTAATCAGTGTAGAGGAAGAAGTTTGCTCTTTGAAAGTAAAACCAATTAAAATTGCAACTGCAAGATAAGGAAATATGACAAGAAGTTTCTTTCCAAATGTCGGATTAATAATAAAGTAATCTCTTCTAGAAGATGTACTCCTTGGAATAGTAGCAGCAATGGCAATAAATAATAGAAAAACTCTATACAAACACCTTAATAATATAAGTGAACGATGTGATAAATCATCTTGTAAATAGAAATATAAATAGTCCGTAATAGACAAGCCAGTTAATACTAAGATAAAAATAAATAATTTACTTTTCGCATTAAAAATTGCTGGTCGAAAAATAAGGCTAACTCCTAGTAATAGAAGCAATAGATCTATAATTGGGAAAATAAATGAAAGAAAAACATCTCCAATAGATAAGAATAAGATATTTGCAGAAGGTTTATTAAATAGGTACCACTCTAAGGTAAAAATGGCAGTAACAACAATACATAAATCACAAATCAAATATGCTTTTTCCCATTTATTACATTCCATCATGATTTTATAAAAGAAAGCAAAGAGAAAGAAGAATAAGAAAAACAATAAAAATACATCAGAGATATTAAAATTTTGTATTGGTAATTCTATATTAAGTACTTGAAAAGCGGATATAAAATTTCCTATCAAAAAACACCCTATTGCAATAGTAATACAAACCCAAAAGACTCCTAGTTTAATTTTTCTTGATACCATAGAGTAAAGTAATGAGATAAATACAGTAGTTTCAACAACTAAGGATGATAGTCGTATATTAAAATCTGATACAAAATAATGATTCGGAAAAACAAATAAAAATATAAAACAAAAGCTTAAATAAGCTAGTAGAGCTAATATCAATACATAAAATTGCACATGTGAATGTTTACGCAACGGACTCACCTTCTTAATTTTTTCTAGATTTTTATTACTGCACTGCTCGTATTCATTAAAATGAGCTTACTTATTATTCCATGTTATGACCTTTTTATAGGATTTCTTTCTACATACCACAGCCTGATTTGCTTTCTGCAGATATTTCCTCTTTTTTAACTAAGCATTCCAAAAGAATACGATGGAAAATGTTATTTTTTTAGTATTTGCTCATCGTAAATTTGAATAATACAACTTAACTGTTCTTTGAATATGAGATAGAATCTAAACTTCCATAGCAACATAGTTATTCGCTTATTGTCACACTTAGAAAGAAGGGGAATATACTATCATTAATTTAGAAATTCGAATTAAATGACCGAACTCACTGTAACTATTATAGTTACAGTTAGGGGTGCTGTCAATTTCAAATACTTCCCCTTTTAATGGACAAAAGACGTGACATTTTGAACAAAAATAAGATGTTTATAAGAAAGATGTAATGTTATATCGACCTAACCAAAGAAATATAAATGATCTAGCATTAAGTGAAGATGATATTGCATCTCCCCAAAAAGAATGTTACTCTAAAAATAGAATGATGAAAGGAATGATGGATGAATAATGATTAACTAATTTATATTTTAAGTTGAATTTTATAACTTCAAACTACAAAATATAGGGTTAGTCTATCCATTTTTATAATTCATTTCATACTTTATTTGTCCTGATTCAAATGATTAATAAGTACTTACTTGAGCGACAGACTAATCCTTCCGGTTAAAAATCGGGGGATTTTTTTATTCCCTTTTATGTAAGTTGAAATTTATTAATCGCTAAATTTACCTAACAAATAAAGGAGCGAAAAAAATGGCTAATTCAGATACTATTGTTACACATGTAATGCTCTATATAAGTCGTTAATATCCATCAAACTTATATAGAGAAATTAAAAAATGGATGGATGTTCCGACTTTATATGAAACGTTTCGATATATAAAGGAGGAATTATTATGTCAATGATAAAAGTTCAAGACTTAACTTTTTCATACCCAGGTAGCTTTGATAATATTTTTGAAGGTGTAAACTTTCAAATAGATACGGATTGGAAACTAGGATTTATCGGTAGAAACGGACGAGGTAAAACGACATTCTTTAATTTATTATTAGGAAATTACGAGTATAGTGGAAAAATCCTTGCTTCTGTAGAATTCAATTACTTCCCCTACCCTGTTGCAGATAAGAACAAATTCACTCATGAAATCCTTGAAGAAATTTGTCCCCAAGCAGAAGATTGGGAATTTCTACGTGAAATATCCTATTTAAATGTTGATGCCGAGGTCATGTACAGACCGTTTAAAACTTTATCAAATGGAGAACAAACAAAGGTGTTGCTTGCTGCACTGTTTTTAAATGAGGGCCAATTCCTATTAATTGACGAACCAACAAACCACCTAGACACGGATGCACGAAAAATAGTCTCTGATTATCTAAGGAAGAAAAAAGGGTTTATTTTAATTTCACATGACAGAATCTTTTTAGATGGATGCGTTGACCATATCTTATCTATAAATAGAGCAAATATTGAAGTTCAAAGCGGGAACTATTCTTCTTGGAAATTAAATTTTGATAGACAGCAAGAGCACGAAGAGGCTACAAATGATCGTCTACAAAAAGACATAGGAAGATTAAAACAGTCTTCCAAGCGTTCAGCAAATTGGTCTCATGATGTAGAAGCTTCAAAAAATGGAACAAGGAATTCAGGTTCTAAGTTGGATAAGGGATTTGTAGGACATAAAGCAGCCAAGATGATGAAAAGGGCAAAAAACCTAGAATCAAGGCAACAAAAAGCTATTGAAGAAAAGTCAAAATTACTAAAAAATGTGGAGAAAACTGAGTCATTAAAATTAGAAGCATTGAAGTTCAAGTCAAATGAATTAGTTACTTTGGCTGACGTGTCTGTTACGTACGATGACCAAGTCGTGAATGAGCCAATTAACTTCGTAGTTGAACAAGGTGACCGAATTGTGCTTGATGGCAAGAATGGGAGCGGGAAAAGCAGTATCCTAAAACTAATTCTAGGGTATCCGATACAGCATACAGGTTTAGTTACATTAGGTACAGGACTCACCATTTCCTATGTTCAACAAGATACTTCTCATTTGAAAGGATCGCTATCAAATTTTATTGAAGAAAACAAGATTGATGAGACATTATTTAAATCCATCCTACGAAAGATGGATTTTGACCGAATTCAATTTGAAAAAGATATATTTCATTATTCTGGGGGACAAAAGAAAAAACTGCTTATCGCTAAAAGTTTATGTGAAAAAGCCCATATGTATATATGGGATGAACCATTAAACTTTATAGATATTTATTCACGTATGCAAATTGAAGAGCTAATTCAACAATTTAATCCCACAATGATTATTGTTGAGCATGATAAGGCATTTCAACAAACCGTTGCAACGAAAACTATATCTATGTAACTCCACTCGAATTATTAATAAATTAAGCCATTAGTCTATAAAGTATTTGAATGAAGTGTCCAAAAAAGCCTAATTTCTCTACAATCCTTTGAGAAATTAGGCTTTTTAACAGGAAAATTAGGATTCATAAACAATGACTAATTTACATATTAGGCTTATCTGTTAAAGCAGAAATAATTCTGCTCACCAAATCTTCTGGCATCCATTCGTAATTTGTATCATTCGATTCATTTGGTCCTAAAGAATCAATGAACTTTTTAAACTTTGGAAATAAAACAATAGAAGTGATCCAATGTATCGTATGATTTATAGAGAAGAAATGAAATACTCCTTGTTTCTCCCCCTCCTGCAATATTTCTTTTAACTGTTCAAAACTACCTACAAAATACGGTTTAATCTTTTCTAATCTTGCACTTTCCTTAATAATCTCCTCATATGCCAATGTGCCAATTTCAGGATTTTCTTTTATATGTGTAATAAAGACTGTTAAATATTCTTTTAGAGCATTAATAGGATTAAATTGATTCTTCTCAAGAAAATTAGGTAACTCATTAGCAAGACCATATTTCTTAAACACCTCATAATATAGGTTTTCTTTCCCATTAAAATAGTAAGAAGCCATAGCAACATTCACTTTCGCTTCTTTTGCAATTTCTTGTATGCTCGTACCTTCATAACCACGCTCTCCAAATTTTTTCTTAGCAGCCTTCAAAATATTTTCCATCGTCTGCTCTCGAGATTTCCCCATTTCACACACCTCAAATAATATATATTTCACTTCAAAAATCCACTAAGGACTTTGAATAGAGTATCTTTTTAATGAAGTTTAATTATATATTTAAAGTAATAACTTAACAACCGATGAAGACTTGATTACTTTAAACTATTCTCCACACAACATACTCCTCAAAAAGAAACATCTCCTGAACATCGCCTACCCTATGTCATCATACAAAGAATTCATTTAAAAATGAAATAAAAATAAACACCCTACTTAAAACAATATCTCCCTGCGTGGTATGAATAGCTTTCAAATACCTCACGCTCTTTTCTAATTGCGTATAAGAATAAAAAATAATAAGGGCCAGAGTTTATCTATCTTTACAGATAAACTCTGGCCCTTTCATTACGTTATACAGATTTAACATAAACCTTTATACTCATATCTTGATGAAATAATTATCTATCAATTGCAATTCATTTACTGATTAGACTTGTTTAATCTCAATATAGGGTCCTTTAATGTTTAATTTGTTAATGTCATTCGAAATATTACCTACAGTTGTTTTTTCATTAAACGTATAGATCTTTTCACCATTCACAAAGATACCCCAATTTTTATCCTCGTAACTAATACCATAACCAGCATTGCTAGATGTCGCTTTGAGCTGATGTCCATTCATTGAAAAAGATAATTTTCCTTTGCCTTTGTTGAGTTGGTTATTCACACTGTTGATACTACTCATTTGTTCTTCAAGAGCTTTTTGGTTATCAAGAGTAACTTGATGGTTTTTCCAGTCTAACTTATAGTTGTTTGTAAAGAACTCATTATATGTATCTTTATTATTTGTTCCCCACCATTTCGAACTTACCCATTCGATATTGTACTGATCTGATATTCTACGATTTGTTATTTTTAAATCAGATGTAGATTCTGTTTTATCTGCAGTAATAACTGCTACTACATTAGGAGAAAAACCATATCCTGTTAAAGCTGGTACTGTATCTTTTGAAACAAAATTATTCGTTCCTTCATTATAACTACGTGATTTCATAAATAGTTGATTACCGTAGAAAGTATTAAATGAATCACGATTATAAATTCCCCACTCCGGGTAATTAAATGATTGGAATCCTACTTTCCAATTTAATTTTTTATCTGTGTGAGTCTCTAATACCGTTTTATAGTCTACTTGATCATAAGATACACTTTCTTTCCAAGCAAAGCTACCTGTAATACTTGCATCAGCATTTGGGCCTTTATCATTTACCCCAACTTTAACACTTCCGCCAAGTGTATACCCTACTTCAGAAGTAACCTTTGCTGAAGTCATTGTATTAACTGGGGCAGCTTTATGGAATTGAGTGCTATCACCACTTGTTATTTCTACTTCAGTATGATAAGCCGATGGCCACTTTAAACCTGCGTTATAGTATCCGCCATTGATTGTATATTTAGCATCTATATTACTACCATCAGTAGTAACAATTGCAATCTTTTTATCTGCGTAAGGATCCTCAATAAAAGAAACCTTTATTGAATTTTTAATATTCTGCTTCATGTCATAAGTAGTTTTAAAACTATTATAGACTTTTCCACCATTTTGAAGATTTTCTACAGTTCCTTTAGAATCTGCAAATACAGATGTTGCTTGTAAACCAAGTGATCCAGACATAATAACGGACGCTACCGCAACACTTTTAGCTATTCCATTTGTTTTTTTCATACAGACAGCCACTCCTTCTTAAACATTTAAAAGATATAAACGTATTATTTTTATCTCTCCATACTAGAGATAGATTCATAACGTTACAATGTAGAAATTTATTAATCTTTATGACAATAACTATCAACACTTATTTTGCTAATTTTCATCTCTTTTTTTACTGATAACTATTATCAATATTATTAAAACACAGAATAACGATTTAAACAATAATTTTAAATACACATTTAAAATTATTGTTTAAAAAATCACAAAAAAATTATAGAATTCTTCATTTCAAGAATTACTATATTTTCATTTGCTTATTACAATCTATATTCAGATACATTATTCCCTTTCCATTCATAATAATCTAAAATACCCTCATAAATGGCTTCTGCTGCAATCTGCCTTCCGTTTTCTGTAGATAACTTACTGTAATCGATACCATTATCTATAAAAGCAAGTTCCGTTAACACAGCTGGCATGTCATTTTCTCTTATAACATGAAGATCTCCATGTTTAACACCTCTATCACGTGTTTGAAGTGCGTCTACTAATCGTTCTTGAATTTTTTCAGCTAAAACACGACTTTCTTCCACATGAGGATTTGTTTTTTCAGATTTAGAAGATTTATAGTAGTATGTTTCTGTCCCTTTTGCATTACCGTTAAAAGCATTTGCATGAATGCTTATAAAGATATCACCCTGATTTTGTTTAGCAAACTTAACACGTTCCTGTAAAGAGCTTTTTTGATCATGTCCAGGTCTAGTATCAGATTCACGAGTTAGTAAAACTGTAAAGGGAGTATGTTTTTCAAGCAATTGTTGTAGACGTAAAGAAGTGTCTAGTACAATCTTACTTTCAGGTAATCCCTTTGTGTTTTTTCCAGGATCTTCGCCGCCATGTCCGGGATCAATAATTATTGCTTTATTTTCTAAAGGATTACTTTGACTATATTGAAGCATATCTGTTTTTGCGGTTAGTTGTGCAGCTTCAGCGCGTGTTATGAATCTATTTGGTTGCCAACCATTATCTGTACCAACTGAAATTTTTAAATCAATTAAGGTATTTGCGAACTTTTCACCCCAATGTCCCTTTAAATCTTCAAATTTACTTTGCCCATTGTTATTGCTTTCATTTTGTAGTTTATATGCATTCACTAGCATAGTAGCCATAGCAGCACGAGTAACTTTTCCAGAAGGATTGAAAATTCCATTTCCTTCACCTTTAATTATTCCTGCCTTTTCAGCTGCGGCAATATAAGGAGTTCCCCAGTGGTTTTGTGAATCTTTAAAAGATGGTTTTGCATTTAAATCAATGTGTATACCAAGAGCCTTTGTCATAATGGTTGCTGCAGAAGCTCTATCTAATGTGTCATTTGAACCAAAAGTTCCATCTGGATAACCACTCAATACTTGCTTATCAACTAAATAAGTAACGGATTTGTCAGCCCATGCAGGAACATCTGGGAATTTGTGAGTATCTGCAAAAATACTAGAAGAATAAGATAGTAGACTTCCAGCGAGAATTCCTGTAGCAATTAATTTGTTCTTCAAAATTTAGCACCTCTAAAAATTTATTACAAGTTAGTAAATATATCATTTATAGTTAATCTTTAAATGATAGTCCTTTGAATACAAAAATAGATTAAGTTGGCACTAACACTATATTACAAATGAATAAATTTAAATCGAACTATTATTCCGAAAAGAATCTTCAGACATACACTTATAGATTGAAGCTAATAAATATATTTACCAACATTGTGTAACTAGTATAGTTACTTATATATACGAGTGTCAATTGAAATAACCTTACAGTTTTGTAAGGTAACAAACTTAATAATATATTAAGTAATTATTAAACAATGTAAACAATTATCTCTTATTTTAAGCAAAGATTGATTCAAAGCACATTCCTTCTAAATTAGCATTGGTGCCTCCTTCAAGTCCTAATGCACATCTTAAAAAGAGCATTTTTGAAAAGTGCTCTTTTTAGCTACAAACCTAGAATTCCTACAATCTGGCGAGCCTTAACATTATCTATATAATAATGCATCTCTAACCCTCGTCTTTCTGCACGGAGCACGGTTCCCCTTAATTTTGATAGATGCTGTGAAACAGTAGATTGCGGGAGTCCTAATATTTCTGTCAACTGTGTAACATTACACAGTTTATGGTGCATTAATTCATTTACAATTTTCAATCGAACGGGATGTGCCATTACTTTTAATACATCTACATCTTCCTCTCGGATGTTAGCTAGATCTCTATTAGATATTAATATTGTCATTTCGCATTCCCCTTTATTATTAATTTCTATTTTCCAATTATCCTTATAAGTAGTACTTATAGATATTTACCATTTGTCCTGTTGAGAAAATATATTCTCGTTCTTAAACAAAAAAAGATATCAATAATCCTATAAACAGTTTTTACTGTTCCAATGAATTGATGCCCTCTAATTTTTAACCAAACTATATTTTGTTTTAAAAGGATTATTTTATAGTCTATTATATGACTTTGAATGAGACTTAGTATTCTTTGTTACTTAAAAAGTAATACTTTTCTCCCTTGTTTAAGTACAAATTAAAATCTTGATTCCTCTTACACATATTGTAAAATCCAAAAGAAATGTTTCTTCATTTTATCTTATACAGACAGCATATATTATGTATTTCTCAACACCAATAAACGTAGCTAAATCCCCTATAATGGTATCTCTAGCTGGTAACTGTCATACCTTTTTAAAAGATCACTGTCTTTAATAACAGATCCTTTTAACTTTCCACAATTAAAATATCCTTTTTATTTCATTTTCTGTTTAACCTCAATGATATGTAAACCTCTTTTAATCTATTAATCTCCTACTAAACTTCTCCATGTAGAGATAAAGGAGACTTCTCGTTCAAATAATAAATTATGCAACATTGCATTTGATAATCGTTTTAGTTGTAACTATAATGATTACAGGATTACTATTAATCCAAATATTCCACATGGAGGTTTTATTATGTTTAAAAAAATCATTGTATCTTCTATGGCGCTTACTATGTTTGGTGGAGCAACAACTATGTTAGAAACACCTATTGCTCAAGCAGCTTCTTATAACTCAACATCATCTTCTTACTTTGATGTCACTCCTGAAGAAGCGTCTGCTTTTTATCAATCTCAGGACTATAAAACATTAAAAGCCTTTATGGATGATTTTGAAGCTAGAAACCCTTATGTTCCTGGCGGAGGCTACGCTCAAGGTAGTGTTCGTATGCAAAAATTCAATGACGCTCTTAGAGATGCTAAATTAACAAATGTATACCAAGAATTTATTAGAATTTCGTACTACAATCATTATCCAGAACCAAAATAATCTAAACAAATAAAATGCTTATTACTTTAACTTAGCCTAATTTTAAATGTATAGCCTAAAACTAGAAAAACCACTTATATAAGTGGTTTTTCTAGTTTTCCATGTAACTTAACTGAATGTTAAGTTACCTTTACTTTAAGATTTGTCACAACCGACATCCTCTTTTTTACACAAACTAGTAAATTAGCAATAAAAATATCAACATGTATTTATAAATAGTTGAAAACAATTCTCTTCTGTTTTCTAGCAAAAAACGAGCATCCTCTCAAATTAGATAAGGTGCTCGTTTTCATTTTGATCGGTAATTCTTAATTCAATTTAGTTTCTTTCCAATAAGGAAAGATTAAATCAACTTAAAACAAAGCGTTTTAAATTTAATTCATAGATCTTACTGAAACTTGGAATTGCCCCTTAGAACCATCATCATTTGAAACGTAAATTTTATATGTTCCGCTCGGTAATGGAGATAAAGCATTCTGTACATTTGTAACATTAATTTGTTGTTCACCAGGTTTTATATAACCACCAACAATTAGCTCCATATTTGGACCTTTCACACTATATCCCATTGTATTTTGACCATTATTTTTCATAAAGAAGCTTAAATTTTCACTCCCATTATACACAAAAGAAGTTACAGTCTCTCCACTATAATCCATTGTTTGAGTTAATAATAAGTCTGCAGGAACATGTTCAACTATATGAACGGTATCATTTGTTTTGTGTATTTCTTCAGCATAAGTATTATTTCCTAACACACCAAGTGTTAATGCTGAAATTACTCCACAACTAAGCACTAGTTTATTTAACTTCATTTTAAGCTCCCCCTTGATGTTTGTAATCTATTACCATCATACATTCTTTTTCAAGTACGTTTTTATGTAATAATTCATATCTTTAAACCTATATATTTTAACTTTATACCTTAATAGTTACTGAAAAGCTCACATTGATAAAGCTACAGTATTATGATTCATAAAAAAACATGTAAATTTCAAAATTTATTTAACGAGAATTCATACAATTAAGTACCAACGCACTCAAATAAATAGCGTTTCCATTTTAGATAAAATATACTAATGAAAAATTTCGAAATTTCCACTTTATAATTTGGTATATTCCATGTTAATATAACGAAGGCTACAAATAGAATCCACAAAATATATTTTTTCATAAAATATTCATACTTAAAATCCTATTATTTTATTAGTAACTCAATCCCAGCTTTACTTATACAAAAGTCAATTCCTAGTTTCATATGTATAAATATCTAAGTAGATTTTTTTATCTATTATTTTTCCTAACTTCCTTATCCATTCTAATAAAAGTAATATTATAGTACTTTTTCAAGTGCTCTTCCTTTTTTAGATAGAAAGTCTATTAATAACTAAACATCTAAGTTTAACTCATACATAATCCAATATACAAACTATCGGAGATGCAAACCTATGGGAATATCTACTCTTTTATTAAATACCTTTATAATAATAATTTGTATCCTTAGCTACCACGTATTTTGGCTAGAATTTAAAGAAAAAATAACATGTAATAATATATTGATTTCTATCCTTTCCTCCATTGCTATTATTTTTTGCATGACTTTTCCTTTTCAGTTACATGCTGGATTTATTTATGATTTACGTTTTATTCCTATCATATTAGTTTTTCTATATGGAAATACAAAAAATATTATTTTTATAGGAATTTTATATCTTTCTTATCGATTTTACTTAGGCGGAAATGGCGTTCTTCCATCATTTATTATCTTTACTATTATTTCTGTTATAGCAATGCTCTTCCATTACTTATTACCTCTATATGTTAAAGAAAAAAAGATATTATTGAGCTTGCTTCTTATTTTAGTATGTACAACTTCACTTTCTATCTGCGGTATTGTAACTCAAATACATACAGGCAGTAAAATAGACTCTACTCTCATAGAATTTTTATTAAATTATATAATCATTAATATTTTCACAGGATTATTATCAGTATATTTAATAGAGGGAATGATTGAGAAATATAAAATGAAAGAAAAGCTGCAACGGGCTGAAAAATTTTATATAGCTAGCGAACTAGCGGCGTCCATTGCACACGAAATTCACAATCCACTAACTACAGTACATGGATTCACTCAATTGTTAAATGAAAAACATGCCTCTAAGCTACCTCAGGATCAGTACTTAGAAATCATGTTAATTGAAATGCAGCAAATACAATCTACTATTAATAACTATTTATCTTTAACAAAACCACAGAACATCCTAAAGGAGAAAATAGATATTAATCATATTTTAAATCAAGTGAAAGACACTATTTCACCACTAGCTCTATCATACAAAGTTGAAATAAAACAAAATAGTACAGATTCCTTTTATATAAATGGAGACCCCGAAAAATTCAGACTCTGTCTAAACAACATCATACAAAACGGAATTGAGGCCATGATAAATGGTGGAGTATTACAAATAAATATACAGAAAATAAAAGGGAATATTATAATCGATATTATTGATTCAGGGATTGGAATGTCTTCTCAGCAAATAAAGCGGATTGCTTTGCCATTCTATTCAACAACAGAAAAAGGGACTGGGCTTGGTACCATGATCGCTTATAGTGTTATTAAAGAGTTAAATGGTGATATAGAGATAGAGAGTGAATTAGGTAAGGGGACACGCTTTTCTATTAGTATCCCATGCTGATATGACGGAATTATTTGAATGATAAATTCTTTCTACTTAACTTATTAAATAAATTTCAAAAATGCCACTACTTGATTCATTAATTATCTTCATTTCTTAAATAAATTAAAAGTAATAAGGACCAGAGTATATCCGTTTTTACCGATAAACTCTAGTCCTTATTACTTTGCTCACTTCTCTATGAAATCATAATTCATCAACTATTGTATCTCATTTACTAATTAGGTCTACTTAACTTCAAGATAAAATCTCGTGATACTTGATTTCTTAATATCATTAGATACATTACTTACAGTTATTTTTTCAGTTAAAGTATAATTTTTTTGATATTCATAACGATAATCAAGTATTTATCTTTATAACTGATATCATTACCTGCATTACTAAATATAAGCTAAAATTGATTTCCAGTCATAAATTTCTATTTCACTTCTACCGTATAATTCCCTGTTCCCCCGCCATACTGATACACATGTAAATAATATTTTCCTGGATACGTGTAGTAACTTCCTACTAACTTATTCCCTTCTTGCTGTGCATACGTAACATAATTATTTAAATCTGCTTCTGAATAAAGAACCCAGTTTACTCCGATATTATTTTCCTTCGTTACATTAATTTGAAGATTTTTCGCCGTTTCCACATTTATTTCAAAGAAGTCACTCGTATCACCATTTCCTAAACTTGCGCGTAAAACTTGATTTAATTGTAGTTTATTTGCTGTTTGGAATGAATTATTCGGCTCTTTTTCTACGCTGTTATCTTCTTTCTTTTGAACCGTTACATTCGTTGTAACAGTATTCGTTAATCCTTTATCATCTGTTACTGTTAATTTCGCTGTATACGTTCCTTCTTTTGTATACACGTGAGTCGGATTTTGTTCATTACTTACAGTACCGTCACCAAACTCCCATTTATAAGAAACAATTTTCCCATCTTCATCTTTTGATCCATCGCTTTTAAACGAAATTGCTTCATTTACATTTCCGCTATATGGACCGTTTATAACCGCAACTGGCGCTTTAATCACAGCACCTTCTTCTGTATTAATACCATGGAATACTACATCATATTCAAATTGTCCTGATGCATTCACACGGTAATTCACAAAGTAAGCTGTTACTGTTTTATATCCTGTCCATTCTTTCGCACTTAAACGTTTTAACGTATCATTCACGTTTTGTGTAATTGTTTTCCAGTCTTCATATTCCCCTTTTGCATTCGTACCTGTATACGTTCCTTGCAGTGTAAATGTATTAAAGAACTGTGATTTATTTTTCTTAACTGATACATTACTTAATTTTGCTTCTGCTGTAATTTCTGCCGCAATATCTGAAACTGGTTTCGGTGCGTGCGTTGCTAAATAATCATTTGATACTAACGGAACATTATATTTCTCACGGTTATCGACTAACATTTGCATATAATCTTGATACTCTTTATTTAAATTCGCATCTTTACTTAATGCAGAGCGGTATGCGTCATATGCTGTTACATCATTTTTCCTAATAAGATCATGAATTTTGTCAAACATATCATATCTCTTAGTGTACATGTACGATTGTAAAGCGAAGGAATAATTATAGAAATCCCACGTTCCATACTTTGCGTTTAACGTTCTCTCTGCCGTATAACGCTCTGCTGGATTTGAAGATATTCCTCCTATAATGCTCTTTCTCGGTACAACATTATCTGTTCTCGTTGCACCAGCAAAAAACTCCGCATTCCCTTCTTCAAACCAAGATAATCTCTCATTCTCATACATCTTACCTTGTCCCCACAGTCCTGGCACTTCATATCTACCTTGTAAGTAATGTGTGAACTCATGTCGGAACAATTCTTCTAAACTATAAATACTTTCTTCTGGCGTACGTTCATAAGTAAAGAACGTACCTGTTCCTTCTATATAAAGACCGCCGTTATTCGTTTCATACCCGTACAACTGACGGTTAAATTGATATTCAGCTGGACTATTATAAATAACCATCGTTAATACATCGTCAGGATTTCCTTTTTCTAAAGGCTGATCACTTTCAACCGTACGATGGAATTGTGCCTTCACTTCTTTTGCCGCCCAATATAGACGTTTTACTTTTTCTTCGGTCACCTTATCTCCAGCTTTTAAAACAATTGCCCCATCATCAAACGTATACGTTTTCGGCAAATACTTTTTCTTTCCATCTTCTCGTATTTGATCTAAATTCACAACATTTCCATTTGCATCTTTCCCGCCATAGTTCGTCGCAATTTGCTCAGCAGCTACGAAATATTGCTCTCCTAAATACGGATACATTTTCATTGCGTCCGTTACAACTTGCAATCCTTTCGTTCCTGTACTATGGAATGTACCAAGTCTACCTGTATAATAAATACCATTATTAATTAACCAGCCATTCTTCGCTGTTACCGTTCCAATTAATGCAAAACGACTTAATTCATTGACATAGCTATCAATTTTTTGGTACCACATTGTATCTTTCGGAGCTTTTCTCGTATCGTACAAATACGATTGAATATCGTAGTCAACACCTTGCATAATATCGTAAATCGCATTTCCAGCTGAAAGATTGTCTACCCATGTAGAAAAATTATCGTTATATTGTTTAAAGATCTTTGCAGCTGATGTTATCGTTTCCACATCACTCGAAGCATTTCCTATTAATTTTCCGTATGATGAGACAACTCTATTTTGTTCTAATGTACCGAGTTTGAAATTCGGGTTATTCGCAATCGTTTTTAATGCAGGTAAGCATTTATCATGATAGCTCCGCTCATTTAGTTTACTTAATTCTGCATGATAAAATCCTAAATAAAATCCTGAGCGTAATACCTCTACTAAAGTCTCAATCCCTTTTGAATCATCTTTCGTATAAGCTTGTCCTTGCTGCTTCAATTTATCAATAATTGCCTGCATTCTACTTTCATTTTGATAGAATGCAAGACTATCCTTATTAAACTGAAATAGCCCAGTAATTTGCTCCCAATCAATTGTTACGAGTAAATCTACTAACTGCTGATTGCTCAATTGATTTAATTCAGCAATTGTGTAAGTTTTCGCTACAGCTAATTGCTTACTTTCTTTTTTTACTTCAGGCGGTCTTTGAGACAAATCAGCAAATTGTAACCTTTTCTCAAAAGACTTATTTTCAAGCACTTTTGATGAATGAGCTAATTCTTGCACTGGTAATTGCACACCAACTGGCTCCATTTTGAGAACGTTCTGATAAGAAACTTGCTCTCCCTTTGTACTTTCCGCCAATGTGCTGCCTTGAAAACTCCCTAACATTAAACTAGCAAAACTTACCCCTACTAACACTTTTTTTGAATAGCCTTTCATGCTCTCCCCTACCTTACATTTTTTAGTGTACCGCACCATTATTTTACTATTCTTACTTTTTATTCTGTATTGAGAAAAAATAAGGTAACGTTCACATATGTATCCATGCCGTGCAAAATTAACACTTGACTTTATGTGCATTTTATATCAAAAAAGATAGATAATAGCGAATTTCCTGCTACATCTATCCTCGTTTTCAGCGCTATGATTTTAACTTTATAAATGTTACTTCCGGTAATGTTTGCATATGCTGAATCAACTCATTCTTTTCTTCTGATGATATATTTTTCAACTGCACCCCTACCTTATAAACAGTTTCTGCTCCTTGCTGTAAAGCTTCCACTTCATATGAAAGTATTGGAATGCCTTTTACTTGTAGCGTTTCTACTATTTGTTGTATCGCTTCATGTTTATTTATATGTATTTGCACTGTTATGCTTTGAGGAAATAAAAATTGCACCTTAAAAATACGGCTCACAATCTCTAAACCAATTAAAACGAGAATCGTCGCTCCAATTCCTACTACATACATGCCAGCCCCAATTGCTAATCCAATTCCTGCTGTAGCCCATAAACCAGCCGCTGTCGTTAATCCTTTCACCGCCTGCTTTTGAATAATAATTGTACCTGCACCTAAAAAACCTACTCCACTAACAACTTGCGCTGCAATACGGCTCGGATCAAGAGCCATATGTTCCTCATTCATAATATCTGAAAAGGCATATTTTGAAACGACCATTATTAAAGCACTTCCTACCGCTACTAGGAAATGTGTTTTTAATCCCGCCTCTTTTGATCGAATTTCCCTTTCAATTCCGATTATTGCTCCTAACAAACCCGCAACACCGATTCGTATAATTAAATCCATATTTACACTCACGAGCCCTTCCCCCTTTCGTTCATTATAGATAGATAAAACAAAAATTATCACACACATCCATTTATCGATATGAAGGAATCTTACTAAAATACACTTAATACCTAGGCCGTTTTATGTTAATATTTTAAATATTAACATAAAATAAATAAATTTTAATTTTAAACCTTCACTAGTTTTCTTAAAAAACAATGGTGGATTACATGAAATGAGGTTGAGAAAATTAAGAAAACGCTTTCATTTTGTGTTGTAATTTTTTTATACATACTACATAAATAAAGGAGCTTATTAACAATGAACGTCTCTTTACTTACACCTACTACTGATTTACAAGAAGAATACTTAGATTTTTATAACGAATGGAAAGATAGCGGTGAAACAATGATCCCGTGGGTTATCTCAAAAGATCCATCTAATTTCACAGCAATGATTCAAGAACTTCACGATGCGCATAACGGAATAAACCTTCCCGAATCTTGGGTACCAGACTCTACGTATTGGCTCGTTACAGATAATAATAGAATTGTAGGAGCTGTTAATATACGTCATAGTTTAACCGAGCATTTATTTAACGCTGGCGGTCATATCGGTTATGGCATTCGCCCTTCCGAAAGAAGAAAAGGTTATGCTACAAAGTTATTAGAATTATCGCTAGAAAAAACGAAGGAATTAAACATCGAGAAAGTACTTGTCGTTTGTGACGAAGTGAATACAGCTTCCGAAAAAACAATTTTACATAACGGTGGGCTTCGCGATGATGATTTTACTGAGGAAAATGGGAATGTAGTAAGACGGTTTTGGATTGAGCTATGAAGAAGTCCCCCAGTAAACATACTCTTGTTATAGAGAAATATAGTAGCAGCAATGAGCTACAAGTAAAACAACTTATTGACTTATACAATGAAGAATCGTATGTATTTAACTTATTACGAAATAATAAAACAAAATGTGCGTGTGTTGCCTACTATAAAAAAGATGTAGTAGGCGTCTTTTTCACCTGGAATAGTAACTTCCATCCATACTGCACATACTTTCGAATATATACAAATCCTTTCTATTCAGAGCTACACATTGAACAATTTTTATTAAACGAGATTCAAAAACGAGAAAACTTCAAACTACCATTACAAACCTCTATATGGGAAACATCGGCTCATTTAAAAGCCTATTATGAAGAACATAATTTTACGGAAATCCGAAGAACATATATGCCAATATTAGACGTACAAAAAATTATACCTATCGTGACAACGCTTCATTCAAATTATGCTGTACAAAGCTTATCAAACATATTATCCAATAATAGCTTCTTTGAAAAGCTAACTCACTTAGTAAAAACGAATTATGAGGATACTCACTTAGCAAATCCTGTTACCTCATTCCCGTTAGAAACTTGGAAAGAAAAGATCTTAGCTGATGACACATTATTAGATGGGAGCTTTGTATTGATAGATGAAGACAATGAAATTATTGCGTACTCTTTCCTCCATACGTCAGAAAAGGATAATACAGTAGAACTAGGATGGTGCGGGACTCACACTACAGAAAATGTATCCTTACTGAAACTGCTCGTTTTCAAACAAGCTATGTATGCAAATAAACACGGCTACTCTTTCATTCAAGGTGAATTCGATTCAACGAGTATATATGCAATGGAATTATTAAAAGCCTTCCCTTTTAATCCTTGTGCTACTTGGATTACGTATCAAAAAGAAGTCGGAAAGTGATTATACACCTTCCGACTTCTTTTATGCTGTTTCTATTTCAAACTGCACTGTAATACCGCTTGGGTCTACTACAGTAAATCCCTTTGTACTTTCGTTTACTTTATGTTGTTTTTCTATTAATCTTCCTTTCACTTCCTCTAACGCTTCTTTATGCGGTAATACAATTGTATATAATTTAAGCCCCGTTGCATGTGCTGGTGGATGTGGATTATTTACTCCGTTCCACGTATTTGCACCTATATGGTGATGATATCCACCTGCAGAAATGAATAAGCAGTCATCTTCGCGTTGTTGCACTTCAAACCCTATTGTCTCTACATAAAACTCGTGTGATTTCTCTACATCAGCTATTCGTAAATGTACGTGCCCAACGACAGTATTAGCAGGTAATCCATCAACCTCATAATCAACGAGCGTTGCCAGTTCTTTTAAATCAAGTGGCGTACTGCCTCCTGCTCCTTCTCCCCATTGATTTCGCGGACGATCAGCATAAATTTCAATACCATTTCCCTCTAAGTCTTGTAAATAAAACGCTTCGCTATACGTATGATCGCTTGCGCTATTAAACCTTGAAATTGGTAAAATTTCATTTGAATATGTATAACGTCCCTCTCGCTCAGTCGGACTATCAATTACGTTCTTATTACGAATCACTCCAAATAATGCCGAAGCAAACGCCTCACGAGTCGGAACTAAAAAAGCTACATGATATATACCAGTTGTACGTGGCTCTTGCAGTACCCCGTCCTCTAATTTTTCAAGAACTAGTAACGTGTTCTTTCCACCTTTTCCAACTAAATGTGCTTTATTCCCCTCTTGCTTAATTACTTCTAACCCTACTACATTCTCATAAAAAGCAATTTGACGCTCTAAATCTTTCACTTTAAATTCCACATGACCAATACGTGTCTTCGGATGAATTTGTACCATGAATAACTTCATCTCCAGTTCTCTTTTATTTTTATATAAGTTGATGGACAATAGCCATATTCAACGAACTTAACTTAATTTTGTTTTTTCGTAGCATCAACTTTCAGCCATTTTTTTGATATTTCGCTTAATGTGCCATCTTGTTCTAATTCTTTTAACGTTTTATTTATATCTTCTAACTTTTCGCTCTTTTTTGCAAATGGAAATGCAATCTCTCCCCATTTAAGTGGACCAAATCCTACTTTCACATTATCTAAGTCCGCTTTTTTAATTGTTGTTTCTACTTGCACTTTATCATTATAGTAAGCATCTACACGGCCAAGTCCTACTTCGTTCAATTCTGCTGTTGGATCCTCTGAGAACGTTTTAATTGTAAAAGCATTATTTTTATTTAAAGCTTTTAATTCTTGTTCCCCAGCTGTACCAAGCCCAACACCTACAGTCTTTCCTTTTAGATCTTCTAGCGATTTAATTGTATTATTATCTTTCTTCACCGCGAAAACAGATCCTGAATATACATATGGAATTGAAAAGTCATATTTTTTTTCTTTCCGGAGAAACGGATAATTCATTTGCAATCGTATCAATACGACCTGAATCTAATAAACCGAATAATCCTTCAAAATCAGAAACGTTCCATTCAACTTTATATCCAGCTTTTTAGCCTGTTGCTGAGATTTCATGGGGTCAGTCCCTCCATCTCTCTCGATAAAAAAACTAAGAATTAAATCCATATTTTTTTGCACATACAAACAATACGCCATCAAAATTACTATTTCTAATAAACCGTACACAAAAAGCCGGCACTTCACTCCCCTACTCCCAAACTCACCAACGCCTCTTTCCGAACCCGATAGATCGTTCACTGGCACTAGGAAGCATTGCGCGATTCTGTCGCCCTTACTGATTTTGATTCCTTCATACTTAATCGGTGCTGTTATTATGAATAAGGTCTTTCTATTATACAGTTTAAGAAACTTTTCTTATCTGAATCCCTATTTTTTATCGCATACCTCTCAACTTCTTAATAATTATATTTGGTGTTAACCACTCATCGCAATTAAAATCAGAAATAGATTCTTCAATATCTAAACGTTCTTGGAATTCTACTAAGTAAAGATACTGTACAAAAAAAGCAAGAATTCCTTCATCAAATAGTTGTACATATTGATAGAATGCATCATCGTTTTTTTGTGTTAAACTATATCATTATTTTTGCGTCATGATTCCTAGTTAAGCACACTTATTTTAACTAATTAATTTTTTATACTATCAATGGAATCAATTGCTCAATCTGAAGGTAATTTTTATTGAAAATAACTTCTTGATTTTTATCTATTTTCTCTACTGCGACAGACAACATATAGCCTGCGGAGGGATTAAAGGAATAATATAGTATATCTTCATTTGGATTGACATCTTTGCATAAAGGAACTGTAAATGTAAACGGTGATAATGAGAATCCTTTACCAATAAGCTTCATATACGCTTCTTTTCTTGTAAATATTTGATAGAATAGATTCTTTCTATTCTTAAAATCACTTTGAGAGTTTACGTAAGAAATCTCTTTTGGTAAAAAAAACATTTCCATTAATTCAAGATAATCTATTTCTGTGTTTTCAACATCAATACCTAAACGCCCTACCCTTGTTATGCCACATACTAATTTACCATCTGTATGTGACAAGTTAAAATTTAAATTTAAACCATGAGGTTGGTTACTTAAATAAAGCTTCCCATACTTGTTTTTAGAGAAAGAGATTTCTCTTGCATTTTTTTTGAAAATATTTCCTAAAATACCTTTCAATAAAATTCTACCTATTAAAAATTCTATCTGTTTTTTTTCTATCTTATATTTATTAAATTGTTTTACTTCTTCGGAATCCAGTATATAGGTGTATTGCTTTAATTCATCTATCCCTATTTCAATTGGAATTGAAATAATAAATATTAAAACATTTTTATCCTCTAAAAAGATTTTTTCATTTAGCAATAATTTTTTCATAAAATCCTCTTTTTCTATCTTCTTATTTAATTGGCTATTCCGATTCATTAGAAACCTAAATAATCTTTATCTATTTAAAATATTGTTATCTTGCATAATTTGTTTAATAATTTTCAGAGCCTGATTAACATCTTGAGTATTCACGCCAGAATGTGTCACAGCACGAATTCTGCCATGTCCTAATTCCGCTATGTTTAAGTCATGTTCTCTAGCTTTCTCAATAAAAGTCTTCCAAGTATAGCGTTTATCTATTACTTGAAAAAAAACAATATTGGTATCTACAGAGTCCACATCACACTCAATTCCTTCTATTTGTGCAAGTCCTTCAGCTAGCTGCCGAGCATGCACATGATCTTCCGTTAGACGATCATTCATTTGCTTTAACGCAATTAAAGCTGGAGCAGCAATAATACCAGCTTGTCTCATTCCACCACCTAACATTTTTCGAATACGGTATACTTTCTGAATAAAATCTTTCTTTCCAGCAATCATAGACCCAATTGGAGCCGACAAACCTTTAGATAAACAAAATTGAACTGAATCTGCATATTGAGCAATCTCTTTTACCGGTATATCCATTGCAATAGCTGCATTAAATATACGTGCTCCATCCATATGTATAGGAATCTCTTTTTGTCTTGAAAACATTTGTACTTCTTTAAGATATGATAGAGGTAAAACTCTTCCCCCCATTCGATTGTGAGGATTTTCAAGACAGATTAGAGAAGGTAATGAAAACTGTGGATCAGTTGGATCTTCTGGAAATGCCCTAGCTAAATCTTTGATTAAAAGGCGACCATCTGCTTGCGTTGGAATAGGTTCATACATAATGCCACCACAAACAGAAGCTCCACCAGCTTCATAAATATAAATATCCGTTTCATTGCCTACTAGTACTTTTGAACCTCTTGGGCAATATGCCATTAAGGCAGCCAAATTTGCCATTGTTCCACTAGGCATTAGAATAGCAGCTTCCTTCCCCATCATTTTGGCAACTAAAGTTTCAAGCTCATTCACAGTCGGATCTTCTTGATATACATCATCCCCAAGTGGTGCATGAATAATTGCCTTTAACATTTCCACTGTTGGCAGCGTGAACGTATCACTTCTTAATTCAATCATTTTATAATTACCTCCTATATTTCTAATAACCTCTCATTATTTTACCAAGGAATAAAGAACAAATATTTTATTGAACCAACTAAATTACTCTCCTCTTATAGATAAGATTTATTCTCAACTAAAAATATATTTTCAATTATAAATAAGTGAATTTTCTAACGAAAATAAAAGAATTTAGTATTTTAGCTACTCTGATGCTTTACACCATGAAAGTATATAAACCAATTGCGCTACATAAAAATTATCACAGAAAATCTGTGTAAAGTGAAGTCGATTACTAATAAACAGTAAGAAGATAGTACAATATCTACAAATCGGAATTACAAACCATTTTCTGATACTCTCTACTTTTTAGATCTCGTAAAAAAACTACAGAGAATGTTTCCAATTCTTTCACTTTACTTGTCTTATAATTGTTTTTAAAACTCCATTAGCATAAAAAGTTTTTTCTGAGCATCCAAATATTTTGTTTGTATTTTCCATTAAGCAAATCTTTAAACCTATTTCTTATATCTATGAATTGATAATTTTTTATCCTATAATGATGTAACCTGTTTCACTTTCTCCACTACCATCTCGGTTTTCCAAATCTTATTTCTAAAGATGATTCCAATCCCACCTAATAGAAACATAGCACTCCCTATCCATACATAAACTTGACTTACTCCTATGAGCTTAACGAACACTCCGCCTATAAGTGGAGGTACAATAAACATCAAATTTGATAGAGAACTTTGAATACCAAATACTCGACCAGCTGTTTCTATATCTGTTTCTTTCTGTAAAATGATGTTAAATGAAATAAAGAATAATCCGCTCCCTATTCCAGCAATAAAACCAATCACAAAAGTAAAAAAAATAGGGGTTGTCTCAGTAAAAAGACCAAGGCTTCCAAATCCTAAACCTATTAGAGCAATTCCACCACCAAGAAACCAGCCATATTTCAACTCTCCTATTCTCTTGATAAGCCAAACACCGCAAACTCCCCCTAAGCCCACAATTGCATTAATCCAACCCACCATTTCCGGAGAATTCGGGAATAATTCGCGCATTAGGACAGGCACTTGCGATTCAACGAGCTGCAGAATACCCACTCCACATAATCCATAGAACATAGTATAAAAAATGATTTTTCTATTCCATACATACTTCCAACCTTCAAGCCAAGCAGAAAAAAATCCTTGTCGTTCTTTTTTTTGTATTTGTTCGAATTGTTTTTTATCCTTCACCATTTTACTAATACTCAATAAAATAAAAGCGGAGCACAAACTGCTGACTCCTCTAACCGACATAGAAATCTGTGGTGACAGTCCAGTGATTAACATTGCCCCTAAGAGTGGTCCCGCAATTCTCCCCACTTGATCCATCAATCCATTCCAGGATGTAGCTTGAGCTAAGTGGTGCTCATGAACCACTTGCTTCGTCAAAGCTTGATGAGCTGGTTGAAAAAAAGAAGCAAATGTAGATCGAACAGCGAGTAATAAGAGTAACCAGTACACATTAGGAACAAATACCAAGATAAAGGTAACGATTGCAATAAGAACATCTGCAATGATCATAATTCTCAACTTTTTGAGGCGATCAGATAACACTCCTGCCCACGATCCAAATAGAATCATTGGGAGAGCATATGCAATAGGGATCAAACTTATGATGATAGGATCTGATTTCCACGTATAACTAACTAATGTAGCGACAGCTATCATATCTAAATAGACACCAAAAATAGAGATGGAAAAAGCAGAGAACATTCTAACATAAATACGATTACCCCATAGTGAAGCTATTTCATTCATGATTCATCCTCCATAAGATTAATTGTTTATGCGATATTGAGAACACAATGCATATCCCATCACATTATGGATTTGCATTAATTAAATTCGTAATATAAATTATTAATAGCTATCCTATGACAGAAAATAATCTAATTGAATATTAAAAATCACTGCATCGCCTATCCACAGGGAATATCAATTTTTTAGAAAATAGAGGCACTGCCAATTCTTCAACAAAATTTGCTAATAGTAGTATTATCAAGTACAAGAGCAATCTGAGACCCTTCCCATTCCTTTTGGAAAGATTCGCTGTGGTAACTTATCTATACCGCAAGGAATGAGGTAGTGTCTCAATATTTTTCACTTAAAAATTATTTTTGAGGATTCATAGTTTTAAAGAATTTTTAACCACTGTTTGTATCAGTGAAGCAACAACTCTGATAATGCGGACTTTATAACTCTCAAGACTTTGCACTTAGTCGAACAATTCGTTGAGTTCTCCTTTTGTAAAAAGTACATCTACCGAACCTAGTTGAATCTCACGCAAGCGCTTTTCTGGATGTTTTACCACACTCTCAAGCACAAGTTGAAATTGCGAAATCATTTTTTCAATCGTTTCCTTCCTAAATAGATCGGTACTGTACTCCACGTTACCTATCAATTTCCCCCCACGTTCTTCCATAAAAAAAGTCAAATCAAACTTTGAAAATTTTTCTTCCACTTCGCAAACTGTCATTCTGATATCATGGCAATCTAGTAGGATTGTAGGTACCTCCTTTTGTAAAACAAACATCACTTGACACAGAGGAGAATAAGAACGATTTCGCTCTGGGTGGAGTTCCTCAACTATCTTCTCAAACGGAATATCTTGATTTGCATATGCCTCTAGAGCCATTTCTTGTACTTGTTGCAATACTTCTTGAAAGGTTGGATTACCAGACAGGTCTGTTCTCAGAATCAAAGTGTTAACAAAAAAACCAATCAATCCCTCAGCTTCGCTACGGTTGCGATTGGCAACTGGAAACCCAACCGAAATATCCTCTTTCTCTGTCTCACGAAACAATAAAGTTTTATAAGCTGCCATCAGAGTCATGAACAGCGTAACTCCAGCAGTACGAGATAATGTTTTCAATGCAGAACTAAGTTCTATCGACAGTTCAAATTTCTGTACAGCCCCTCGATATGATTGGACTAGTGGACGTGGATAGTCTGTTCGTATTTCTAAGAGAGGTGGTGCATCTGCTAGATTTCGTTTCCAATAGCCAAGTTGACTCTCTAACACGCCCCCTTCTAACCAATTACGTTGCCACGCTGCATAATCTACATATTGTACTGGGAGCTCTGGTATTGAAAATGATTGACCAGTTGCAAAACTTTCATAGAACTGTCCAAATTCTCGTATCAGCAATTCATTAGACCAGCCATCAGATATAATATGATGCATTACCATGACAAGTACACATTCACATTTCCCTATTTTAACCAGATGACTACGGAATAGAGGTCCTTGAGACAAATCAAACTTATAGTCTGTGAGTTCTTTAATCAGTTGCTGTACCTGTGTACTTTGCACCCCTAAATCACCCCTACTCAAATCAATAACAGATAATTGTATCTCAGACGGTGGCTTGATTACTTGCATAGGGGAACCCTCTACCTCTGTAAAAGTAGTACGTAGTACTTCATGACGATTTACAATCTCCTGTACAGCAGATACAAGAGCTTGTTCATTTAAATTTCCCACAATGTGTAGCGGAAGAACAATATTATATAGAGCACTTGCTCCCTCCAGCTGATCTATGAACCACAAACGATGTTGGGCATAGGAAAGTGGCAATGGATTTCCTCGCTCTACGCGCTTCAGCGGAGGAAGATTTCGTTTCTGTCCTCTTTGACGCAACTGAACTACCCGTTCAGCTAAAGTCTCAACTGTCGAATGCTCAAAAAGTTCCCGTACTGAAAGTTCAATTTGAAATGCATCTTGTAACCGAAAAGCTACTTGTGTCGCTAAAAGAGAGTGTCCACCTAACTCAAAGAATGAATCCTGAATCCCAATATGCTCCATACCTAACACTTCACTCCAGATAGAAGCTACTAATTCTTCCACAGGAGTTCGAGGAGAAAGCACATTCTCTATAACTAATTGCTCCTTTGGAGCGGGCAAGATTTTCCGGTCAATTTTTCCATTTGGAGTAAGTGGCAGAACCTCCATTTCTATAAAGTGTGTAGGAATCATATAACTAGGTAATCGGCCCTTGAGGTATTCTCTCCATTCATTGCTATTTCCATTACCAACCACATACGCTACGAGACGTTTATCCCCAGGATTATCTTCTCTTGCTAAAACCACCACCTCTTTCACAGAAGAATGTTCAAGTAAAGCTGCTTCTATTTCTCCTAGTTCAATTCGAAAGCCTCTGATTTTAACTTGGCTATCAATCCGGCCTATATATTCTAAATTTCCATCTGGAAGATATTTTACTAGGTCCCCTGTCCGATACAGCCGCTCTCCTTGCTTGAATGGATGGGGAATAAATCGTTCACTGGTTAATTCAGGGCGATTCAGATATCCACGTGCTAAACCTACGCCTCCAATATACAATTCTCCAATCACTCCAATTGGAACTGGTTGCATCAAAGAATCAAGTATATAAAATTGCTTGTTGGTAATAGGCCGTCCGATTGGTACAGGACCTTTTTGAATCTCACTTGCATGATAGACAGAACAACCCACTACCGTTTCAGTAGGTCCATATTCATTAATTATCCTAGTCTCAGGAGCTGCTTGCTGCCAGAAAGTGATATTCTCCCCTAGCAGTGCTTCTCCACCGATTACGACTGTACGTACTCGATTCGCCAAATCTTCTGATGACAATTGCTGATTAAGCAATTGTAGATGTGCTGGAGTAATTTTAAGTAAGCTGAGATTCTTATATTTTCGTAACATCTCACTTAACTGCTCAATCTCTTCCCCTTCGCGAAGTAAGATCGCTTTACCACCGATTAATAGAGGTGGAAATAAGCTAGTAATCGTTGCATCAAACGCTAGTGATGATGACACAATCGTGCCAATCCCCTTTTCTACTTCGTAAGCATCCAAAGCCCACGTTAAATAGTCAATCAAACCATGGTGTTCTATCATAACCCCCTTCGGATTTCCAGTAGACCCAGAGGTGTAAATGACATAAGCTAAATTCTCTATCGTTACTTTACTATCAGGTGAAGTGCTATTTTCCAGATAGATCTTCTCTTGATCCCGATCCAAACAAATCACTTCTATTTCTTCTGAAAATAATTCTAGTAACGTTTCTTTTGTTACAAGCACTTGTATCCCTGCATCCTCTACAATATATCTCAATCGTTTTTGTGGATATGTCGGATCCAGTGGAACGTAGGCTCCTCCTGCTTTCAGAATACCAAAGAGACCTACTATCATCTCTGGAGAACGCTCTACACATAAGCCAACCAATGAATCTGGTCCAATCCCTCGCTTCTGTAGATAATGAGCTAGCTGATTCGCCTTCTCATTCAACTCTTGATAAGTTAGTTTTTGGTCTTCATATACTACCGCTACTGCTTCTGGAGTACGTTCTGCTTGTTCCTCAAGTTGTTTATGAATTACATCCTTACGTGGATACCCCACTTGAGTATTATTCCAATTAATTAACATTAGTTCTCTTTCCGTTTCCGTTAATAGAGAAATTTCACTTAACCGTTGTTGTGGATCAGAAGAAATACTTCTAAGCAGACAGCAAAAATGCTCTGCCATACGCTCTATCGTCACCTTATCAAATAAGTCAGTATTGTATTCCAGACTCGCTTGTAAACCATTCTCCACCTCTGTCACAAATAAAGTAAGATCAAATTTAGACATTTCTGTATCAAATGTGTGCTGACATATATTCAGCCCTGGTATTTTTTCTTCTTTAAAGAGACTACTTTGCATTACAAACATTACTTGAAACAATGGAGAATAGCTTTGATTCCGTTCTGGATGTAATTCTTGAACCAATTTTTCAAATGGTATATCTTGATGCGCGTATGCTTCCAATGAGACACGCCTAACTTGTTCCATCAATTCAGTGAACCTTGGATTATTAGACAATTCCGTACGCATTACCAATGTGTTCACAAAAAAACCCATTAACCCCTCAATTTCAGTGCTGTTACGATTGGCTATCGGTGAACCAATTAGTATATCTTCTTGTCCGCTATATCGATAGAGTAATGTATTTAACGCAGCAAGTAGAGTCATGAATGTCGTCATACCAAATTTATGAGACAATTCCTTAATACGCTTAGACAAATCTTGTGAAATCACAAATTCATGAATAGCGCCATGAAATCTCTGCACAGGTGGACGTGGTTTATCAATAGGTAACTGTAAAACGGGTAGTATTCCACTAAGTCTTTGCTTCCAATACTGTAACTGTTGCTTCAGCACATTTCCTTGTATCCATTCTTGTTGCCAGTGTGCATAATCAGCATATTGAATCGGTAGCTCGACCAATGGGGAGGGTTTCCCCACATTAAATGCAGAATACAGAATCATTAATTCCTTTTTGAACAATTCTGTTGACCACCCGTCTGAAATTATGTGATGTACAATCCAGATCAGATAATAATCCTGCTTACTAGTCTGTACCAATACACTACGGAATAATGTACCTTGAGATAGATTGAATGGCTTATCATTTAGTTGTTTCGCTAAATGGTATACATCTTCCGCTTCTGCCTGATCTAAGTGAATCAATGGCACATCCACTTTAATCTGCTCTTGAATTTGCTGAACAGGTCCATTCTCTCCTTCCCAAATTCTTGTACGAAATGATTCATGACGCCTAACTATTTCAGTGATACTACTCTTAAAAGCTTTAATATTTAAGTTCCCTTCCAGATGCAAGACAATGGGTATATTGTATACAGAATATTCTTGGTTAAGACTATGTAAAAACCACATTCGCTGTTGAGCATAAGAGAGCGGTAATGGCTTGCCTCGCTCTACTCGCTTCAGCGGAGGAAGATCTCGTTTCTGTCCTCTTTGACGCAACTGAACTACCCGTTCAGCTAAAGTCTCAATTGTCGAATACTCAAAAAGTTCCCGTACTGAAAGTTCAATTTGAAATGCATCTTGTAACCGAAAAGCTACTTGTGTCGCTAAAAGAGAGTGTCCACCTAACTCAAAGAATGAATCCTGAATCCCAATATGCTCCATACCTAACACTTCACTCCAGATAGAAGCTACTAATTCTTCCACAGGAGTTCGAGGAGAAAGCACATTCTCTATAACTAATTGCTCCTTTGGAGCGGGCAAGATTTCCCGGTCAATTTTCCCATTCGGAGTAAGTGGCAGAACCTCCATTTCTATAAAGTGTGCAGGGATCATATAACTAGGTAATCGGCCCTTGAGATGTTCTCTCCATTCATTCCTACTTCCATTACCAACCACATACGCTACGAGACGTTTATCCCCAGGATTATCTTCTCTTGCTAAAACCACCACCTCTTTCACAGAAGAATATTCAAGTAAAGCTGCTTCTATTTCTCCTAGTTCAATTCGAAAGCCTCTGATTTTAACTTGGCTATCAATCCGGCCTATATATTCCAAATTTCCATCTGGAAGATATTTCACTAAGTCCCCTGTCCGATACAGCCTTTCTCCTTCTTTGAATGGATGCGGAATAAAACGTTCGGACGTTAACTCTGGACGATTCAAGTATCCCCTCGCTAGGCCTGCTCCACCGATATAAAGTTCACCCGTCACACCAACTGGAACAGGTAACCCATTCCTATCTAATACATAGGTTTGAACGTTCGGCAACGGACGCCCAATAGTTACTCTCTTGCTATCTTTTTTGATATGATAACATGTTGCATCAACAGTACATTCTGTAGGACCATATACGTTATAAAAATGGATTTTATCAGCCTCAACTAGTTGTTCCCACAGTGACGGCATAATCACTTCTCCACCAACCAGTACCTTGCTTGGAACATGAACACCATCGTTCATTTCTAACAACCCACCATCTATGAGTAATTGAAGTAATGAAGGTGTTATATCGAACATTTCCAACTTGTTCTCCCGAATATAAGATACAAACTGTCGAGGATTACTGCGAACCTCGTTCGGGATAATATACAAACTAGAACCATACAAAAGCATTTGTAATTGCTGAACAGATGCATCAAAAGCAATTGAAGCATTTAAGCCGACGCGCATGCTAGTGGGTATCTCATGTAAAAAAACTTCTTTCTGTAAACCATAGGATAGATTTAGTACAGAATGATGCTGCACCAAAGCCCCCTTCGGATTTCCCGTAGATCCAGAGGTATAAATGACATAAGCTAAATTCTCTATCGTTACTTTACTATCAGGTGAAGTGCTATTTTCCAGAGAGATTTTCTCTTGATCCCGATCCAAACAAATCACTTCTATTTCTTCTGAAAATAATTCTAGTAACGTTTCTTTTGTTACAAGCACTTGTATCCCTGCATCCTCTACAATATATCTCAATCGTTTTTGTGGATATGTCGGATCCAGTGGAACGTAGGCCCCTCCTGCTTTCAGAATACCAAAGAGACCTACTATCATCTCTGGAGAACGCTCTACACATAAGCCAACCAATGAATCTGGTCCAATCCCTCGCTTCTGTAGATAATGAGCTAGCTGATTCGCCTTCTCATTCAACTCTTGATAAGTTAGTTTTTGATCTTCATATACTACCGCTACTGCTTCTGGAGTACGTTCTGCTTGTTCCTCAAGTTGTTCATGAATTACATCCTTACGTGGATACCCCACTTGAGTATTATTCCAATTGACTAATATTTGCTGTTGTTCTGTCTCATTTAAGAGTGGGAGACGTGTAATCTGCTCCCCTAGGTTACAAACAATCCCTTCTAATAAAACCTGGAAACTTTCTAACATCCGGATGATTGTATCCTGCTCAAAAAGTTCTGCATTATAATAAAATGTCAAGTTTGCTACTTCTTCAGCAAAACTACTGAGTAAGTACAAATCGTACCCCTCTAGTTTCCTGTTATCAAGCCAAACTTCATTCTCAATATGTTGAAATAATAACGGTATAGATCCTTTTTCCCATAACCACTCTTGAATATTAGCTTTTTTCTGAAAGCCAGTATGCAGTTGTTCAAGCAATTTCCGAAACGATATCTCACCTAAACTATCAAACAAAGCCAACTCGAATCGGTCTGTATTAACTATGCAAATAACTAGTTCTTCCTGTGAAGAGTAACGCTGAATGAACACCGAATAAGCTGCTAGCAAAACTGTACTCTGTGAAACTCCTACTTGCTGAGAAATTTGATGTAATCCTTTCAATGTAGCTGCTGCAATTGAGATTGATTGTTTACCCAATGTAAACGAAGTAAATTCCTCTCGGTCATGATCAGTTTGTAATGTAATCTGAGAAGATAAAACAACTCTATCAACAAGATTAACCATTCATACTCCTACTTTCTAAATTTTAATCTATTTATCCTAAATCTATATCCGTTCAACTTAAAAAACTACTTGAAGTAGAAAAGTTGATATTCGAAACGAATGTCCTTTGCGTCTCTCCCTAAAAGGTAAAGACAACATAGGGCAAGTCTTTTATACGTTACTTCTGTAAGACTTTGCCCTATATCCCGTGATTCCTTCTTAGGGGTAATCATTTCTCACTTTTCTCCAAGACTTAAAATCCTAAGAGATAAACATTAACTCCAAGAATCAAGTGGAGACATCAACTTTTACTTTAAAGAGTGTGATATACATGCACTTGCCCATACATCTTTTTTAATTTTTTAGTTAACTGTATTAGTTTATATTTATACTCTTCTTCTTCTTGCCAAAGTAACAAACCAATAAAGGTGCCACTATGTGCAACCACAATACCTAACGCATCATATTGATCGGAAAGTTGTAGAAAATGATTTAAATAACGCTTTTTTTGCCGTGACTGATTCATGATAGCACTTCGAGTTGTCACTTCTCCTATTGTACGGACATCTTGTTCCTGGAAAGCTACCTTTAATCGATTAACTAGCTGTGTATATTCAAGTTTCTCTTCCAATGTGAATACTTTCCGAAGCTTATTAAATTCAATAGTATCCACTTCCCCACCTTCATCTATTGCTAAAATTGTTAAAGGGGGTATAGGACCTAGCATTTCACCAAGTTCCACTTTGCGGTGATAGAAAGAGACTACTCCAGGATACATTACCCCATCAGTCGGTTCGATCTCTCCCATAAATTTTTGCAGTAATGTAACTGGAATTGCAATGGCATAAGATGATTCAATCGCTCGTGCAGTCGCTACTAAATCAGCAGAGGAACTTGCTAACCCCTTCCCTGTTGGCAAGTCGCTCTTAATGGTCAATGTTCCACCCAGCGGTAAATTGAAGTACTTCAGCAACCGAACAGCAAGTAGAGCTGACTTTTGTTTAAATTCAGGAATTACTTTTAACTCTTCAGACAAATCGGGGGCAAATTCAACCCTCGAATATCTTTTGATTGGTAATGTGACGAGAAAATCAAGATTATTATCAGCGTGTACACCCTGTAATAATTCACCAAACGTTCCAAACGAGGTTCCTGTGCCAATTTCACCAGAGACTAATGTGCCTGTCTTCCATTGCTTCTGCATCTTATGATTCCCCCATTACTTCTGATACCTGCTCACCAACTAATACACTCTGTATTACCTCAGCCAACTTGCTCACATGTGGAGGTTCTACCATACTATTATGATCACCTGGAACATCGAATACGGTAACATTACCAGTAGTACGTGGTATCCATTCATTCGAATTAACTAGTGGATGCAGATGTTTCGAAACTTCATGTACACAAAACAACTGAAGATTAGAACGAATAGGCCCTTGATAACGGTAATTCACCCTGGCCTGACTACAGGCAACAAGCACTCTTATTTTTCGGCGTATAGAATCAAGTGTCATACCCTGTGTCCATTTGCCACATTCTTTTGCCTTTTGTAGTAGTACTTTAAGAGCTTTTTCCGGATCCATCTGAGTATATAGACAAGGTTCAAGCTCAAACAGAGTAGCAAAATAATCTATCGCATCACGTTCCGTAAACTCCTCATATATTACTCCTGCCTCGTCTAATGGTTCCGCATCAAGTAATCCAACGAATTCAATTTTCTCATCCAAATGTTCTAACTGCCTTGCTATTTCATAGGCCACTGTTCCACCGAAAGACCAACCCATTAAACGATAAGGCCCTTGTGGTACCACACGACGGATTTCTTCAACATATAAAGCAACCATTTCTTCAATTGATGTCACCGGCCGCTCATCTGACTCATATCCAATTGCCTGTATCCCATATACTGTTTCCTGAGGCCCTAATGCCTTGACCAAATGAATATATGGTAGTACACCACCACCGTGTGGATGTATAAGCACTAGAGGAGGTTGTTTTCCGTCGCCTTGCTGAAGTTGAATCATAAATGCTCCATGTTCTGTAGCTTCTTCTTGCAAATGTGTGCACAGTTCAGCAACTGTCGGATTTTGGAACAGAGCAGTTAATGGCAATTCAACACCAAATCGCTCACGAATAACATTCTGCAATAGTAGCGCTTTTAGTGAATAGCCACCAATTGCAAAGAAATTATCATTAATTCCAATTGGTTTAACATTTAGCATTTCTTCCCAAATATTGACCATATATAACTCATTAAGGTCGCGAGGTGGTTCATAGGTATGGTGTGACAACGACACATTTAAATCTGTAAGTTGCTTACGATCCACTTTACCATTGGATGTTAAAGGTATTTTGTCCAACTCTATAAAAGCTGAAGGAACCATATACTCTGGAAGTTGAGTGAGACAATGTTTACGTAACTCTTCATGTGTAGGCAACCCTTTCCCTACCGGAACAAGATAAGCAACCAACTTCTTTTCATCCAATATATCATCTTGTGCCACCACCACTGCTTCACTAATATCTGAGTGTTGTTGTAGTACGATTTCAATCTCAGATAGTTCAATGCGATAGCCACGAATCTTCACTTGATGATCTATTCGTCCTAAACATTCTAACGTCCCATCAGCAAGATAACGTACAAGATCACCAGTACGGTAGATTCGTCCTTGTCCAGTAAAAGGATTCATCAGAAAACGCTCATCAGTTAAATCAGAACGGCGCCAATAACCTTGAGCTACACCATCTCCACCGATATACAATTCACCTGGCACCCCAATCGGCACAGGTTTCATCTCTGAATTGAGAACATATAGCTCTGTGTTTCCGATAGGTCGCCCAATCCTTACTGATCCTTCCTGCTCAGTCACATGGTGGATAGCTGACCAAATAGTGGTCTCTGTTGGCCCATACATATTCCATAGTTCACCACTGCGAGCCTGCAATTCCTTCGCTAGTTCTCGAGTCCACATCTCACCGCCGCAGAGAATCTTCAGTTGTGGACTTCCCTGCCAACCGGCTTCTATTAACAGGCGCCAAGTCGCTGGAGTTGCTTGCATGATCGTCGCTTTACTCTCTTGGATTACCTGTGCTAGACGTACTCCATCCATCGATTCTTCACGACTGATAAGAACAACCGTAGCACCTGTAATTAGTGGTAAAAACAGTTCCAGTCCAAAAATATCGAAAGATAAAGTAGTTACTGAAAGCAAACGATCTGCTGCACAAATACCAGGTTCATCCGCCATGCTGGTTAGGAAGTTAACTAAGGAACGGTGAGACACTTGAACTCCCTTTGGCTTACCGGTAGAACCAGAAGTATAGATTAAATAAGCTGTTTGTTCACTTGACATAGGGAAAGAAGGAGCTTCTTCAGACTCAGCAGAAATTTGCATAACAACCATTTCCAAATCAATAATTAGTACATTATCTGGCACAGATGCATTTATAGATAAACGGTCGGTTAGCGCTACCTTAACAGAAGAATTTTCCAACATATACGTTAGACGATCTGATGGAAAATTAGGATCAAGTGGCACATACGTTCCACCTGCTTTCAGGATACCTAACAGAGCAACTACCATTTCCAGTGAACGATCCAGACAGACGGCGACATTGACTCCTACTCCAACGCCTTGTTTTCTCAAATAATTGGCTAATTGGTTTGCACGCCTCTCTAACTGATGATAAGTGAGATATTGCTTGCCATATTCCACAGCGATTCGATCCGAGTTAGTAAGAACAGTTTGCTCAAATAATTGATGAACACAAGAATGAATTGGATAAGAGTGTCTTGTGTTGTTCCAATTGATTAACAATTGATTCTTTTGTGGTTCATCCATAATCAATAAATCAGACACCTTATTATCAGGATCATTTAGAATACTATCGATCATAACTGTGAAATGTTTTATCCATCGCTGTATTGTTTCTGCTTCATAAAGATCAGTACGATACTTAAATTGAATATCAAGTCCTTCTCCAGTTTCAGCACAGATAATCATCAAGTCAAAATTGGTCATGTCTGTTCCAGTTGGTAATTGGCGAAAACTCAAGTTACCTAACTCTATCGGCGTGGTCGAATGTATCAATTGGAACATAACCGAGAAAAGGGGTGAACGACTTAGATCACGCTCTAATTTAATTTTTTCAACTAATTGATCAAAAGGATATTCATGATGAGCAAACGCGTTGAGTGCAGTACGTTTACAGTGTTGTAATAATTCAATGAATGTCTGATCATCACTCAGACGAAGACGTAAAGGCAAAGTGTTAACAAAAAATCCAAGTAACCCTTCAAGCTCCACATGATTTCGTCCCGCCTCCGGTGTGCCGATTACGATATCTTGTTGTCCACTCATTCGCGACAGAAATGCCCCAACTGCAGACAAAATTGTCATGTATAACGTCGCTTCCTGTCGTTGAGCCAATTCTTTAAGTTTATTCAGACATTTAAGATTAAGTTTACAAGTCTCTTGTGCAGCTGCAAATGTCTGTATTGATGGACGCGGATGGTCAAGAGGCAAGTCAAGAATTGGTAAATCTCCATTGAACTGTTCAAGCCAGTAACGCTCTGCCTCTACCAGTTCACCTCGTTGTAAACGATCGTTCTGCCAACTCGCATAATCTTTATACTGCACGATTAAAGGTGGTAGTAAAGGAATCCGTCGTTGACAATATGACTCATACAAAGCAGCAAAATCTTTCATCAACACCTGCCATGACCAGTAATCGCCAATGATGTGATGCATATTCATCCAAAACACATGGCGGTCGCTCGCAAGTTTGCAAAGTCTCATCCGAAATAGAGGACCTGATGTCAAATCAAAATTTATTTCTTCCTCACACCTGCTAATATCTTCTATTTTCTGTTGCTGTACTTTCTCATCTTCATCTGATAAATCAATGAATAAACATTCGTTGTGAAGCGATTCAGATACCCGTTGCACAGGCTTTTCATCATGAATAGCAAAAGTAGTACGCAACCCTTCATGTCTATTTAATAGCGATTGAAAAGCTTGTTGAAATGCTTCTAAATCCAAAAACCCTACGAGTTCAATAGCAACTGGCATGTTGTAAGAAAGATTATATGGATCGAGACAATGAAGTAAGAATAAACGTTGCTGTGCATGTGACATTGGATAGAACTCTGCCGGACCTACTTGCGGAATAATTCCCTCTACTATATTCCCTTCTCCATCTAGTGCTTCTTTCAGCATCGGCGAAAGTTTTCGAATAGTCTGATAATCAAACAGATTTTTCAGTGGTATTTCTACATTGAACTGTTGTTTGATTCGCGAACGAATCTGAATTGTTTTTAACGAATGACCTCCAAGATCAAAGAAATTATCATCAATACCAATAGGGCTAATCTCCAGTACTTCTTCCCAAATCTTAACTAACATTATTTCCCAAACATTTCGTGGGGCTATATAATTAGTACTTTCACGTTCAGATTCATCAGGATCTGGTAATGCTTTCCGATCAATCTTACCATTACGATTCAGTGGCATCTCCTTTAGGATAATAATGTGTTCCGGCACCATGTACTCCGGTAAATGCTTTTGTAAATATTGCCGAATTTCAATAACATCAACTGAAGCATTCAGCATGAGATAAACCAAAATACGATTGTTCCCTCTTCGATCCTTACGGACGATTGCCAAACATTGACTCACCGCTTGATGACTCAACAAAGTGGATTCAATCTCTCCAAGTTCAATACGGTACCCTCGTACCTTTACTTGAAAATCGGCACGTGATATGAATACTAGTTGTCCATCCGGTGTAAACCGTGCCAAGTCACCCGTTTTATACATCCGCTCTCCCATACCATCTGAAAAAGGATTAGGCAGGAAAGCTTGAGCTGTACGCTCTGGATCATTCAAGTAGCCGCGCCCCACTCCAATACCTGTTATATAAACTTCACCAATACAACCAATTGGTACCGGTCGCTGATCAGCATCAAGTAGGTAGTGGTGAATGTTAGGAATCGGTGTCCCTAGCACTACCTGTGGATGATCCTTATAAGGATATATACCACAAATCACTTCATGTGATGTATCATCAGAACATTCAGTTGCCCCATAGGTATTGACCACCTTCACATGTGGATATGCCGTCAACCATTTACGACATAAAGATACTGGTAACCCTTCTCCTGTCGAAATCATAAATTCCAATTGAGGGAGTGTACAATTCAACTCATCGCTCGCCGCCTGCAGAAACAACTCAATTATTGCAGGCACCATCTCCAATACAGTTACATGATCATTGTGCACTGCTTGAAATAATGCTTGTGGATCAGTTGCTACCTCGTTACTGTAGATGATAACTTGTCCCCCTGTCATTAAAGGCGCTAAAAACTGCCAAACTGATATATCAAAGCAATGTGATGCATTTTGAGCAACTATACTATTCTCATTTAACCCCAGTAGATAAATCTTCGCATATAGATGGTTTAGCATCCCAATATGCTCGACCATCGCTCCTTTTGGCTGTCCTGTAGAACCAGAGGTGAAAAATACATTAGCTAAATCCCCCTGCTCATTAATAAATGTCGGGTTTTCCACCGAGTACGAGGCAAGCTCTTCGATATCAGCGCAACTACCATCTCCTGTATCAAGTGAAAATGCCATGATATCTTGTAAGATATTCTTACTTAACTCCAAACTGCGTGATTGCCATTTGGATTCTGTTAGAATCACCTTGGCACCACTATTATCTAGTATAGTAAGCAAACGGTTATCAGGATGTGTAGAATCAAGCGGTACATAAGCTCCACCTGCTTTCAGCACTGCCAATATACCAACCAGCATGTCAATATTCCGTTCAGCTAACAAGGCAGCAGTATCATCACGTCCAAATCCTCGTTCTCGAAGCCAATGTGCCAGCTGGTTTGCGCGTTTATTTAGCTCTCTATAAGTAATAGACTCTACACCACATATCGCCGCAATGGCATGCGGCCTCTTTTCCACCTGTTCCTCAATCACTTGGTGAGCCAAGCGATTCAGAGGTGGCATAGCCAACTTTGTTCGATTGAAATCCACTAGAAGTAGCTGCCGCTCCTCATCTGATAGCAAATTCAATTCACGTAACTGTGCATCTGACTGATTAGAAATACTCTCCAATAATGTGACAAAATGCTCTAACAAACGCTTTAAAGCTGGCAAAGAAGAAGAGTTTGGCTGGAAGAGCTCAATTTTCCAGCGCGAACCAATCGTTACTATAGCTTCAATCTGCTCCTTACCTGATCGATAGAGAAGATATGGATTGCAATAGCGATTATTAACTGAGCGCCTCACTGTTACACTACTATCAAACAGGGAATTATCCTCAATAATATCTACATATGTGCGAGCTATCTCACTTGGAACATGACTAATTTCTTGCAACTGTTCCCACTGCTTCTGCACAGTAGCAAACACTTCACCTAATCGTTGATTAGTAGTTAAAGTTGTGTTTATGAGAAGATTATGAGCAAACGGACCAATAATGTCTTCCTCCCAGTTCATAGGACGACCTGACACTGTCGCTCCACAAGAGACACTCTTTTCACCGCTGTACACTTTGAGTAGCAGAAGCCATGTCACTAATAATAAGGCTTCTTCTGACACATGATGTTGTACCGCAATCTGTTCCAACCGTTTGGATAACTCTTCTGATAATAAAGTGCTACAACTATGGGCGTTTCCTTTGCCCTCTGTCTGACTATGCATCAATTGCAGCATAGGAATCGGTTCATAGCCAGTTAGTTGGTCTATCCAATATTTTTTGGCAGGCATTCCATCCTGACCTGCCTCCCATGCTAAGTACTCTTTGTAGGATTTATAATTAAAACCAGCTTGCATTATTTTTTGTGTACGATCCATCCATTCATTGAAAATCCTATCACGACTGTGATCATCCATGCACAGGGCGTGATGCGTCCACAGAATAACCGTACGCTCTTCATTAAAACGGCATACTGCCAAACGAATCAATGGTCCAGTCTCGATTTCGATCGGCTCTCGGTGTGAATTAGCAACAGACTGAAATTTAGTCTGTTGCTCTTCTTCCTCCATCCCATACAAATCTAACCATTCGATTGGAATAGGTCTTTGTTTAAGTAGCACTTGTACAGTTCGGTTCTTCAATGTACGAAACACAGATCTCAGTGCTTGATGAGTTGCCACCGTTTCCTCCCACGCCTGCTGCAATCGATCTGAATCGAAATTTCCTTGCAGTTCATAAGCCACTTGAGTGAGGGTGCCATTCGGTAATACAGCTTTTTGTACAAGAGATAATTCTAAAATATCTTGTACATTATCTTTAGATAAACAATTCAAACTAACACGTCCTTTCAATCAGTTCAGCTGTTCGTTATACTACTCGGAATAATCAGAAAACAATAAATATTCAAGGTTATCTTCCATTAGCTTGACTTGAGATAAACGTATTTGTGGATTTTCTACTAACTGAGTCAATACATACTCTATCTGTTGCAAGAAACTATCAACTGTTTCTGTACGGAATTTTTGAGAATTATAACGAGTTTCCAACAACAAATTATCCTCGTCTTCAAATAAGAATATAAGCAGATCAAATTGAACTCTCTCGTCACCACTAAATTCATTTGCCGTAACATTCACTTCATCTTGTTCCTGTCCAAGTTCTTCCAAAGAAACTGAACGTATGTTTATCCCGTTATACTCCAACTTATTATGGTGAGCATTTTGACCAATAAAACTGATTGAATACAATTTCGATTCGTTACCGTTCCTTATTCTCTCCTGCACGATGAGATCAAATGGATAATCTTGATTGTTATATGCTCCAATTGTAGTTTCTTGAACCCGCTCTAACACCTGTAAGAATGTTGGATTACCTGAAAGGTCAGTACGCATTGCCACAGGGTTGATGCATAATCCAAGGAGATCCTCCAAATCTAGGTGCGTACGTCCTGAGAGAGTAGAACCAATGGTAATCATAGTCTGATTAGACTGAAGAGATAGCCAAATTTTCACAGCTGATAGTACGGTCATATAGGTTGTACCTTTGTATAAAGCCGTCATCTTGCGTAAGGAATGAGCCAATTCTGGTGCTAATGTTCGTACTCTTACATCAGAAGGATTCTGCTCTTCCACAGGAATATTCATATCGCACGGTACATTTGGTGGTTCTATCGACTGCTCTAATTTTTCCATCCAATAGATTCTCTGATGTTCCATAGAACCATTAATTAATTGTTCATTTTGCCAGCGAGTGAAATCTACATATTGCAATGGCATAGGCAGTAATAATGGATCCTCACTATTAATGATCGCTTGGTAAATTTTAAATAAATCCTTCATAAATACCTGGTGTGACCATCCATCACATCCAATATGATGTACACATAATAGGAGTAAATGTTTTTGCGATTCTAAACGATACAAGCTCATACGATAAAATGATTCACAAGTCAAATCAAACGGTCGGTTTTGCTCAAACCTCACCGCACTTTCCAGTTGCTTTGAACGTCCTGCTTCTGATAGTACTGACAGATCCTCATAGAAGCAAGGAACATCTAGTGACTTATGCACCTTTTGATATGGCCGTCCATCGCGCTCAATAATTGTCGTACGCATGATACTATGTCTTTTGATTAGAGTACGCAATGCTTTATACAATGCACTTGAGTCAATTTCACCATTTATCTCGAAGGCACCTAAATCACCAAAAGTATCACTCATATACTGTGCTCGAAACCATATACGTTTCTGTCCATTCGAGAGTTCATAAAAAGCTTTCTCAGCCTCTGTAGGCGATTGTTCTCCGTCTGATTTTAATTCCAATGAAAATTCTGCCGGACCTACTCGCGGAATAATTCCCTCTACTATATTCCCTTCTCCATCTAGTGCTTCTTTCAGCATCGGCGAAAGTTTTCGAATAGTCTGATAATCAAACAGATTTTTCAGTGGTATTTCTACATTGAACTGTTGTTTGATTCGCGAACGAATCTGAATTGTTTTTAACGAATGACCTCCAAGATCAAAGAAATTATCATCAATACCAATAGGGCTAATCTCCAGTACTTCTTCCCAAATCTTAACTAACATTATTTCCCAAACATTTCGTGGGGCTATATAATTAGTACTTTCACGTTCAGATTCATCAGGATCTGGTAATGCTTTCCGATCAATCTTACCATTACGATTCAGTGGCATCTCCTTTAGGATAATAATGTGTTCCGGCACCATGTACTCCGGTAAATGCTTTTGTAAATATTGCCGAATTTCAATAACATCAACTGAAGCATTCAGCATGAGATAAACCAAAATACGATTGTTCCCTCTTCGATCCTTACGGACGATTGCCAAACATTGACTCACCGCTTGATGACTCAACAAAGTGGATTCAATCTCTCCAAGTTCAATACGGTACCCTCGTACCTTTACTTGAAAATCGGCACGTGATATGAATACTAGTTGTCCATCCGGTGTAAACCGTGCCAAGTCACCCGTTTTATACATCCGCTCTCCCATACCATCTGAAAAAGGATTAGGCAGGAAAGCTTGAGCTGTACGCTCTGGATCATTCAAGTAGCCGCGCCCCACTCCAATACCTGTTATATAAACTTCACCAATACAACCAATTGGTACCGGTCGCTGATCAGCATCAAGTAGGTAGTGGTGAATGTTAGGAATCGGTGTCCCTAGCACTACCTGTGGATGATCCTTATAAGGATATATACCACAAATCACTTCATGTGATGTATCATCAGAACATTCAGTTGCCCCATAGGTATTGACCACCTTCACATGTGGATATGCCGTCAACCATTTACGACATAAAGATACTGGTAACCCTTCTCCTGTCGAAATCATAAATTCCAATTGAGGGAGTGTACAATTCAACTCATCGCTCGCCGCCTGCAGAAACAACTCAATTATTGCAGGCACCATCTCCAATACAGTTACATGATCATTGTGCACTGCTTGAAATAATGCTTGTGGATCAGTTGCTACCTCGTTACTGTAGATGATAACTTGTCCCCCTGTCATTAAAGGCGCTAAAAACTGCCAAACTGATATATCAAAGCAATGTGATGCATTTTGAGCAACTATACTATTCTCATTTAACCCCAGTAGATAAATCTTCGCATATAGATGGTTTAGCATCCCAATATGCTCGACCATCGCTCCTTTTGGCTGTCCTGTAGAACCAGAGGTGAAAAATACATTAGCTAAATCCCCCTGCTCATTAATAAATGTCGGGTTTTCCACCGAGTACGAGGCAAGCTCTTCGATATCAGCGCAACTACCATCTCCTGTATCAAGTGAAAATGCCATGATATCTTGTAAGATATTCTTACTTAACTCCAAACTGCGTGATTGCCATTTGGATTCTGTTAGAATCACCTTGGCACCACTATTATCTAGTATAGTAAGCAAACGGTTATCAGGATGTGTAGAATCAAGCGGTACATAAGCTCCACCTGCTTTCAGCACTGCCAATATACCAACCAGCATGTCAATATTCCGTTCAGCTAACAAGGCAGCAGTATCATCACGTCCAAATCCTCGTTCTCGAAGCCAATGTGCCAGCTGGTTTGCGCGTTTATTTAGCTCTCTATAAGTAATAGACTCTACACCACATATCGCCGCAATGGCATGCGGCCTCTTTTCCACCTGTTCCTCAATCACTTGGTGAGCCAAGCGATTCAGAGGTGGCATAGCCAACTTTGTTCGATTGAAATCCACTAGAAGTAGCTGCCGCTCCTCATCTGATAGCAAATTTAAATTTGCTAGAGGTACTTCTGGCTGATTAACGATTTCATTCAGCCAATTTTCAAAATTCTGCGCCATGCGTTCAATAGTTAAAGAGTTAAATAAATCAGTATTGTATTCAAAGGCTAGGAAAAAACCTTCTTCCTTTTCAATTCCAAATAAAGTGAGGTCAAATTTCGCAATTGAAGTATGAATATCCATCGTTTCTAAAACTCTGCTCGATAACTCCCTTGGTCCCTGTTTTGCATTTTGCATGGTAAACATCGTCTGAAAAATTGGAGAAGTACTCATATTCCGTTCAGGTTTTATAACTTCTACTACTTTTTCAAATGGAATATCTTGATGTTCATAGGCTTTCAGTGCCTTTCGACGAACCTGGGACATTAACTCTTGGAATGTCGGATTTCCAGTCATATCTGCTCTATACACCAACGTATTCACGAAGAATCCGATTAACCCTTCTACCTCCCTGTAGTTTCGGTTTGCAATAGGACTTCCTACTAATATATCTTCTTGTCCTGTATAACGAGAGAGGAAGCTCTGGTAAGCTGCTAATAAAGTCATGAATAACGTCGATCCTTCCCGACGACTTATTTCTTTCAGTTTCTCCAATAATGAATGAGATAAAAGAACAGAATGCATCGCACCTCGGTGTGTTTGAACAGTTGAGCGTGGACGATCCATCGGTAATTGCAGGATTGGTAATTCTCCAGACAACTCTTCCTTCCAATACTGTAGTTGCTGATCTAGTACCTCCGCTACCAACCATTCTTTTTGCCACTGGGCAAAGTCAACATATTGGAACTGTAAAGGACTTAGTTCCGCTGGCTTTCCATCCACCACTTCTTCATATAAAGCTAGCCATTCTTCAAGGAAGATTTCCATCGACCATCCGTCAGAGATGATATGATGCATAGTACAAAGAAGAATCCATTCCTCTTTTTCAACTTGGAAAATTTGTGCTCGAATTAATGGACCATGCTTCAAATCAAAGGGAGTTTCTACTTCTCTTTGAATCAAATGATTCATTTCTTTTTCTTTCTCTACCGAAGAGAGCTTTGTCAGATCCACTCTTTTCATAGATTGTGGCACATAAAGACAAATCTGTTGCATAGGCTGTCCATCTACCCCTTGGAAGAAATTCGTTCGTAAAGACTCATGACGTTCGATAAGTTGATTCCATCCTTTTTCTAACGCTTCAGGTTCCCACCTTCCTTTGAGGCGCCATACGGCTGGGATATTATATAGAGCACTTGCTCCCTCCAGCTGATCTATGAACCACAAACGTTGTTGGGCATAAGAGAGCGGTAATGGCTTCCCTCGCTCTACTCGCTTCAGCGGAGGAAGATCTCGTTTTGGTCCTCTTTGACGCAACTGAACTATCCGTTCAACTAAAGTCTCAACTGTCGAGTACTCAAAAAGTTCCCGTACTGAAAGTTCAATTTGGAACGCATCTTGTAACCTAAAGGCTACTTGTGTCGCTAAAAGAGAGTGTCCACCTAACTCAAAGAATGAATCCTGAATTCCAATGTGCTCCATACCTAACACTTCACTCCAGATAGAAGCTACTAATTCTTCCACAGGAGTTCGAGGAGAAAGCACATTCTCTTTAACTAATTGCTCCTTTGGAGCGGGCAAGATTTTCCGGTCAATTTTTCCATTCGGAGTAAGTGGCATAACCTCCATTTCTATAAAGTGTGCAGGGATCATATAACTAGGTAATCGGCCCTTGAGATGTTCTCTCCATTCATTCCTACTTCCATTACCAACCACATACGCTACGAGACGTTTATCCCCAGGATTATCTTCTCTTGCTAAAACCACTGCCTCTTTCACAGAAGAATGTTCAAGTAAAGCTGCTTCTATTTCTCCTAGTTCAATGCGAAAACCTCTGATTTTAACTTGGCTATCGATCCGGCCTATATATTCCAAATTTCCATCTGGAAGATATTTTACTAGGTCCCCTGTCCGATATAGCCGCTCTCCTTCTTTGAATGGATGCGAAATAAACCGTTCACTGGTTAATTCAGGACGATTCAGATATCCACGTGCTAAACCTACGCCCCCAATATACAATTCCCCAATTACTCCAATTGGAACTATCTCAAGGCTCTGGTCAAGTACGTATAACTGAGTATTATTAATTGGCTTCCCAATTGGGATAAGTGTTAATTCTTGTTCTAAATCACAATCAAAGTATGTTACATCTACAGTTGCTTCAGTAGGACCATATAAGTTATTCAAATTCGTCCCCTGGGAATTAAAAAACACACTCTTAAATCGTCGAACCTGATCTGTATTTAACGCTTCTCCACTTGTAAAAACATGTCGGAGAGAAGATAAGTTCTTTTTACCTGTCAACCGTTCCATATAATTCAAAAAAGCAGATAACATAGACGGAACAAAATGCATAATATTCACGCTATAACGTTCTATATAATCCACAATCAACCTAGGATCTTTTTCACCACCAGGTGGAAGCAAACAAACACGAGCTCCTACAAATGACCACCATAAAAGTTCCCAAACAGATACATCAAATGAAAAAGGCGTTTTTTGAAGGATAGTATCTATTTTAGATATTGGATACTTTTCCTGCATCCATTCTAATCTATTAATCACCGAATGGTGCTCTATCATAACCCCCTTCGGATTTCCAGTAGATCCAGAGGTGTAAATGACATAAGCTAAATTCTCTGCTGTTACTTTACTATCAGGTGAAGTGCTATTTTCCAGAGAGATTTTCTCTTGATCTTGATCTAAACAAATTACTTCTATTTCTTCTGAGAACAATCCTAGTAACGTTTCTTTTGTTACAAGCACTTGTATCCCGGCATCCTCTACAATATATCTCAATCGTTTTTGTGGATATGTCGGATCCAGTGGAACGTAGGCCCCTCCTGCTTTCAGAATACCAAAGAGACCTACTATCATCTCTGGGGAACGCTCTACACATAAGCCAACCAGTGAATCCGGTCCAATCCCTCGCTTCTGTAAATAATGAGCTAGCTGATTCGCCTTCTCATTCAACTCTTGATAAGTTAGTTTTTGGTCTTCATATACTACCGCTACTGCTTCTGGAGTACGTTCTGCTTGTTTTTCAAATAGCTGATGAATTGTGAAATTTGAAGAATAATTGGCTTTTGTCTCGTTAAACTCTACCAATACTTTTTCCTTTTCTTCATTAGGAAGAATACTAATTTCTTTAATCTTTTGTTTCGGTTCTTTTAATATATTCTCCAATAAAACAAACATAGAATTGAAGAAACTTCTAATCTCTTGTCTTGAAAATAATCTTTCCCGATAATCTACTACTAATTCTAAATTACCGGTATCAAGTTGCTCTTCAATATGTACAGCAAAATCATTAACTTCATGTCCATTTGAAAGCCAGAAAAAGTTATTATCTACATATTCCTTACTAAGTTTTATAGGACGATAGTCAATGGAAACTCCAAAAAAACGTTCGAAGCTACCGTTAATTTTTCTTATCTTCTCAGACAATAAGTTAAAGGGGTATTTTTGATGAAATAAAATCTTCTTTTGCTTTTTAGCTATCCGAGTAAAGAAAGACACTGCTTCCTCTTCAGGTTCAATATTCATTCTTAAAGGAACTGTGCTAACCATCATCCCCATAAGTTCTTTTTCAATCCTACCCGCGCGATTCCCATAAACCATTCCAAGTGTAATATCATTAGATGAAGTCCATCGATGCAAAGCTAGCTGAAGAACAGAAACAAAAATAGAATAAATACTAAAACCATACTCCCTAGAAAAGTTCTCTATTGCACCCCTTAATCCATCTGATACAACGAATTTTTCACGTGAAGATTTTGTACTAGTTAAGAAAGGATTATGAGGTTTTATTCCAGTAACGGCTGGGATAGTCTGAAATTCTTCCAACCAAAAATTCTCATCTTTTTCAAAACGAGAACTCTTCATATAGTTTTCTTCATTTTTTATAAACTGTACATATGAGCTTGTAGAAATCGCATTTATCTCTTTTCCCATATAGAGATTTACGTACACATCAATGATTTGATTGACTATCATATTCATTGATAAGCCATCCGTAACTATATGGTGCACCTTGCAATAAATAAAACCTTCCGTTTTTCCAGGTTTCACCAAAGAAAAATAATATAAATCTGAATCCATCAAATCAAATGGTTCTCTTAGTTTTTTTTCTATCCAAGAGTCTAATTTTGCAGAGTCATTTTCATTGCTAAAATCTAAATATTCAAAATTTTTATCTTGATGTTCTATGAAATATTGTACTGGCTCCTGGTTATCTTGCTGTTTAAGTCTAATGCGAAGACTATCATTTTCACTAATCACTTTATTAATTGCCTTATTTAATAAAAAATAATCCACTTCACTGTATATCCTTATAACCATATCTAGATTACATGCATTTGTATTAGAATTTAAAATTTCTGTATACCAAATTCTTTTCTGAGGGTGAGTTAAAGAGTATTTATCTTCTTGAATCATTTAAATATTCCTCCTCAATAATACAATAAACTCTCAAAATTCATTAAGACAGATAATATAAACGACCTTTGGGATTACCTTAACTTTCTCCATATGTGATGAAGAATCATCAACCATAAAAACATCTAGCACATTTAGTTATTGACTTGTATTTCAAGCTTCTTAGCTACTTCTTCTAGAAATAATACTGTTTCTTCATATGTTCTACCTCGTACCATAACATGACCTAAACGGTGTGAAAAATTTTCTGGTGGATTCACAGGTTGACCAACTTGCGCCTTAACTACTAGCTCTTCAATATAGGAAAGCTCTCTTACCTCTTCAATCCCCTTTACTGTAGACAAAAACCCTGACTTTTTAGCCGTGAGAAAATGAATACCAGCATAATTCATGTACTCTATTTCTTTCCACTCTGGTGCTACACCTACTGAACTAAGAACTTGCTGCCTGAGAAGATCAACTCCAGTTGAATGGCGAACTAATTCAGGAATCATCCCCCCCGCAAGACGAGCATTTACTTCAATCACGACACAACCATTTGATGTCCATTTTACTTCTGAATGTGATGCACCAAACCTAAAATCCACAGCTTGAAGCGCACATTTCACGGTCTGTTCAATCTCTGATTGTACATCTTTTGGAAGTTCAGCAGGGAAAATATGACCAGATTCAACAAAATACGGAAATCCAGTTAATTGTTTTTCTGTAATACCTATGCATATAGAGTTTCCTTCCCACGAAAACATTTCTACACTATATTCTGGACCTTCTATATATTCTTCTAGCAACACCATATTTGCTTTCTCTTGTCCCCTAGCATTATATTTGTTGGCAAGAATTTTTGTGGCTATTTTCTCTACTTCTTCCCAATTAGAACAAAAGCGCACATTATTCGAACCACTGTCATCTGCTGGCTTCACTACACACGGAAACTGTATAGAAGAATAAATATTCTGTAGAGAATCTATAGATTGAACGATGTGAAATTTTGGCTGAAGTACTTTCTCTAAATGAAGTTTTTCACGAAACATTGCCTTATTACGACAATAATAAATCGCTTGATGCGTATTACCACTTAATCGAAACATTTGTACTAGCTCTGCCACAGTTTCAAGATAATAATCGCTAGTTGTCAAAATCCCTGCTATATCTTCCATTTTCTCATGTATAATGTAATGCTTAATAGCGTCAACGGAATTAGTATCCAGCTCAATCACACGACATTCTAAATCAGAGAGCCCTTGATAAAGACTCTTTTTTTGTGTCAAAAATATCGGCTCATATCCTAGCTCCTTCGCCTTTCTTATAGCGAGCATTCCTGTGCCTGTTGTATTGGCTTCAACGAACAATAGTTTTTTTTCCATGTGGATTCACTCCTAATAAATTTGCATAAGACCAAGAAGAGACGACACAATCCAAATCAACAAATTGTGGTCCTTTAGTTAGGTTGCATCTAGAAAGACCTTTCTCATTATGATACGCCTCATTATAGATTGTATCAGCATAACGATCACCACGATCAGGAAAGATTGCAACAATATTACATTCTGACGTGACCTGACTAGCAAGCCAACGTGAGACTGCATATACCGATCCAGAGCTGTTTCCGGCAAAAATCTGCTCATCGCGTGCAAGTTGCAAAGTAGCTGCAAACGCCTCTTGATCATTCAACCAATGTACATCATCAATCACACTAAAATCTACATTAGACGCAATCAAACTGTTACCAAGTCCTCCTTGTAAGCGATTAGGACAATCCGGCTGTCCAAAGATCACACTCCCAGCCGCATCAACAGCTACCACTTGTAAATCTTGATTATAGTATTTTAATGCACGTGCAGATCCCGAAAGAGAACCTCCACTACCAACGGAACCTACAAGAACATCAACTCGCCCTAAATCTTTTATCAACTCCATTGCTAGTTTTTTATAAGCACGTGGATTTTCTAAGTTTTCATACTGACGAGGCCAAAACGCTCCAGGATACTCCTCCATTAACTCATACAAACGCTCTAATCGTGCACTTTGCCAACCATTTCTCCCCATTTTCTTCACTACATGCACTTTACAATCTAACGACTTTAATTTAGCATATGTAATCGAGTCAATACGTGGATCCGTTACAATATGTACCTTATGCCCTAATTGACGACCAACCAGTGCCACTCCACAAGCCATTGTGCCTGAAGAACTCTCAATAATTGGCATATCATCCGTAAGTTCTCCAGATAATTTAGCAGCAAGAATGATTTGTTTAGCTACTCGATCTTTCATTCCAAAAGGATTCATAAGTTCGAGCTTCGCATAGACAGATGCGACTGATTGATTATTCAATCGTAACTTAACCAGTGGAGTGTTTCCTATAACATCCATCATATTTTCATATAACATCTATGTCCTCTCCATCCTTTTCTGTTGATATCAACAGATTTAAAAGATACTCCCTTTGTGTATTTGCTTTCGATAGCTGAGCTTCCCGCTTTCTTAATTCCTCTCCAAGATGCTGTGCCTGTTCTTTCTGCACTAGTAGTAATGCTTTAACCTGCTCTGGATTAGTCGAACCCGAAGACCTCTTTATAAATAGATTTTTTCGGATATCAAATGCAGTAGTAAGTATATCGCTTAAATCAGAAACTTCATAACCCTCTTCTGCACACTTCTCCTGCAACAATCGCTCGTCTCCTTCCATCGGCATTAAGCTACGCTGAGACGCACTCATAATATAACGACCAACAATTACTTGCGCTTTTCGGTATGGAATGCCTGTCTTCACCGTAAGTAAATTGGCAAGTGTGAATCCACCGAAGAAATCACGTTTACAGATAGTAAGCATCTGTTCTTCGTTAAAGCTCAAATGGTCAATCACCGTTTTCAACAGACGGAGTAAAGACTTAGTCGTGCGAAACATCGTCAATAGATGTGTCCCCGCCTCCTTCGATGTCTCTACCAAATTAGTAAATGGTGTATTACGCTGTCCAAGAACCATATCTAGATAAAATGAAGATAAATGAGCACTCTTCCCTCTTATTCTCTCTAAAATAGGAAAATTTTTCTTTTGAGGCATCGCTGAAGAAATTCCTGATAATTCATCCGGCAAATTAATAAAATTCATTTCACTACTACCCCACTGCATCAAATCTGTTGTAAATCTAGAAATTAGAACAGAAAATATAGATAACTCCGAAGATGCTTGTAAGACCCATTCGCGTGATGCAACTGCTGCTAGTGCAGTAAGGCGAACTTGGTGAAACCCCAGAAGACTAGCAAGTCGGTCACGATCCCAATCTAGTTCCACACCAGCCATTGCTCCTGATCCAAGTGGACATTGATTCATATCGTCATATACTCTAATCCAACGTTTCAATGTTTGCAGCAACTCTTGATTAATTGTTGATAGATAAAAACCAGGTGTGATGATTTGAGCTGACTGATAGTGAGTATACCCCGGCATACCCACCTCCCGATACTGATTAGCAAGGATGTCCATCGACTCTATCAATTCTATTAGATTTTGCATTAACTCTAGCCATTGTGCACGACCAAAAATCAACTGAGCACAAGCTTGAAAATCATTACGACTACGGTCCATATGCCAACAAGGTACTGGAACAGAAAGAGAAGATTCCACTAGTCGCTCAATCCCAAATGCTATATCTGACATGTTATTTACTGGATCTGCTACTAGCCCACCACTAGTAATAGACTGCAATATCTGTGAAATTTCCTGTCCTTCTTTTGCAGTAATCCAACACATCCGTACATATTCCAGAAGCATCACTTGTTCAATCTGAATATACGCTGGCAACAAATACTCAACCTCATACCTGAATTGGGGTTCCAAAACTTCTTCATGTAAGAGACGAGCTGGTGTTGCTGAAATACGCCCTGTTAGACCTTTGCCCATCTAGATCTTCAACTCACTTTCATATTTTATTTATATATGCATCTACTATTAAAGTATACCTATCTACTTAGAGGCTATATTTAACTAACCTAATTATGAATTTATTACTTATTTCACAATTCAACCTGAATGATTGCAGACCGTTACCTCTAAAAACTAATCAATATCAACAGATAACAATTTATCGCTTTTCAACTAGGGCTACCATCCATTAACTTAAATCACCTATATTGAAAGCAATATTTCTATTCCTCTTACAAAATTTTTGTACATTCATTTACATTAGAGTGAATATTACTATTTTTATTTTAGATATTTTGATTAACTACCTTTGAACCGAAATAGATTTTTAAATAATCAAAAAATTAAAACGCCAATTCTCTTAATCATTATTTTGTATAATCGCTATGGACTAAATAATCTACATCAACAATATACAGTTTCATCATTCCATACACCTGTGCCTCCTAGTAACAGTTTCACTATATAACTTGCATTATTCCCAACAACGAATATAAACTTAATTAATTAAGCCTCTTCAAAAACCAAATATTTATTACCCCCTAAATATTGGTACTTTCTATCTTGATGTCTATATTACGCAAGAAATCGACATTTAACAAACATTTTCTTTCATCAAAATTCGATATATATAGTCAAAATTTTACAAATTAAAGAATTATGGTTCTTTTGCAAAAGTATAAGAGAATAAAGCGTATATACTCCTAACGGAATCATATCTTATGTTGCAAGTCCAAACAATTAATGACTGATTTTTTTGATTATGGGCAAACCGATCCCGTACATCAATCTGTTCTTTTTTAATCATTTGCATGGCTTCTTCTATGTTATTCAAGTACTTTTGTTGTCTAAGTCGCATATTCTTTTTTAATCGTTCAATGGCTATAGGATAAGCTGGATTCTTATTAACTGTTATAACATGAGGCTTTGAAACATGAAAAGACCGCAAAGCTTTCTTGAAAAATTTTTTTGCTTATTAGCTTCTTCTTCATTTGATTAACTTCAGTTTTTAACAACCTAACAATAGCAATAAAATAATTAACTTTACATTCGCTTAAATTATACTAGACATTTTAATCCTAATTCTTTCATGATATGATACACTTTTTGCGATTTACTTTTTATCCGCGATTCTTCAGTTCATCACTAATATGACGATAAACATAAAGACCCTCATGTTCGTCGTAAATGGCTTGGATAAATCCTTTTAGCTCCATATCCGGATTAGGACAATCGAAATTCCCCACCCAATAGCAATACGTACTACGCTGAATATCTGCTAGATGAAGTAACACTTTCACCGTAACTCCATGCCTTATTTCATAGACTACTTAAGCTTTATTTTGTTTCGAAAATTCCCCTTGTTTTGAACTAAGATATTCCACTTTTTTAATATGTATTTTCCATACGTAAAACGCTCATTTTCCACTTGCAGTGCCCCTATTGAGCCAACTACTCCTTGTTTTTTTTGTCACGTTACGTATTTTATTTTTCATGGATAAGCACCCCTTTTTCTTTAATTATAGGGCATAAAATCCCCCTGAGTCATAAGCTACTTTCCACTTCCGAGGTGTTTCATAAGACGGAATGTTGAAAACCACGCTGTTTCCCTAATAGATGTCCTTTGTTCGTTCATATAATGAAGTACAACTAGTCTATACTGGGATGAATATGGTTTATAGCGTTTTTTAAAAGCATTTTCACCTGAAGATTCATATTGTCTAATCCACTGATAGAGCATACTGGAGTGAACACCAATAGATTTAGCAATTGTTTTTCCACCTTCAGTCCCTTCTAAATATCGTCTCACCCCTCGTATTTTTTCTTTCGAATAAAATTTAGCCATAAAAAATTGCACCTCAATTGTTAGACTATGTCTAACAATTGAGGTGCAATTCAGAAATACCGGCTTCAAATCTATTATTCTTATAGCTTATGATATTTATCTCATCTTATGTACTTCAGCAACTAACTTTCCGCCCTGAATGCCCATATAAAGTTTCACAGGTGCATCATTCGTGTTTTCAAACACTAAGTCTAAGTATGGATAAGCAATCGTAGCATCTCTTCCTTGTGGAACGTACCCTACCGTTTTAGAATGTGTCGTTCTCTCTACCATTTTCAAACCAGCTTGATCTGCTGCATTGTATAATGTTGATGATGTTTGACAAACACCGCCGCCATATCCATCTACTAACTTACCATCTACTATTTCTTTCCCTAATTGATATCCTTTATCCGGTGTTGTATCACCAATTAATGCATTGAAAGAGAAACGGTCTCCTTTTGCTAATACAACTCCATTTATGCTCGCTGCTGACAAACGAATATTCTCAATACGGCCACCTGCTGAGCCACCTAAATTCGTTTCATATCTACCAATTACCGTGCCACTTCCTTGCGCATCACTTAATGTTGCAGTAGGCTTTTTCTCAACAATAGGTAATTGATATGAAGAATCCCACATACCAACGTTTAATAATTTATCTACTAATTCTTTTTCCATTAACTCATAAGCAGGTTTTCCTTCTTGCCAACTTCCATCAGGTGCTACGCGTGATGGAACCATCTTTTTGTCAACGCTTTTCCCAACTTCGCTAGCAACCTTCGTTACCGATTTTTTAAATTTTACTTCGTCTTCAAAATAGCCTAGACTCGATAAATCTAGCTTTTTCACTTCCGTACCTGTACGACCATCTACTAAACTAATAGAATCCTGTACTTCTGCTTTAGCCTCTACCGTGTGGCCACCAATATCACTTACTAATGCAACATCACTGACTTTTGTACCACAGCCACTCACTACAGCTACACATAACACCCCAACTAATATACCCTTTACTTTACGGAACAATAGACTCTCCCCTTTTTCCCAATATTACTTTTATGTATTATTTCATTTTTATGTATGTTTTGTTACAATCATTTTACAATATATTTATAAAATGTTACAAGTTATTTTTTACTCTATATAAATTACTCTTTTCTTTTCCAAATGTCTATACATATTTACATAAAAGTTTGAGTTTGATAGAAATGTAACCTTTATGTAACCCCACCCCATTATCCAGTATATACCATTAAGCGAACGAAATACAAATGTAAAAACTCCATATTCTTATTTATAAAGAAACATCCTGTGAACATAAATAGGTATTTGCCGTGCCACACTCCACTTTTACACATACATTATGGTGAATTAACCTATTTTAAAGAAATGGAGGATGTTTTTATGTACCCCTACAATCCATACGATCCATATAACCAAAATGGTTATCAGCCTCAATACGATTTACAAGCACAATACCAACAATATATAGATCCAGCAGAACAAGTTAATCCATATGATCAAACTCGACAATTCCAACTTCCAATCTCTTTTCCTGGTGCTGGAAACCGTCAACTAGAAAGACGAGTAAATGAGCTTGAACAAAGAGTACGTCAATTAGAAAACACGGTTGAGCGTCATACACGTAGATTAAACCGCTTAAACCAACGTTTACGTACAATAGAAAATAGACTAAACATTCCATTTTCAGCATTAGAAGACGGATTTTAATTTTGAAGATAAAGTGAAACTTTAATTAGTGGGGGTTTTGTCCATCCCCCACTAATTATTAGTTGAACCAATCGGGCTTTTATGGACAGTTATCTCCCACCTAACTTTCTCGCATTCGCCGAAATTTGAGGTGGGAGCATTACTGCCCGTTAATGCGGGATAAAAAATATATAAAGGAAGGGGCTCCCCCTTCCTTATATAAATTGACGAAAGTTTTTTCCATCTCTATACTGATAAGAGTTAATGAAATGAAACAAGGTGATAAATATGGATTTCGAAATAAATTATCTTTCCTTTTATGTTGTACAAGTAGAAGGAAAAGGTGAAGCTGTTGATAAACGCTACAAACATTTTCAAACATTAGACGCTGAAGAGTATGAAGATAGCTCCTTAAAAGAATTTTTGAATGGTGAATTATTAAAAATTTCAAAGCGGAAAGTAGAACGTCATGCGAAAACAGAACAAGCCCCGACAAAGATCGGTCGCTTCATTGTAGAAGAAGGGCACGAACTTGATTCAAACCCTCATTACAACCTATTTAATCGCATTCGCTTCGCAGAAACTAAGGAAAACTTCAAAGATATGAGCGAACCACTCGTTTATACATATCTTGACACAAGTGCTGTACGCGGTGGTGTATTTTTAATTGCGCAAGCGAAGCTGCGCAAATACTTTGATGATCCATTCGTTTTCGTTATGAAATGTGACTTTGAACCGAAAGTTGCTTCTATTTCAGATGAATCCACACTGATTCGTAACGTTGAAATGGCCATCACAACAAAAAACATGAAATCTATTCAATATCCGTACATGCCTGAAGAAGGTATGGTTGAAGTAGGCGAACTAAAAATTCACCAAGCATCACACGCCCGTTACTTTGAAGACTTCTTAAAATTCGTCGAGTATGAACGCTCTATGCCTGAAATTATGAAAACTCAAGTAATGGACATGGTATATGACCAAATTGAAGATGTATTGGAAGAAGGTACGGAAGAACGTGAACAATTCGACCAAGCAATGGAAGTATGGGCTGCTAGTCCGAAACGTGAGATTATGGAACAATTTTCAACCGAAGAAGTAATGGAAGCTACCGCACAAATCGTCGAGCATGCTCCTGAAGTGGAATTAAAGCTAAAAGCGGATCATATCTCTGTGAAGGCCCTGCTTGCTGATTTCGGGGATCAAATACATATCGCAAAGGTAAATGACCGATACGTACTAATGATCGAAGCTGATACACTTACGTTTGAGAAAGGCTTCTCTCCTATTGAGTTCCTGAAGCCGGATGAGTTGCAAGATGTGATTGAGCGGATTGAGAATAAGCAGCAGTATTCTTATGATCCGAACGGGATTGAATAAATCCTTCTATATCCCTATTTTTACTGAGCGCTGTTAACGAGCGCTCTTTTATTTGGGACATAGTTGAAAGTTATATAAAAAACCGATTCTACTAAAAATCGGTTTTTTATAACAATATATGCTTATTTTTGATCCAAGAGGACATTTGTTACAGAATCAAGTAGATTACTTCCTTATTGCACAAGCGTATTTCCATTAGAAGGACTTACTTCAATATTTCTAGTTGAACAAGTCGGTCTATAAATTTTTTATGTTTTCTTTTTAGTCACTATGTATGTTGTTCAAGTGAAAAATTCACTTCACTACCTCAAATTTATTGTAATCGTAGAAAGATAATTGAAAACGATATTCTGGGTGCTCTCTCACCCAATCGTAAGCTTCTTCTAAAATATCCATTTTGTTTTGTAAGTCATTAAGTTCACTACATTCGCCCCTTTTTTGTTTGCACAGAGGGCAAAACCCATTAACTATTTCGGCACTTGTCGCCCTAATCGTTTTACTTTCTAAGTCAACTACTAGACGAAGAAGAAGAGAATGCTCTTCTTTTGTAGTCACCGTCATTTCAGCAATTCCATCCTCATTCCAAAAGACTCCGTTTAATTCCATCTGTACGTTGACGTCTTTAATATCCAAGTCTATCACTATCACACCCCCCTATATAAAACTCTCATCTTACTGTTCGATTTTAATCATTAATACACCTTAATTTTCAAAGTAATTATAATGACCCAATCACAACAAATCAATTGCCATTTAATATGAATATTTTATTCGCCTATAAATACACGACGTTACATTTATGTAGCTAGAAATAAAGAAGAATCTCATTTAACCTCTGCATTCTTCTCCATCTCAACCAAATACTTAATCTGCCTTTCCGCTTTTCTAACCGCCGTACGAAAATGCTTTTTCAGTAGTTCTATTGTCGCTTCACTTATATAGTATCTTTCCGTAATACTTTCCCACGTGTCACTACTTTCAAATGTACTCCAAACGAAAGGACGCTCTGTATTTTTTCTCATTTCTTTAAATACCCATTTTCGCATCTTTTTTTTCGCTTTTTCTGTTAGTTTTCCGTTCTCTACAAGTTCAAGTTCACCATGTCTTTTGTATCGTTTATGAATATCTCTCTCGCTATATACTTTAAGAAGTATCTTGGCTGTATTCTCAGCATCTGCCAAAGCTCTGTGTTGCTTTCCTTCCCATGTTAAACCGAGCTGTTCTACTGCAAATTGTAAACTTGGTGTATGCTCAAATAATTCTTCATACGCTTGGAAAACAAATTTCTGCAAATCAAATTTTCTCTCTTTTTCCATAGATGGGCATTCTACGCCGTGCAACGTACAATCATGAGATAGAAAACGATAATCTTCTCTTCCCCATGAAACAAATATAGAATCCTCTCCGATAAACTGAATAAATTTCTCTATAATTTGCGGGAATTTCTCTACACCCATTAAATCTTTCTTTGTAATTCCTGTTAATTTTGTCGTATGGCGAGTAAGTCGTGCACCTGGTTTTACTAACTCTGAAAATTCTCCAATTACCTTCATTGTACTCGCTTCTATTTTTACAGCCCCGATATCAACTATCTCTGACGGGTCGTCTGATTTATACGGCCTGAAATTTCTCTCTATATCAAACACAATAAAATGTGTAGCGTTTTCCAATTTATTTACCTCTTTCTACATTCCTTTTCACACACATACTTTATTTTCAGTATTTATTTATTCATACACTTTATGCATGTAATGCTTCGTCAAAAAACGAAAATTCAATCTCATTATGATATGTACATAGAAGATTATTCAATAAAAATGCAAAAAAAAAAGAAGGGCAAGCCCTTCTTTTTTTCACAATTACTTCTTGTTAACGTTAGTAGCTTGAGGTCCACGGTTACCTTGTTCTACTTCGAAAGTAACTTCTTGACCTTCTTCTAAAGTTTTGAAGCCTTCGCCTTGGATAGCTGAGAAATGTACGAATACGTCTTCTCCGCCTTCAACTTCGATGAATCCGAAACCTTTTTCTGAGTTAAACCATTTTACTTTACCGTTTTGCATGTAAAAAATCCTCCTACAATGTACCTATATGTACATATTCATTTTCAACCACTTTACAAAAATAAGTCAGACATTAAAAAAACTGCACCTCTGAGGAGATTTAACATTGCTATCCTCCTCGGAAGTTACAGCTCATTTAAATCTCTATATTATTAAAAGTAAAATGGTTTAAATATAATATATCATATCAATATAATAAAAGCAAAGTTTTTTTTGCTATACAACTTTTTTTTTCCATTGCATCGCTTTTGATTCCCGTGAACCAGCTACAACATAGCCTTCTTTTTCGTTCACAATGCGCCAGCCATGCCCTTTAACTGAGTCACATACTGTAACAATTCCTTCTTCTAGAAGCACACGACAAACAGTACTAATCCCCGCCTTATTTTGCGTTGACGTTGTATATAGCACATGTTGATCTACACTTAAGTCTAAATAGCTACTTGCTTTCTGCTCGCTTTGACATGTGTGCCAATATATTTTTTCACCCTCAATACTTTCATCTATTTTACAAAAAGAAATATTCCCGCTAATCCCTTTGCACGATCCACTAGCTGCTACTAAATAAGCATTGTGTAAAGTCAACGCTGAGATCATCTGATTCATCACGATTTTAATCCTCTTTAATTTACGTGTTTCCAAATTAAAGAGCCAAACACCACCATATTTAGCATGTATTTTCGTACCGATAAATAAGTAATGTTTATATAAAAATAACGATCGAATAGATGGTGCCCCGCCACCATACTCAAGAAATGGATGAATGGTTTCCCATGTCGAACCAAAATCATTAGAATGATACAACGTTTTATCTCCATGTGCAATGACAGTTCCTTTTTCATTACTACACACATTCCAACTCGTTGCTTTTGTTGGAAAACGCTGAACCGTCCAGTTCTCTCCACCATTCGTACTACGAATAAAAATTCCTTCGTCACCTACACCGTATACTACATTACCTTCGCTATGTAAATCTCTAATTCGTTTTTGAAAACCATGTAAAATTTGTTTCCATTCTCCGTCTTGTTCAATAAATAAGCCATTATATGTAGTAGCTAACATAAGCTTTCCATCTCTTAACTTTGTAATAGCGGTCGCACTTAACATTGTCTCCACGTTGACACTCCCATTCTTAAAACTTCTCAGCAAATGCAATTGCAAAATTACTACATTTTTCAACATCCTCTTCATCTTCTGGAGCTAATTCAATTTTCAACCCTTCTTGTACAAGCTCTGCACCACGTTCTACAAGTTTCTCTTCAAATATCGTTACCGCTTCACAAAACAGTTCATACGCCGTATCTCCTGATCCGAATACCGCTACTTTTTTCCCTGATAAATCTATATTTTCTAAGTCATCATGGAAATCTTCCGCTTCAAATGGTAGTTCACCATCACCCCACGTATAAGATCCTAAAATGATTCCATCATAAGCTAATAATTCTTCAGCATCCATGCCTTCCATCTCTTGCAATACTACTTCATGATCAAAAGCATCTAAACTAACTTTAATTAAATCAGCAATACTCTCTGTATTTCCTGACATACTTGCATAAGCTATTAAAATTTTCGCCACTTCGGCATCCCCCTCTTACAATAAATGATTCTCATTCTCATTATATTAATAATGAGAATCAATTTCAATTATATTTTTTAATATTTCTATTTACCGCACAAAAAAAAAGCACAGATGACTATACAATCATCTGTGCTTTTTTATTACTTTTTAAAAATACCAAACGGCTTTCCAACTGGTAAAACAACTTTTCCGAAGTGTGTATTTAACACTGCTGCTGCTGAACCATAGAAAGATAATAATGAAATAAGAAGTTCAGAATATGCTGCTAAATTATGCATTGCATGCGGCATAACACCTAAAGTACTTAATGAAAGACCGATAAATAAGAAATCAATAAGGACGAAAATCATAAATAATACTTTATGTGTTTCCATTGCACCAATTGTCATAAAGATTGTGAAAATCAAATATCCGATAAAGGCTACCCCAAGCTGTTTTGAATCTGCAGCTTGTGCTAATTTTTCGCCAAATACTCCAAGTTGAATTAACCAAGTCATTCCAACACCTAACCAAAATAGGCCGTACGCACCGAATGCTGTTGTACCGAACGTATTGTTATGCTTTGCATCGTGAATACACGCAAAGATTTGTGCAAATCCTCCTAAAAAGATTGCCCACGGTAATACAAGAGAAACGCCATCTGTTAAGCCTAACTTTTGAGACGATGCTACAAGTGTTACCATCGCTAATCCAAATAGACCAATTCCAGATGGATCCGCTGTTGTCATTTTCACATGATGTGTAGTTGTTTGATTGCTCATATAAACCTCCTGATTATAAACATACTCGAATACAATACTTAAATCAGAAGGCTATGTCAATGGTTTTTTTTGTATGTTGTCATACCTCACTTTTTATAATGATTGAATATACTTCCGACCACTTCATACGGTTTTATATTCACTTCTTCCAACTCGTGTATCGGCAACCATAACGGAATATAACTCCCTCTATCTTTCAGTTCGAATTCTGCAGCTTTACCACTTCCGAAAACTCCATCAGTAATACGGGCATTAAAATAATACTCCGTACCCTTATACTCCACCTTTGCAATAAGTTGCTCCACTTCTATATGTACCCCTAACTCTTCATAAACCTCTCGCTTCGTTGCCTCTTCAGCTGTTTCATCTTCCTCAATTCCTCCGCCTGGAAAAACATAATATGTTTCACCTTCTCGAATACGTTTTATAAGAGCAATTTTCCCTTCCTGCACAATGATAGCTGCGCCGCGATTTCTTATCATTTTATTACCTCAATACGAATCGCCACTGTTCCCCACTTTTGCTCTTGTTCTTTCGTATATATTTTGTTTGTACTTTCTAGCATTTCCTCTAAACTATCATTTTCACAATCCAATAATTTTTTATCAATTTGCTCGTACATTGCTTTAAAGCTTTCGTATCGTTTTATTTCCATTACTTTTACAGTCATCGTTTCCTCTGTCGTAAGGTTCGTAAATACAATATGATTGCCTCGTTTTATAAGTTGACGTTTCGCATCATATAAACGTACTTCATATACTTTTTTTCCTGATTGAATTGATTGAAAAGGTTTATTATATAATCCCATTTCGTATATCATTCATTCCACTCCTTTTTATTCGTTGCGCCTACTATTTTATTTGTGCATTACCAATTCATACAACACAGTTCGACTTATTCCAAGTTGCATATAATGTTCCATATCCATTACTTGACTTAGAGAGGATGCTAAATTCGTTATGTTATATTTAAATCAAAAACCTGAATATAATAAATATGATATTGGTGATTATACTTATAGTAAAGTAGGTCCAACCATTTTTTCTTGGAATGATGAAACAAAATTAAAAATAGGTAAGTTTTGTTCATTAGGAGAAGAAGTCGTTTTTATACTTGGCGGTGAACATCGTGCAGACTGGATAACGACTTACCCATTTAATGCATTTTTTAATGAAGGAGCACATATTACTGGTCATCCTTCTTCAAAAGGTGATATCGTAGTCGGCAACGATGTATGGATTGGTTATCAATCCTGCATTTTATCTGGTGTTACAATTGGTAACGGTGCCATTATTGGCGCAAAGAGTGTTGTTACAAAAGACGTACCTCCATATGCAATTGTAGCTGGTAATCCTGCAAAATTTGTTCGATATCGTTTCCCGCAAGAAACGATTGACAAACTAGAGAGTCTAGCATGGTGGGACTGGGATATTTCTGTTATAAAAGGAGCTATTCCATTTCTACTCTCCAACAAAATTAACGAGTTTTTTACCTCGTCTGAACATGAGTCTATATGATAAAACAAAAAGAGCATCCTATTCTTTCTAGATGCTCTTTTTGTTTTTATTTTTTATGTTGGTGCAACTGATTACACGGAGAACATTGAAATGGAATTTTATCTAAGCAATTAAAGTTTGTTTCACAAATTTGTTCGATAGTTGGGACGAACGGTATGATCACAATATTACTTTCTATTATTTGTGTAACAGGTGGTAACACTGTACCTACTTGATGTTCGAAGCGAATATTCGCTTGATTTATATAATTTCCTGAACCACTTGGCGCGCTCTGAACTACTACTTGGAACGAGACTGTGCGTGCTTCACCTGGATTTAAACTTCCTATAAGAAATCCTGATACTGGATTTACATTTGACACTAGCGTATTATCAACCGTTACACTTCCAAGGACAAATCGTACACTACTATCTAACATATCTTGAAAACGGATATTTTGCATCACTGTATCACCCGTATTTGTAATAACTGTCGTAAACGTAATAACATCACCTATCGTTGCTGTTTGATGATCTGCCACTTTTACAACAGTCGTTGAAACATTCTGAGGAATAAACGGGATAACAACTGTGTTACTATCGCCTACAACTACTGCAGGAGGTTCATTAGGATTCACAATTGCAAGCCCATTCGCTGTAGCAGTATTTGTAACTAAATTATTTATTTGCCCTCCTGTTATTACAACTTGGAAATTAATAATTGCTGCATCATTTGGCTGAAAATCACCTAACGAAATACCGGTATTCGGATTAGCAAACGGAAAAGGTACATCATTTACCGTTACCGTTCCATTTATAAATAGCGTATTCGGATCAATGATATCTGTTAACACAATGTTGGTCACAGGAACTGTACTATCATTTATAACAGCAATTCCGTAAGTGATAACATCTCCTACCATTGCTACTTCAAAGTTTGCTCCTTTTGCAACAAATAAGATTGCAGTATTTACCGTCACTATAACTGTATTGCTCGTATCCATCACTGTAACTGGCGGCTCTCCTGGTACTAAAATATATTCTGCTAACGCCCCTGCAACGTTCACTACTGTACCACCATCTGGAAAACTTGTAATCGTAGCTTCATATGTTACAAGTGCGGTTTCACCAACTGGAATATCTGGTATCGTAAATCCAACCTGCGGATTTAACCCTAGCTGCGGAACTCCATTTATCGTTACACTATTTGGGACGAAATCGGCTTCCTGAGATAGCACATCGATAAATTGAACATTCATTGCATCAGCAGTACCAGTATTTAATATACGAACAGTATACGTTACCGTTTCTCCTACTCCAACAATTGAATTGTCTACTTCTTTCAGCATATCTAAACTGCCTCTATTTACTGGTGTGACTGCCGTATTACTTGAATTCGTAATTGTAAACGGAGGTTCTCCCGGAATCAATTCGAAATCACCAGTTACTCTCGCTGTATTCATAATGCTATTAGAAGGCGGAATTGCGATTACATTTACTTCAAATGTAATTAATATACTATCGCCTACTGCAAGATCCGGTAATGAAAAGCCTACAAATGGATCTAAACCTACTTGTGGAATTCCATTTATTTGTACACTTCCAGGAACGAATTCTAAACTAGGTGACGGAACATCGATAAACTGAACATTCGTCGCTGTTACCGTTCCCGTATTTGTAACTTGCACACTATACGTTAACGTATCTCCTAAACGTGTCGCTTCTTTATTTACAGATTTTATAACGCTGAACCGTCCTCTATTTATCCTTGTTATCGTCGTATTACTCGGCTCTGTTAATACAACCGGTGGCTCTCCTGGTACTAAAGTAAAGCTTCCTGTTATATTCGCCACGTTCGTAATTGTTCCTGATGTCGGGATGTTTATAACTGTCGCTTGAAACGTCACGATAACCGTTTCACCAACGAGTATATCTCCAACTCCAAAGTCAGTAATCGGATTTAAGATTGGTTGCAGAGCTCCATTTATCGTTACACTATTTGGTATAAATGACGCTCCTGCTGAAATGGTATCAATAAACTGAACATTATTTGCTGTTACTGTTCCTGTATTCGTTATTTGAACCGTATACGTTAATACATCTCCAACGAGAGTAGCAGCCCTATTTACTTGTTTAATTACATTAAATTGTCCTCTATTTACAGTTGTAAGTGTTGTATTGCTCGGTTGGTTTACTATAACTGGTGGTTCTCCTGGTACTAATACAAAGCTTCCTATTACATTTGCCGTATTGACAATTGTTCCATTTGACGGAACACTAACAACTGTTACTTGGAATGTAACTTCTACACTTTCACCTGGGTTTATATCTGGAAGTGGGAATCCATTATTCGGATTGAATCCAGGTTGTAGCACACTATCTATCGTTACACTGTCCGGTACAAATGTTATTGAGGATGGTAATACATCACTATATTGAACATTCGTCGCTACCACTGTTCCTGTATTTTGAACTACTGTTGTATATGTGATTGTATCACCTACTGCAACAACCGGCTGACTTACTGATTTTAAAACATTCAAACCAGGCTCATTGATTTCTGTTAATGTCGTATTACTTGTCGTTGTTTCTGTAATAGGCGGCTCTGTTTCACTTACAGGAAATGTAGCTGTAACGTCTACAAAGTTAACAACTGTACCACCTTCTGGTATGCTTGTAACCACTTCTTGATATGTGACACGTGCAAAACTATCTACAGGTATATCTGGAACTGTAAAACCAATGAAAGGATCTAATCCTGGTGCCGGTACCCCGTTTATGCTCACACTTCCCGGTACAAATGCTACACCGACGGAAGTTGTATCTATAAATTCAACATTCGTTGCTGGCACTGTACCGAAATTAAAGATTAATACATCATACGTTAATATTTCTCCTACAGTCGCTACTTCTTTATCTACTAGTTTTAATGGAAAAATCGAAGCTATATTAATTGTCGTAACGACTAAATTCGTTAATATCGTTTCCGTAATTGGTGGTTCCTGCGGATTTGGTTGTGAAGTAAATGTAACGTCTGCATCATTTAATATGACTTCATTATCTGGAATTTCTGTAATCCTCACTCGGAACGTTACCTCAATACTTCCACCATCGATTAATAATGGAGTAACTGTAAATCCTATTTCTGGATTTAAACCGAGTTGCTGTACCCCACCTATCGTTACACTATCTTCTTCAAATGTTGTTCCTTCTGGAATGACATCTTGGAAGAACACATCTGTAACAGGTATAATTCCTACGTTTGAAATTAGCACAGTATACGTTAATACATCCCCAACAGCTCCAGCAGCAACGTCAACTGTTTTTGTTGCTGTTACTTCACCAGGAGGAGGTAACGGTATTGTAACTACCGTTGTATTACTTGAGTTCGATGTTGTTACAGGTGGTTGTAAAGGATTTAATAAAAAAGTGGCTGTAGCAGATGCTGTATTTAATACTGCTCCACGTGTAGACGGTGCAACTACCATAACTTGGAACGTTACTGTCAATGATGTTCCAGCTGCAATATTCGGAAGTGTGAAACCAACATTTGGGTCAAATCCAGGTTGTGGCGCTCCATTTATCGTTACACTATTTGCTACAAATGTTGTTTCTGCAGCAATTGGATCAAGGAAAGAAACATTCGTTGCTGTTACTGTGCTGTTATTTCGAATGATAACAGAATACGTGTAAGTTTCTCCAAGTGCTGCTTGTTGTACAGATGAAGATTTTTGTATACTTAGCTGCGCTGTGTTTACTTGTGTCACTACAAAATTACTATTTGTTACAGTCGTTATTGGAGGGTTTGCTGGATTTATAAGAAAACTTGCAGTAACGTTTGATTGGTTTCTAACATTTCCACCGCTCGGAACACTCGTCACTGTAACTTGAAACGTAATTGTAGCCGTTTGCCCGACCGGAATATTTGGTACTGGGAAACCTGCCATAGGATCCGCGCCTTGCTGTACGACTCCGTTTATCGTCACACTATTTGCTACAAACGCAGTACCAGACGGAATTGGATCTTGAAAAATAATATTCGTTGCAGGAACAGTTCCTGTATTTTGAATAAGAATCGTATACGTTAACGTATCTCCTACTCCTGCTTGCGATGTATTTACACTCTTCATTACATTAAGTGATCCTACATTCACTCGCGTCACAACAATATTACTAATCGTTACAATTATAATTGGCGGCTGGAGAGGGCTTACTTGGAAATCCGCAGTTACATTTGCATTATTCGGAAGAACTCTATTTGGTGGTACACTCGTGATTGTCACTTGAAAAGCAACTGTTACCATCCCTCCTACTGGAATATTAGCAAGCGGAAATCCAATTGTTGGGTTTAAACCTGGTTGAGGCGTTCCATTTATTGTTACACTATTTGCTACAAACGTTGTTCCAACTGGAATTGGATCAAGAAATGATACATTTGTCGCTGCTACCGTTCCACTATTTTGTATACGAACTGTATATGTTAACGTATCTCCTACACCTGCTTCAGTAGCGCTTACACTCTTCCTTACATTTAACCCTGAAGAATTCACCACTGTCATAACAGTATTACTTGGCACCGTTACAGTAATTGGTGGTTCTGTTGGATTTACAAGAAAATCTCCAGTTACATTCGCATTATTTACAACATTATTTCCTTGTGGAATTTCATCAATTAATACTTCAAACGTAACAATTACACTCGCACCAGCGGGTAAATTATTTAATGGGAATCCGAATTCTGGATCTGCCCCTTCTTGTAAGACCCCATTCACAAAGACACTGTTTTCAATAAATAATGTCCCTTGTGGAATTGAATCTTGGAAAAATACATTTGTAGCTGGTACACTACCTGCATTTATAATTTCGATTGTATATACTAAAACATCCCCTACTGTTGCAACATCCGTATTCACTGCTTTCACAACTTCAAAGTTCCCTGATTGTATAGTTGTATTCACAATGTTACTCGGAACATTGATTGTTACGGGTGGTTCACTCGGATTCACTTGAAAACTTGCTGTTACATTTGCTTGATTTAATATGTCTTCATTTTCTGGATCCTGTACAATTAATACGTCAAATGTGACTACAACTGTTTGAGCCGCAGGAATATTAGGAAGAGAAAATCCTGTATTCGGATTTAATCCACTTTGTGGTACTCCATTAATTGTTACAGAATTTGCAACAAATGAGACAGCGGGAGAAATAGTGTCTTGGAAAAACACATTTGTTAACGGAACGTTTCCTGTATTTTGGACGGCAATCGTATATGTTAAAGTGTCCCCTACTGCCGCTTGTGTCGTATTCACTTCTTTTATTACATTTAAACCACCTGTATTAACTTGTGTCACAACTGTATTCGTTTGTCTATTAATCGTCACTGGTGGTTGATTCGGAATAACGACGAAATTAGCAGATACATTTCCACGATTCGCAATCGTGCCTCCTGATGGCGTAGATGTCACTCGGACTTGAAAACGCACTGTCCTACTTCCGCCAGGAGAAATATTTGCTACCGCAAACCCAGTCGAAGGATTTGCTCCAGGTTGTGAAACCCCATCTACCGTCACACTATTTACGATAAAAGTCGTTCCAATTGGAATCGGATCTTGAAAAATAACATTCGTCGCAAGTACATTTCCTGTATTTTCAATTGTAACAGTGTACGTAAGAACGTCATTCACTGTCGCAAAAGCTCTATCCACTGTTTTTCTCGTTCTTATATCAGCTATATTAATAGTAGTAACTACAGTATTACTTGTCGCTTGCCCTGAAACTGGTTGTTGGCCAGGTACTGGAGTAAAGTTAAAGGTTGCACTCGCACGGTTCGGAATTGGATTGACAAGTGGATTAGATGTTACTCGAACTTGAAAACGCACTACAGTCGTTTGCGAAGCATTAATACTTCCTAGATTAATACTGCTTGCTGGATTTGCTCCTGGACGTGCTACTCCATTCACTGTAACACTATTTGGAACAAATGTTGTTCCACCAGGGATACTATCGACAAAAATAACATTATTTGCAGTGACATTCCCATTATTCGTCACATTAACCGTGTATGTTAATACATCATTAAGTGTCGCTGTCTGTAAATCTACAGATTTTTGCATACTTATAGTTGCTTGATTTACTGTCGTTTGTACTGTATTTGAAGAAGACGTACTTGTAATAGGAGTACTACCAACGAAAGGACGGAATTGATATGACACCATTGCACGATTTGAAATAGGATTTGGATTTGGGAATGATGTTATTCGAACTTGAAATGTAACAATTCTTTGCGTGTTATTTGGGATTGTACCTAAATTAATTCCATTCGCAGGGTTCGCATTCGGCTGTGTTACTCCTCCTACCGTTACACTACCTGCAACAAACGTCGTTCCGTTCGGAATACTATCACGTAATACAACGTTTTCTGCACTTCCTGTTCCTGTATTTGGGACCGTAATCGTATAAGTGAGAGTATCCCCTACTCCTGCGACTGTTCTATTAACCGATTTAACAGGATTAATAATTGGACCGGTTGCATCAATTTGAACACCAAAACCAGCTGCAGCGTATCCATCTCCATTTGTAACGAAGTGAACAGTTGCTGACGTTTGATTATTTACTAATGATGCAGAGGCATTTACATTCGTAATATCCCACCCTTGTCTTCTGACGGCTAAAGCTGCCCCTAACGGCTGATTCAAATTCCCAAATGTCCCGGTTGTATCTAGCTCTCCAATGTCATTACAAATTTGTGATTGAAAGAAATTATTAGCAGGGTTTCTCGGGCCTGATAATGCAACTGTAGCATTTGCATTCGGTCCAAAGCGAAGTTGATCTCCAACAATGTTAGAATCACCTTCTTGAGCAGTTACGAGCACTCGTCCTGTTACAGCTCCTGTGGCTGGGGTAGCAAATCCTGAAATAGTAGCATCAACTGGTGGTGATGAAGCATCGATAATTTCTTGACCTGCATAAACTGACAAATTCCGAAGTGGCAAACTGGCATTTTGATACACAACCTCAAGCGTCCAACCAGCCGAACGACTAATAGTCGGATCAGATGAAGTTCTTGCAGCTGGCACTGCACCCGTTGTATAAGTTCCTGCCCCACCTGCACTAACAAGATTCGTTACATTAGCAGAGCGAGCATAATAAAATTGATTCCCTACTGAGCCTTGCTGCGCGGTAGCAGGATCTGGCGTAACAGAAAACGTCCCTGCTGGCGTTGTAAATGTAATGTTATCATTTAAAAATGGTAAAACATCTTCTGTATCAGTCCGGAAAGTACCAGCCCAAACTAATTCTGCATATAACACACTACTTCCCGCTGGAAGATTTAAAATTGCACTTGAAGAATTCAATTGCCATTCATCTGTTGTCCCTGCTGGGAATCCTGGTACTTGCAGCGCTGTATTTACTGTCGTAAACACAGCAAGTGTACCAAAAATATTACCTGGTGCAGGTGATGTAGGGCTAAGCCCTAACGTATTCCCAGTGAACGTGACGGCACCAGGTACTGTTGTTGTAAAACGATTTATAAAAGGCACACAATCATCTCATTTCAATTATAGTAAAAAGTGCTCTATACTATAAAATGTAGACAAACTATGCAATGTACTTTGTCCAACAAAATTCCGCACATACGAGAGGAGCTTACTACACTATGCGCTATGTTATCGTAACAGGAACTTCACAAGGTTTAGGTGAGGCAATCGCCGCGCAATTGTTAGAAGAAAACACGAGTATCATCTCTATTTCTAGAAGAGAAAATAAAGAGCTTACGAAACTTGCACAGCAATATAACAGCAATTGTGTTTTCCACTCCTTAGACCTTCAAGATGTACATAATTTAGAAACGAACTTTAACGAAATCATTTCATCCATTCAAGAAGACACTGTATCATCTATTCATTTAATTAATAATGCTGGTACACTCGCACCGATGAAACCAATAGAAAAAGCTGAAAGTGAACTGCTCATTACGAACGTTCAAATTAATTTACTTGCACCGATGATCCTTACCTCCACTTTCATGAAACATACGAAAGATTGGAAAGTAGATAAACGTGTTATAAATATTTCATCTGGTGCAGGGAAAAATCCTTATTTTGGCTGGGGCGCTTATTGTACAACGAAAGCTGGCGTAAATATGTTTACACAGTGTATAGCAACCGAAGAAGCAGAAAAAGAATATCCAGTAAAAATCGTCGCTTTTGCACCTGGTGTTGTTGATACGAGTATGCAAGCACAAATTCGTGAAACAAATAAAGAAGACTTCATCAATTTAGACCGCTTCATCACACTAAAAGAAGAAGGAAAACTACTGTCACCTGAATACGTTGCGAAAGCAATTCGTAATTTACTAGAAACTGAGAATTTCCCGCAAGGTGAAGTCATTCGAATTGATGAATAACAAAAAGGCACGCTCTAATAGCGTGCCTTTTCATTTTATTTCTCTAAAAATATAAGTACAGACTCCTCAATTTGTTCATAACCAATTTCTTGATAAATTTTATTAGACGTAGGATTCGCTAGATCAGTATATAACGTAGTCGTCTTATATCCTTCATCTAACATACGTTGACTTAGTGCGGCAACACAACTAGATGCGTACCCCTTTTTCCGCGCTTCTTTCGGTGTATATACAAAATTAACAGTTATATTGTTTGTAGTTGGTCTCGTTTTTGCAGCTACAGAAACAAGTTCTCCGTCTACTTCTAGACCAAATATACGACGATTAGTAATTAATGTATGAGCGGTTTGTCTCGCTTCTTCTTTCGTAGTAGGAAGCTTCACATCTTCGCAAAATTCATATATCCACTTTTCTATTAATGTTAGCTCATCATTACTTACTTCTCGAAAGACTCCATCTCCGTTCCACTTTTTCTTCACTTGTTTTAATTCATATATACCTTGCTCCATTGCAACAGTAGTTTTCTTATTTTCTAACACTGCAATCTCTTCCGCTAATCTCTGTACAATTTTCTTATTACCGATCAATCCAGGAACATTTGGATATACTTTCGTTAATTTTTTGGCAAGTTCCACGATGTCCTCTTCTGACATTTCAGACGTAGCAATAATAATTTGTTTCTTTTCTTCTGTTTGAAGAAATACAACTGCAATTTCTTCCTCTCGTTTTGCTATCCCCATAAATATCGGTTGTTGGATCATTTGTAATACACCTAATATGAGATTATTTTCCTGCTCATTCTTTTCTAAAAATGGTGTAACCTCTTCTTTAAAAGTAGGAATCTCTTCATATACATGTAATTGAATCATCGACAATCTCTTCTCTCTATTTATAGTTTCATTAAGTATTGGCGATTAATTCACTAAATTCCTCTTTTACGATTCAATAATATTCGAAACTAACGTATTCAAATCATTTTCCGCTTGTAAAATTCTCTGTTTTTCTTTTTCAAATACCTTTTCTTCTTTCTGAAATGACTCTTTTCGATTGTTAATCATACGCTCCATTTCTTTTTTACTCGGTCCACCGTATACATTTCTTTTTTGTATAAAAGCTTCTGGTGATACAATCTCTTCCCACTCGTTTTCTAATAGCTGTATTTTATAATTTTCTTGTAAGTATATATTTACATCTTTTAAATGTAATTCATGTAGCTCCTTTTGTTGCTCCAATGATATATTCGCAATAACACTCGCTGCATGATGCGCATGCCGAAATGGAATGTCATAGTTTTTCGTTAAAACATCTGCGAAATCAGTTATCGTAATTGCATGTTTATAAGAACGATTTTTTAACGTTTCTTTTTCTACTTTCATCGTTCGAATGACCGCATTCATAATACAAAAAACACGAATGGTCTTTTCAATTCCTTTATATAAATACGGTTGCAAATCATCTTCTGTATCGACAATATCACCAAATGGTGTATTATGAATCATTTGAAATACTGTAAATGCCTCCCCTAAAGCACTACTCGTGATCGCACGGGCATGTTCAATGGAAACTGGATTTCGCTTTTGCGGCATAATACTACTAATTTGTACATATGGCTTTGCAACAGTAATACCATCATATTCTTTCGTCGCTAATAGTAAGAAGTCATGAATCCATCTACTCGTATTCGTCATCATTACCATAAGTAACGAGCTAACTTCTAATAAATAATCCGCTCCAGCAACAGCATCATATGAATTCTCAATTACATTTGTAAATCCAAGTAAATAAGCAACTCGCTCTCGTTTAATCGGGAAACTTGTTGTAGAAAGAGCGGCGGCTCCCATCGGAGACTGATTTAAAAGTTTGTACGTTCGTTTCATTCGTTCTAAATCTCTTTGCATCGTATCATAAATCGCTAACGTATAATGACCAAATGTAGTTGGCTGTGCTGGTTGTGTATGTGTATAAGCTGGCATAATCGTTTCCTTATGATTATCGGCAAGTTGCAACATACTTTCTTGCAATAACAAATGATGCTCCATTAATCGTAGTACATATCGCCTTAAACTCATACGATACATCGTTACACCCATATCATTTCTACTTCTACCAATATGCATATTACTTACAAAATCGCATTTCGCTTCTTGAGAAATTAAATGTTCGATTAAAAAAAAGAGATCCTCATGCTGCTTTGTATATAGCAATTGATCTTTCGGAATTCCCTCTATTTTTTTTAGTGCGTGTAATATAACTTTAGCTTCTTCCTTTTTCATTAAATTTTCTTCAGTCAGCATTGCAATATGCGCTTTATGCACTTGAAACATATCTTTTAATAAGTAATTTCGCTGAAAATGAAATACATGTTGTAATACACAATCCACATATGTTTTCCCAGGGAAATCAGCGCCTTCACTCTTTATAAACTCTTCTTTACTTTGTTTCATCACCTTTTCCCCTCTCACCTAAGTATTACTACCCATCATACCCAGAGATAAGAAAAAAGTGCTTGTATATAAAAAAACTCGGTGCTCTCTGCACCGAGTTTATTTAATAAAAGTCGCATCATACTTATCACTTTGCAACACTTGGAAATGTAAGTTTGCTAAATGTTTCCGTATTTCTGCACTGTCGTCCTCATTTAAATTATTTGCTAAAAACACTATTTCTGTACAGTTCCCGCGTTTATCCATCGCATAAACTGCTTTTGTAACTGTCCATGGTGTATAACCATTTTTTTGCCCTGCATGTCTAAATGTTTTACGATATTTCTTAGCGCTCATATCTGTTTCAACGATATTCGCCCACACTTTTTCTTCGGCTTCTGTTAGGCCGCCTTTATGATTCGCCTTTTGAAGCAGTACCATATAATCGTTTGCAGAAGCTGCTGGTAATCGATCTGACCAAATTTTATCGTAACGTTCCTCTAAATAAAGAGGAATTTCCTTCTGTAATAATGGTCCCTTCTCTTTTAAGCGTTCATGAATAATCATCGCGTATTCACGATATTGCTCCTGAGACATTTCTTTTAACTTTTTCTCTACTTTATATTTCGGAACATGTAGTTCTTTATGCAAATATCCAGGGATGTATAAAGATGAAACAATCGGAAATAGCGGCTGATGTGCTGGAAGCGATAAACTTTGTAAATTACGATTAATATTATCTAACCCTAACACTTCCATTAAATATTCAGCATTCGCATTCGAACTAAATTTAACCATTCCTTTTGCCACTTCTTCTAAAGAAACTGCTCCTTCTGTTATCTTGTCTGTCTTTTGCAAATACTTTTGCCATCTATCTTGTGCACCGCCATCTGTATTCGGTACGTAATAACGATTCACATCATTAATGGAAACGAAACTAGACGGATCAATTTTCCCCTCTGTAACTTGTTTCGTATATTCAAGCGCCACGATTAACTTCATCGTACTGGCAACTGGCAATACAACATTTGGATTTACAGAATAAACAACTTTATCATTTCTCTTTACTAGAAGCGCGCTATTTTTTTCATCTTTATGTTCTTCAATAAAGGATGCGATATACTGCGCATCATCATTATTTGAGCTCCATACTTTTTCCACTAAAAAATTACCCGATATTAGCAAAACGAAAATACCCACACTCACTGCGCATACTATAGTTTTTTTCAAGTAAAATTCCTCTCCTATTGTGTAACTCTTCTCTATCTATCTCTTACAAACAAAATAATGGAGATGATTATTTTAGTAATCATCTCCATTATTTTAACTTGTCTTCTCCTATTATGTCTACGTCATAATTTTCACGAAGTCTTCGAGAAATTTTTTATAATGCAATGACCAACCAATTCGCACCCAATTCTTTAGGGCTTTTGCATCAGGTTGAGGACGAAAATCAGCAATACTTTCTCCTTTTGCAATGCCAACTGTATCTACATCTACACGACGATATACATAATCTAAAAGGGACGGATTCGCTGCAACCATCATCGTAACGACATCATGTACTGGGCTACCTGTTATTTTCGGGTTTAACTTTTTATACGCTTTATAATAATACGTAAATATCGGCTCGATTAACTTATTAAAACTCGTTTTAGAGTGTTTCGTAATATATTTTACCATTTCCGGCGTAATAATAGCTTCTGATGTAACGTTAAGTGGTACTAATGTCACATTCTTGGCGTTTTGCATCACTAATTGTGAAGCAATGGGATCACCTTGAAAATTCGCCTCTGCGACTGGTGTTACATTTCCTGGCATTAAGAAAGCCCCGCCCATTATATAATATTCTTTTACATACTTCATCATTGGTTTTTCTAAAATAAATGCCGTCGCTAGTGTCGTTGATCTACCTGCATCAACAATGATTAATTCTCCTTTATATTTTTCAAGAATATCAAAAAACTCACAAAAAGGCTTTATATTCGGAGAAAGATTTTTCGGAGGACGAATTGGTCCTAAACCTTCTGCCCCGTGAATTTCCGGATAGTATGTTGTAATATCTCCAGATAAAGGAATCTTCGCACCATTAATAACCGGTATATCTTCCCTTCCTGCTAACTGTAATAAATATGCTGCATTACTCGTCGCCTTTTCTTGCGTTACATTTCCATATCCCGTTACTACGCCGACAATATCAATATCAGGATGCAACAATCCATACATAATTGCTAAAGAGTCATCAATTCCCGGGTCTCCTAAAAATAATACTTTTTTCATCGACCTCAACTCCATCCCCCTCAATTGTTATTAATTTATGAATAGTCATTGATATACAGAATAAAAAAGAACAAATTTATACGAAAAAACGCAGTCCTATAAGGACTGCGCTCTTTCCCTAACCTATACTATTTTTTCTTCACAGCACTCATGCTTCCAATGATATAAGCGATAAACGCAAAACAAATCGGGAAGACAACTGTATGTATACCGAACGGATTTGGATAGAAAAGATGGATACACATATATGAACCTACCCCAACTAAAATAGAGGCAAGCGCTCCTGTTGCATTTCCTTTCCTCCAATATAACCCTAATACGATCGGCCAAATGAATGCTGCTTCTAATCCACCGAAAGAAAATAAATTTAACCATATTAAAAAATCTGGTGGTTTAATCGCTGCTGCATATACAAGCAGTCCTACGATACCAGTAATCCACAAACTTCCTTTTTTGATCGTAATGTCTGCTGCATCTTTATTTATGTAATTTACGTATATGTCTTTAATAATTGATGAACTTACAAGTAACAATAACGAGTTTACTGTAGACATAATTGCTGCCATTGGTGCAGCTAAGAAAACTCCAGCTAGCCAAGGTGGCAACACTTCCATAGCGAGTAGCGGCATCACTTTATCTGGTACCGTTATACCGGGAAGTACGACTCGTGCAAACACACCCGTTAAATGCATACCAATCATAATTGTACCTACGACAATCGTCCCAATTATTAACGCTTGATGCATCGCTTTGGAATTTTTATAAGACATAGCACGCACGCTAATTTGCGGTAAACCAACAACGCCAATTCCAATTAAAATCCAAAATGATGTCACATATGATTTCGTTAAACTACCATCGGCTCCGAGTGGTGTAATTAAATTTGGGTTGATTTGAACAAGTTCCTGCATAATCTTTTCAATTCCACCACCAGCAATGACAGTAGCAATTAAAATGATTGTCGTTCCAACTAACATAATGATACCTAATAACGTATCTGATAAAGCAACTGCACGGAATCCACCAATTAATACGTACACAAGTACAGAAAAAGTAAATAAAAATAGTGCTGTTGTATAAGAGAGACCCGTTAACGACTCAATTAATCGGCCGCCGCCAACCCACTGAGCTACTGTTGCTGAAAATAAGAAGATAATAATACATAATGCAGAAAGTATAACAACTGCTTTATTATTATATCTTCCCTTTAAATAGTCGATAAGAGTAATTGCTTCCATCTTCCTAGCGATAATTGCAAACTTTTTACCAATAACCGTTAAAACGATATACCCTGTTACAACTTGAATCGCAGATAATAATACCCATCCGAGACCCATATTATACGCAATACCAGGACCCCCAATAAAGCTACTAGCACTACCGTACGTAGCAATCATTGTCATTGCTAATAATAAGCCGCCAAGTTCACGCCCACCAAGAAAATATTCTTGCAAAAATTTATTATTAGCAGTCGCTTGTACGCGTCTTGAAGCATATACACCAATTAAAAATACAACGATAAACGAAATTATCATTGGAATGATTACATACCAATTCATCTATTATTCCTCACTTTTTTCTTCCTCATCGAGTGAAATATCTTGAAATACAAAACGAACAACTAAACTAAGTAAAATAACCATAACGATAAATCCAACGATACAGCTATAAAAAAACCATGCTGGAAAACCGAATACATATGTATATTCACTTGGCTTTTTACTACCAAGCCCATAAGCAAATCCGTACCATATTATAAAATTGATAATAGCAAGTCCAAGACCGATTAACGCTTCTCTATGGGCAATCCGAAAGCGTGGATCATCATGATAATTCTTCATTTTCTTCCTCCTCTCACGATGTATTATTGTACCATTGTTCTTCTAGTTTTTCCTACTAGAAAGCAAAAACAAGCAGGATTTTTTATATTCATATAGAAGATTCTCTTACATTACATATTTTTTACAATTGTAACACAAATGAAATTTGAATTTTCAGTATTTGTTAATTATGATTTAAATTAGAGGCTTTCCATCTAGTTCCCACATCCTTGATTTCGGAATAAACGCCGTCTCGTACTGCGTTTACATTATATTTTCAAGGGGGTTATACAATGAGTCAACTAGCTGTAAATCTTCATGAAAAGGTAGAAAAGTTTCTTCAAGGTACAAAAAAATTATATGTGAATGGATCTTTCATTGAAAGCGCTTCCGGTAAAACATTTAAAACACCTAACCCAGCAACTGGCGAAACACTTGCCGTCGTTTCTGAAGCGGGTCGCGAAGATATTCATAAAGCTGTCGTTGCAGCTCGCATGGCTTTTGACGAAGGTCCTTGGTCTCGCATGAGCACTGCTGAGCGAAGCCGTCTTATGTACAAGTTAGCTGATTTAATGGAAGAACATAAAGAAGAGCTTGCACAGCTCGAAACGTTAGATAATGGAAAGCCAATCCGTGAAACAATGGCAGCAGACATACCACTTGCAATTGAGCATATGCGCTATTATGCTGGCTGGGCGACGAAAATTGTTGGTCAAACAATCCCTGTTTCTGGTGATTACTTTAACTATACACGCCATGAAGCTGTTGGTGTCGTTGGTCAAATTATCCCTTGGAACTTCCCACTTCTTATGGCAATGTGGAAAATGGGAGCTGCGCTTGCTACAGGATGTACAATCGTTTTAAAACCTGCAGAACAAACTCCATTATCCGCTCTATACTTAGCTGAATTAATTGAAGAAGCTGGATTCCCGAAAGGTGTTATTAATATCGTTCCTGGATTCGGTGAATCAGCTGGACAAGCTCTTGTTAATCATCCACTCGTTGATAAAATTGCGTTTACTGGTTCTACTCCTGTCGGTAAACAAATTATGCGACAAGCATCTGAATCATTAAAACGCGTTACACTTGAGTTAGGCGGTAAATCACCAAATATTATCTTGCCAGATGCTGATTTATCTCGCGCGATTCCTGGTGCACTTTCTGGTGTTATGTTTAACCAAGGACAAGTATGCTCTGCTGGATCACGCTTATTTGTTCCGAAGAAAATGTATGATAATGTCATGGCTGACCTTGTCCTTTACTCTAAAAAATTAAATCAAGGTGCTGGCTTAAGTCCAGAAACTACAATCGGTCCTCTCGTTTCCGAAGAACAACAAAAACGTGTAATGGGCTACATTGAAAAAGGAATTGAAGAAGGCGCTGAAGTACTTTGCGGAGGAAGTAATCCATTCGATCAAGGCTACTTCGTTTCCCCTACAGTATTCGCTGACGTAAATGATGAAATGACGATCGCAAAAGAAGAAATTTTCGGTCCAGTTATTTCTGCAATACCTTTTAACGATATTGATGAAGTAATTGAACGTGCAAATAAATCACAATTCGGCTTAGCGGCTGGTGTGTGGACAGAAAATGTTAAAACAGCACACTATGTTGCAAGTAAAGTACGTGCTGGTACTGTATGGGTAAACTGTTATAACGTCTTTGATGCAGCATCTCCATTTGGAGGATTTAAACAATCCGGTCTTGGCCGTGAAATGGGATCTTACGCATTAAATAACTATACAGAAGTGAAGAGCGTTTGGCTTAACTTAAATTAACGAAATAGAGAACCTGGCCTATACGGTCAGGTTCTTTTCATTATGTATTCCTTTAAACTTGCAGTCCCCCGCTCACATTCAATACTTCTCCTGTAATATAGGATGCGTATTCTGATGCTAAAAAGGCAGCTGCGTTCGCAATATCTTCTGGCGTTCCAATTCTACCAACTGGAATCGCGCCGACCATCTTTTCTTTCACTTTATCTGGTATCGTTTTTGTCATATCTGTATCCATAAATCCTGGACAAATCGCATTACATGTAATACCGAAACTTCCAACTTCTTTCGCTGCCGTTTTCGTTAAACCTACAACGCCTGCCTTCGTAGCTGCATAGTTTGCTTGACCTATGTTTCCTTCTCTACTAATTGAAGATATATTAATAATGCGTCCATATCCTTGTTGTCTCATATAAAGGAGAGCTGGTTGCATACAATAAAAAACTCCAGTTAAGTTCACTTGCAATACTTGTTCCCAAGCAGACTTCTCCATTTTATGTAACATTGCATCCCTTGTAATCCCAGCGTTATTCACTAAAATATGTAATGTTCCGAATTTTTGAACCGCATATTCAATTAACGACTTCGCTTCATTTTGATTACTCACATCACATCGATATAAGCTCACTTCATATCCTTCATCCGATAACTCACGTGTCGTTTTTTGTAGCTTCTCTTCATTTACATCACTAATTAATACTTTCGCCCCTAGTTTTGCATAAACCCTTGCAATCTCTTTTCCAATTCCCTGTGCAGCTCCTGTTACAACAGCTGTTTTCCCATTTAAAAACTCCATCCCTATCCCCCATTTCTATTACTTATACTGTATATTTCGGCTTTTTACTTTCCAATTCCTCTTTGCATAAAAAAGTCTATTTGTGTCAAACTAACTTTGCAACGTCGCATAAAGTGAAACTTTAATCAGTGGGGGTTTTCTCCATCCCCCACTGATTATTAGTTGAACCAATCGGACTTTTATGGGCAGTTGATCCCCCACCTAACTTCTTTACTTTCGCTGAATTTTGAGGTGGGGGTCTTACTGCCCATTAAAGCGGGATAAAGTGCAAGGAGATTGTGTCGAATGAACAAAAAAAATTTCAAACAAAACAAAGCTACTGATGGCATTGATGTTGAGTTCTCTCGTGAACTCGCTGACCACAATGACTTAGAAGCGAACGCACGTGCAAATGCCGCTGATGCACGTCAAAAACGCCAGTCAACAGAAAAATAAGAAAAGCACAACCTTATTCTTTTCAACAGGGACCTACTACCCAACAAAATAAACCGAGAGATATCCTCTCGGTTTATTTTCTATATTTTTTTATATAATGTGCCAAAGTAAGTAGCGGATAAATTTGGGCATAGCTATGATAACGAATATAAAACCCACCTGGTAAACCTGTTCCAGTAGGATATTTTTCATTCACATAAGGATTCGCAAGCAAATATGAAATACCTTTTCGAATAGTTGGTGTTTCTGTGTCATAGTAAGAAATGAGAGCATCTAACGCCCATGCTGTTTGGGATGGTGTACTGAATGGTAAAGTAATGAACCTTTTTTCCACACTACTATAGCATGATTCTCCCCACCCACCATCTTCATGCTGTATATGTTCAAGCCATAAAGCTGCTCGCTTCAATGATGGATTGCTAGATGGAATTCCTAGTGACCGTAAACCAGTCATCACCGCCCACGTACCATATATATAACAAATCCCCCATCTCCCGTACCATGATCCATTTTCCTCTTGCACATTCATTAACCAATTTATCGCACTTTGTTTTTGTTTCTCAGGCAACTCATTTTGCGCATATGTCCCAAAAAACTCTAACACTCTTCCTGTAATATCTGGTGTAGAAGGATCTGTAATCATATCGCTTGCATTTTCGATTGGTAAATTCGCTAATAAATTGCTTGTCACACCTTTTTCAAATGCTCCCCAGCCACCATCATTATTTTGTAATCCTTTAACCCAAGTAACTCCTTTCTTCCAAGCATAATCTACATTTTCGTTTCCTCTACTTCTTGCCAACGCTCTTAGTGTAGCTGTTGTATCATCAACATCTGGAATTGTCGTATTCACATCTGAAAAACCCCAACCGCCTGGAGCAAGCGCTGGTGCATGTATGCTCCAATCAGCTTTTTTTGTATGCTGTTTTTTTAATAAATATGCTGTGGCATGTTGAAGCATATTGGTATCTTTCGGAACATGGGCCTCTTGTAGCGCATAACTGAGTAAAGCCGTATCCCATACAGTTGAAGGAGAGTTTTGCAAATGATTTCCGCTTTCCATCTTCCATATATAAGATGTTATCCCTGTTATAGCCTTTTGAATCATTGTTGATTGAAGAGAATGTCCTAACGCGAGTAAAGCATAAATCATATAAAACGAGGCAGTTGCGTAACTATATAACGTTCCATTTTCATCAATACGCTCTTTCATAAAACGTTCGACTTCCTCATATCCTTTATGATGTAACGAAAGAGGATACGATATAATTTGCTTTACATCATTTAATAACGTTTGAAACAACGGAGACCGATCCTCCCGAAACCATTCTCCGCCCCCGCCCGCAATATGATTTAAATTTGGCAATAACTTTTTCCCTACTCGAAATCTCTTATTTAAACATAGCATCATCGGAATTAAATGGATACGTGCTGAGCTACTCAATTCAAATATACTGAGGGGAGAATCATTCTGTAGAAACATGATTGGTGTTGGTAAATGAAAGAGTGAAGGATATTCATATTCTCCATGAATCGCTAATAAAAACTTCGTCATAAAATGAGCACGCGCTACCCCGCCACGCTCATTTATAAACATTTCCGCTCGTTTCATATTCGTATCTTCTTTTTTATATTTTTTCGATGCAAGTAAGGCGGCATAAGATTGAATTGTAGCAGATAAATTGCCACCCACCTCATCTTCATACAATTTCCATGTTCCTTCATTTGTTTGAAGTGATGCTAATCTTTTTACAAACGGTTCTATCTCTTTATCTCTACCTAATAATTTTAATAAAAAAATCATATGGCAATCTGTTAACGGAGCTCCTTCAAAACAAAACCGCCACGTACCATCTTGCCGTTGCATCGTTTGAAGTGCAGTTGTTCTTCTCGCTATTTCTTCATGCACTTTTTTGTATAATAACAAGTTACTCACCCACCCTTTCGAAATCCGTATAACGATATTCAAAAAGTTAGCTGAATATGTATGAAAACAAAGAAAAGCAGAACATATAAAATGTTCTGCTCATAAACAATATCCTACTCCGACAATTATCCCTACTAAAGCACCGACTACTACTTCATATGGTGTATGCCCGACAAGTTCATTTAACTTCTTATATTCTGTTTGTCTACCGTGAAAAAACTCATTCAATATTTTCGCCTGTTTACTTACTGCAAGTCTTACCCCTGAAGCATCATACATAACAATTATTGCAAAGATAGCAGCAACAGCAAATAAGGTACTTTCCACACCTTCCACAACGCCAACACCGGTCGCAAGTGCTGTAACAGTTGAAGCATGAGAACTTGGCATCCCACCTGAAGCGAAAAACTTTGCAAAATCGAATTCACCCGTTTTAACTAATTTAAAGACTACTTTCGTCAATTGTGCTAAAAACCATGAAATTACAGCGGCCATAAGCGGATCATTATGTAAAATTGTTTCCACGTTCTCAGCTCCCTACTAGCTATAATGGAAATTCTATATAGTATCAGTATAAAGAAAAATGCGTAGAAAATACTACGCATTATGATACTTTTGCTGATTTATTTTTTATAAATTTCGGTTGTTTCTGCACTAAGAACTTTGTTTTCGCTACCGAGAATACAAATAATGCAACCCATATACAGAAAAATGCAATCATATGAGTAGATGTGAAATGTTCACCAAATACGAATACACCTAAAATTAAACTAATCGTTGGTGCAATATATTGTAAAAATCCTACCATATAAAGTGGGATAAGTTGTGCTCCTTTTGCAAAATAAAAAAGTGGTAAAGCTGTAACAATGCCCGCTCCTATTAATAGTAACGTCGATAGCATGGAAATAGATCCAAATGAACCGAATCCATGCACTCCTGTCATAACGAGATAAATAATTGCAAACGGTGTCACTAACATCGTTTCCATCGTAAGTCCAATTGTCGCATCATAGTTTAACAATTTTTTCGTTAATCCGTATAATCCAAATGAAAAGGCAAGTGATAAAGAAACCCACGGAATAGATCCGAAACGCACTGTTAAAATAATAACCCCTACTCCAGCTAAACCAACTGCAACATATTGCCAAAAGTTTAACTTTTCTTTTAAAACGACTGTACCAAGTAAAATACTAATAAGCGGATTAATATAATACCCAAGACTTGCTTCAATGACATGATTATGATTAACCGCCCATATGTAGACAAACCAGTTTCCGCTAATCAAGACTGAAGCTATTGTTAATGACATTAATAATTTAGGTCGTTTAAAAAGATTCACGAACTCCCCAATAAACTGACGAAACCTTTTCGTAACACCTAATACGAGTAACATAAAAACGAACGCCCAAACGATGCGGTGTGCTAATATTTCATCTGCAGGAACTTCCTCAACCCATTTCCAATAGATTGGTAGGATTCCCCACATCGTATAAGCACCAGCCGCATATATAATCCCTTTTTTTTGCTGTGCTGATTGACTCCCCATCTTCCTTTTTCTCCTCTTCTCGTTTTTCTCCATTATACGGTCCCACATGCTCACTTTACCAATAATCAATCTGCAATTCTTTCGACATTTCTCATACAGCAAAAAGTAAACATACTGTTATAACGACAAGTAACGGTATACCGAAAACAAATTTCTTTTTATGAGTTTTATGGTGAAACATATACATCCCGATCCAAGCACCAACTGCGCCTCCAGCTGCCGCTGATAAAAACAACGTACTTTCTGGAGTTCTCCACTGTTTCTTCTTCGCTTTTCGTTTATCAAGCCCCATAAGGCTAAAAGCTATAACGTTAATAATAATAAAATAAATCCACTTCATCGCTTTCTCTCCCTATGAAAAATTCGCTTAATAGTAACATGAAAAAACAATGGAAACAACTGAAGAACGCTTTTCATTAACTAGTTACCTTCATATTTACATAACCAACTAAAATCGCAGTTAAAGCAATGAAATAGAAAGATGATATGAGCAGAATCTTATATTTCATTCCCTTCACCCACTACCATATCATCGAAAAAACTTCTCTCAATCTCTTTTTCATCAAAATGAAGAACTACGATTAGCCCTACATATAAAGAAACGAAATTTAGAAACCATTCGCCATTATCATCTTTGTTAGCTAAACATTTAAATATCTCTTGAAATTGCATACGCTCATCGGCGGCAACAACCGGTCGCACGCCAAAATATTTCAATACGAGATTCAGCTTTAGCTGCACGGATAATGATAAAATATATTTTAATAGCTCCGTATAATGAGCAACATTTTTTTGACTATATAACGTCACAAGCTTTTGATGTAAAGTAGAAATCGATAATTCTTCTTCCGTCACTTTAGTTGTTTCTACCATTTCAATCATCTTTTTCATATCCATTACATTCACCCCTTCTGCCAAAAAACAAAAGCCAAAGCGTATTTATTTTATAATCAACAATAATTGAGTATTTCTCGTCTCTCTTTCTTCTTCACTAACTAAGTCATACTTTTTTAAAAGATGAAAGATATCGTTTAATATTTCTTGTGGATGATTACGTTGCAAAAACCCCTTCAATCCTGTAAAAATCCCTTCCGGTAAAAAACTCTTCTGACTTTCCAGCTTATTCATTACATCTTTCATAGAATGATCGATATTACAAGCCATAAAAAATTCCTCCTCTATTCTTTATAAATAATATCCTCCGCTAATGTTGCAAACACTTCTCCTACAAGAGAGTCTTCATTATATACAGATGAACCGTTATTTTCTTCTCGTTTTGCAAAAGGTATTTGCGCAATCACTTCTGTTTGCAATTGGTCTGCAAGCATTTCGCCGCCACCTTTTCCGAAGAGATAGTTTTTTGATCCATCTTGTTCTTCATAATAAGCCATATTCTCCACAATACCTAAAATCTCGTGTTTCGTATGTTTTGCCATTACCCCTACTCTAGATGCTACGAATGAAGCTACATTATGTGGTGTTGTAACGATAATTTCTTGCGCCTGCGGAATCATTGCTGCAACATCAATAGCAACATCTCCTGTACCAGGTGGTAAATCAAGAAGTAAATAATCTAATTCTCCCCAGTGCGTATTCGCAAGGAAATTTTGAATCCATTTATTTAACATCGGCCCGCGCCACATAACTGGGTTATTTCCTTCCGTAAAAAATCCCATCGACATGATTTTCACACCGTGACTAACGACTGGAATTGCTGTTTGATCAATCATCGTCGGTTTTTGATTCGTTTCCATCATAGCTGGAATGCTAAAACCATATATATCTGCATCTAATATCCCCACTTTTTTGCCCATACGAGCTAAAGCAGTCGCAAGATTAATTGTCACTGTCGATTTTCCAACTCCACCTTTTCCGCTCGTTACAGTAATAAATCGTACTCCTGAATCAAGGCGAAGCATGCTCGGCATACCAGTTTCTGTTCTACTATTTTTCTTTAACTTCTCTGTTAGCGCAGCTCGTTCCTCTTGTGTCATAGAACCAAATGTCAAATCTACTTTAGATGCACCAATTGCCTGAAGAGACTCTTCCACGTCTTGTTGAATTTTTGCCTTTAATGGACAACCTTGAATCGTTAACACTACTTCAAGTTTAACCTCTGTTCCATTCATTTGTATATTTCTAACCATATTTAATTCTACAATACTTTTGTGTAACTCCGGATCCTCTACATGTTTTAACGCGCTCATTATTTGTTCTTGAGTAATCATAAAACTCATCCCTTCTCGTATTCGAATTTATATACAACATCTTCTTCGCGAAAAATCTTATTATCCCCCGCTAACAGGCGGAATGAATGCTACTACATCTCCAGCTTTTATCATCTCTTCATTCGTTACAAATTCTTCATTAACAGCCACCATCACTCTATCAAGCGATTGTAAACAATAGCTTGCTTTGAGCCATTCTTTTAATTGCTGCACTGTCATTTCTTGTTTTTCTAAAATTACGAATCGATCCAATCCGACTTCCTCACGCAAATTTGCGAACAATAAAATTGTAATCATCTTCTCATTCTTCCTTCTTCGGTTTTCCTTCTGGATATGCCGTATTTTCAAGTTGATCTCCAATCCACATCGTTCCATCTTCCCAAAATTCTTTTTTCCAAATGGGGACGATTCTCTTTATACGTTCAATCGCGTATTCATTTGCTTCATAAGCAACTTTACGATGCGGTGATGAAACTGCAATGACTACCGCGATATCCATAATTTCTAGCCTCCCTACACGGTGCGTAATTGCTACTTTTGCGTCTGGCCACTTTTCATTTATTTCTTCACCAATTCTTGTAAGTTGTTTTACTGCCATCGGTTTATATGCTTCGTACTCTAAATGTAGCGTTCGTTTTCCTTTTGTTAACTCTCTCACCGTACCAATAAAAGTTGTAATCGCACCTGCTTCTCTTCTTGCGACTTTATTTGTTACTTCTTCAACTAAAATTGGTATATCTACAATTTCAAATAGTGCTTGTCCCATTAGAAACACCCCTCACTTTATAAAATGCTCCAGGCTATTCACTACCTTCGTTATCTTCCAGCAAGAGAACATCTACGAACATATCTTTTTTATAACCTCTCGTACCACCTGGAAGTACAATAAATATATTTGTCTCTGCTAGAGAAGAAACCGAGCTAGATTTATCAAACCCTGACGGATAAGCGATTAACTGTCCTTCGTTATATGCCAGTTTTGCTCGCACAAATCTTGTAAATGGATTTGGTTTTAAAAAATCTTCTCCTAACAACGCTTTTTCTCTTTTTACATGTGCTTTTTCACTAAACATATACGTCCGAATACAAGGTCTTACAAACAATTCAAATCCTACGTAACAAGCAGATGGATTTCCTGATAAACCAAATAATAACTTGCCATTTAATTGTGCTACAGTCGTAACACTTCCTGGCCGCATTGCAACTTTATTGAAAAGAACCGATGCACCTAATTTTTCATATATAGCTGGCAAATAATCGTAATCCCCTACTGATACACCACCTGTTGTAATGAGCATATCTACTTGGCTTAATGCTTCTTTTACAGCTGTGAAACATGTATGAAAATCATCGCTAAACTTCCCAAAATATTTTACTCTTCCGCCCGCTCTTCGAATTTGGGACAATATCATATACGTATTACTATTTCGGATTTTCCCTGGCTGTAGTGAATCATTTACATCCAGTAATTCACTACCAGTCGCTAATAGTCCAATTATAGGCTTTCTTGCAACTGGCACCTCGCTATAGCCGAACGTAGCAAGAAGAGCTGAAATACCTGGATGAATGTATGATCCTTTCTTTGCAAGAACCGTTCCTTTACGAGCATCTTCACCTTGAAAAGAAATATTGTCGCCCGTTTTAAACGATCGCTTCACTTCCATGTAATTGTTGCCAGCTTCCTCATATTGACGAGTCAGCTCCAACATAACAACCGCATCACACCCATTCGGAATTTGCGCTCCCGTCATAATTCGGACTGCTTGAAACGGGCCTACTTTCTCGTGGAATATTGATCCTGCACCAATTTCACCAATTACTTCAAACACAATTGGTGTTTCATAACTTGCTACATTCGTATCTTCTGCTCTAATAGCAAACCCATCATACGGTGAACGATTAAATGAAGGTACATCATGGTCAGCTACTAAATCTTCTGCTAATATACGTCCGTAAGCTAATTCAATAGGTAGTAGCTCCTTTAATCCCTCATTAGCAAATCCCATTACTTTACGAACAGCTTCTTCAACCGTAATTGGCACTCTTCTTTCCATTGTTGACAACCCTTTCTATTAACCGAATACGCGATAATATAATTGTTTCGCTTTCGAAATATCATTTGTACCATGAATGAGAACACGTCCATCCCGAAAAATAACGAAGCGGTAATCATCCAGTTGGCAAGATAGTAAATACGGGTTCCGATCTACTTCCCCCAGTCTTTTTAATACTTTTTCTATATCGTCAAAATCGTACTTTCTATTTTCTACTGGCCTAATTTGAACTGTATTTCTTCCGCACAAAACAGCTACCTTCGTTTGGTTTTCGTATGATAAATAAGGATAAGTTCGATTCAAACCGCACGAAGGACAATCGTCTGTCTTGATTTTCCCTAGTTTTATAAATTGGTTTTGATTATTCCATATATCAAACATGAAAAATGTTTTTCTAATTGCTGAAAAATCTTCTACTAAAATTTTGAGTGCTTCCGCCACTTGATATGCTGCGACGATTTGAACAGTCGGGCTAATAATTCCAGCTGTATCACACGTCACACCTGTAACTGGAATGTTCTTCAGCACACAATGTAAACACGGTGTCTTTTGCGGAATAATTGTATAACTCATACCGTACGAGCCAACGCAAGAACCATATACCCACGGGATATTATGTTTTTGTGATAAGTCATTTATTACAAATCGAATATCAAAATTATCTGTTGCATCAATTATTACATCTACATTTTTTAATAGGTCATCCATATTTTCTGCAACTGCATCCATTACGAAAGCATGTATTTGTACTTCAGAATTAATTTGTTCTAGCCGATTTTTAGCAGCGATTGCTTTCGGCATTTTCTCTCTCGCATCTTGTTCAGAGTACAATTGTTGCCTTTGTAAATTACTCCATTCAACGTAATCACGATCAATAATCGTCAACTTGCCAATACCTGCACGCACGAAACTTTCGGCACTTGCACTTCCTAATGCGCCTGCTCCTACAATTAACACATGTTTATTTCGAATTTTTTCTTGCCCTCTACTCCCAATTGGTTTGAACAACTGTTGTCGTGAATACCGCTCAGCCATTACATACCCTTCCTCTCACGAACTCTATTTCATATTAGAATGTTGTTTTTGATAACAAGCAAAGTAAGCAAACCCAACAAATCCAGCCCCTCCAATTACATTTCCGATAAAGACAGGAACGAAATTTCTAGCAAGATCCATCCACGTCAGATGACCTGCAAAAATAACTGCTGAGATGACAAACATATTTGCTACTACTTGCTGAAATCCGATTACTACAAATGCCATAATTGGAATCCAAATTCCTATTATTTTCCCGACAAAATCACTCGTTCCATAAGCGAGCCAAAGCGCCAAACAAACGAGCCAATTACAACCAATTGCTAAAATCAAAGTTCTCCCAAACGATTCATGTAACTTTCCTTCCGCTATCGCTACCGTTTTATTTAAATAATCTCCCTCTGTTAATCCGCCGAGATGACCGAAACAATAAGCTACGAAAATAGCTCCCACAAAATTCATGAAAGTAATCCAAACCCAATTATTTAATACACTTACCAATGTAATTTTCTTTGCATATAGCGCCATAGACAGTGACATCATATTTCCCGTAATTAATTCTCCTCCTGCCAATACGACGAGCATGAGTCCAACAGGAAAAACCGCTCCTCCTAAAACATTGACTAAACTCCCCCAGCGCTCAGGTAAATTACCTAAAACGCGAATGTTAAGCAAAAAACCTAGCGAAATAAACGCTCCTCCTAAAAAACCGAGAATAAGCATTGCTGGCAACGTTTGACTTACTTTTTGAACACCGGCCTCAATTACGAGTTCAGCAATCTGTTCCGGTTTATGAAATGCCATTACTAATTCCTCCATTTTCTCCAAATAAAAAAGCAGCTTCAAAAAACCTACTTAAAATAAAGGTTTTTGAATGCTGCTTAATTTCTCTGCACATCTTTTACAGAGATATCAATCATCACTTTTACTATAAAATAGAAAATCTACAAACGTTGCATACTTTCCATTTTGTATATAATTCATCATAGCGTCACTCTTATATATCAACCGCCAATATGTGACATTTCAATTTTAGGCACTCTTTTTTTACCTGTATGACTTAAGCGTTCATCTGAATAACGATCTTCTCGGTTGTTCCATATATCGCGTACGATATCTGTTATTTCCTCGTCAGTGTATACAGATCGAAGCAGTTCTCTCAAATCATTTCCTTTAGAAGCGAACAAACAAGTATATAATTTTCCTTCTGCAGAAATACGTGCTCTCGTACATGAGGAACAGAAGGAATCTGTTACCGATGAAATGATACCTATTTCCTCTTCACTTCCGATATAACGATAACGAGTTGCAACTTCACCTGCATAATTCGCTTCTATCCGTTCTAATGGCATAACTTGATGTATGGCATTTACTATTTCTTGTTTAGATACGACCTCTTTTAACTCCCAACCGTTATAATTTCCAACGTCCATATACTCAATAAAACGAAGAATATGTTTATTTTCCTTAAAGTATTGCGCCATCTGCAAAATGTCCTGTTCGTTTTTCCCCTTTTGAACGACCATGTTTATTTTAATTTTCATACCGACTTCAGCTGCAGCCTGTATTCCTTCTAGTACCCTTTGCACTTTGCTTCTATTACCATTCAAATAGAAAAACCGCTCTTCTTCTAAGGAATCTAAACTAACTGTCACACGTGATAAACCCGCCTTATATAAATCAGGAGCAAACTTTTTAAGTAACGATCCATTGGTTGTTAAGCCGATATCCTCCACACCATCTATTTTATTAAGGCGCTCAATAAGCTGCGGAAGACCTCTTCGAAGTAACGGTTCTCCGCCCGTAATCCGTAACTTTCTTACACCTAAAGAAACAAAAATACGTGTTATCCTTTCAATCTCATCAAAAGATAAAATTTTATCATTAGACAAAAACGAATAATCAGGACCAAATATTTCTTCTGGCATACAATAACGACAGCGAAAATTACAGCGATCAGTAACAGAAATACGTAAATCCTTTAAAGGACGTTGTAGTTTGTCTAATGTGACAGATTTCATATTTATTGCCTCGCTTTTACTTATTTTATATTTAAAACACGCTCTGGATGCGTATATACATTTAAGGATTGATTCCGAATAAACCCTATCGTAGTAATACCTAATTCTTCAGCTAGCTGCAAAGCCAACTCAGTTGGAGCTGATTTTGAAAGTATAATTTCACAACCAATCTTTGCAACTTTCAATAATATTTCCGAAGAAATACGACCACTAAAAACTATGATTTTATCTTTTATAGAAATATTATTTTTTAAACAATAACCGTAAATTTTATCTAACGCATTATGCCTTCCGATATCCATTCGGCTTAAAATAATACCATTCACATCACACAAAGACGCATTATGAACGCCGCCTGTATGACGAAATGTCTCTGCGGATTGCTGCATTTCTTTCATTAACCGAAAACAATCTTCTGCTGCAATCTGTACATGGACACCACCCATTTTCTTTGCGCTTAGTGCATCATTTGCGAAAACAAAACCTTGTCTACTCATACCACAACACGACGTAATATAACGTTTATTTTGCATTTGTTCGTAATACGGGTTCGCTTTTTTCGTTGTGACATGTACAAATCCTTCTTTCTCTTGTACCCATATGTCATCAATATCTTCATACTTTCGAATGATTCCTTCAGATGCTAAGAAGCCTATTACCATATCTTCTATATATTCTGGAGTACTAACCATTGTAACAAACTCCTGTCCGTTCATTTTAATCGTGACTGGAAACTCTGTTACAATGCTGTCCTCTATATGTTTAAACGCCCCTTGTTCATAACGAAAGATTTCTCTTTCTACCTGTATCGGTTTCACGATCAGTATCCTTCTCTCACGTTATATTTTTATCAAAAACGAATACCGAAACTGCAATATCTTCTTCCACTTTCATATCTGAAAACAAATTCACTAATTTCGCTCCAACAAGTTCCTCCAAATGTTCACGGGAATTTGCGGCATACACTTCTTGAATCATTTTCGTTCTAGCCATATGAACCATTTCCGCACCGTCCATCGTACTTGAAATGAATTTTTCAGTAGGTGTTAAGTTTCCGTAAAGGGTCGCAATCGCCATATTTTCAGCAAAAACAGTATGAATTCGTTCCGGTCCTTTTCCGAAAAGTTCCTTTCGAAGTTTTCGTATCATATCATTAAATTCATGTACTTTTTTTGACATACAATTATACCTCCCAAAATCCTCATTTTACTTTATTATATATTTTACCAAAATGATCCTTTCGCCCAAACTATTTCGCACCAACATTTGGGCGAAAAGATTCACCTCATGAAACTTATTCTTCTTTTAATCCTTTTCCCATACCTTTTAAGAAATGAAGCCCAAACCCGATAGCACGGTTAATATCTGGGTCTTTCAATACTTTCATAAGATCGAATACCCCTACTTTTTTATTACTCTCTAAATGTTCATTACCTTTTTCTAGCCCTACTAATAAGCTACCTATAAGCTTTTTCGTAAGTTCCGGATCAAGTTCTGTTAAAGCACCCGCAGCACCCATCATATTATTAATTAAATTTGTAACAGGCTCACGAGTCACTTGGCCAAGAACAATCTTTGCGATTGGTTCTTTCGCCTTTAGCATAGAATTTGCGGCTTCTAGCATTCCAATTTCATTTAATTCCCCAACAATATTAAACATTTGATTTAAAGCTTCTTCATTATTAGCTAGAAGCTCTTTTAAATCATCTAGTTTTTGCTGTTTTATTTCTTCCTCAGTTAATTCTTGTTTTTGAATCATTTTTATAGGTGCAGCCATATTTTTCTCCTCCTACTTATCCGTTAAATGCACATACCCTGGACGTGCCCACTTACGATGTACCTCAATGCCAGCTTGAGGATGACGTTTTTTATTACGCGGGTTTGCTTTTGGCATCGGATTTTCACCATCAACTTCTAGCACTTCCATACGCACTTTCGTCTGTTTATAAGCAGGTGTATTTGTACGCGTATCAACTGCAGGACCTGTTAAGAAATTAATCGCTGTTTCATTATCTGTAGAGTTCATCGGTAAATATAACTCATTCGCTTTTACACGGTCTGTTACAAGTGCACGTAATTTTAACGCTCCAAAAGGAGAGATAAGACGAACTAATGAACCGGTTTTCACTCCACGTTCTTTTGCAAGTTCTGGAGAAATTTCAACAAACACACCAGGTACTTTCGTTTGAATACCTGTTGATTTATTTGTCATATTCCCTTCATGGAAATGCTCAAGCATACGACCGTTATTAATGTGAAGATCGAACTCCGCTGGGAATTCAGCTGGACGTACCCAGTCAGCAATCGCAAAACGAGCTTTTTTATCTGGGAAGTTAAATCCATCTTGGAAAAGTAATGGTGTATTCGTACCATCAAAGCTTCCCCAATGGAAACTATTCCATCCTTCCAGCACTTCATAGTTCGCTTGTGAGAATAGTGGTGATAAGCTTGCCATTTCAGCAAAGATTTCACTTGGATGGCTATAATTCCAGTTTGCACCTAATTTATTCGCAACTTCCTGCACGATCCACCAATCTGGTTTCGCATCTCCAAGCGTAGGAAGCACTTGATATAGTCTTTGTACACGGCGCTCTGTATTTGTGAACGTACCTTCTTTCTCAAGAGACGGTGCTGCTGGTAATACAACATCTGCATATTGTGCAGTTTTAGAAAGGAAAACATCTTGCACAACGAAGAAATCAAGGCTTGATAACACTTCGTGTACGTGGTTCGCGTTAGAATCTACAAGAGCCATATCCTCTCCGACAAGATACATAGCTTTCATTTTCCCTTCGTCAATTGCGTGCAGCATTTCAATATTATTAAGACCTGGTTCAGTATTAATTTTCACTCCGTAAGCCATTTCAAATTTCGCACGTTCCATATCGTTAGTAACGTGTTGATATCCAGGAAGCCATCCTGGTAAAGTACCCATATCACAAGCACCTTGTACGTTATTATGACCTCGAAGCGGATATGCACCAGCACCTGGACGACGATAATTACCAGTTGCAAGAAGTAAGTTTGAAATCGCAGCGGAAGTATCAGATCCACCTGTATTTTGCGTTACTCCCATACCCCAAAGAATACATGTACCATCTGCATCACGAATCATTTCAGCCATTTGAATAAGTGTTTCTTTTGAAATACCAGTCATTTTCTCTGCATATTCAAGTGTATATTCTGTAAGACTCTCTTTGAAATCTTCAAAGAAGTTTACATTCTCATCAATAAATCGTTGATCGTGCCAGCCTTGATCAATCATATATTTCGTAACAGCCATTAACCATACTTGATCTGTTCCTTGTTTTGGACTAACAAAGACGTCTGAACGCTCTGCCATTTCTGTTTTACGAAGATCAGCCACAATTAATTTTTGTCCGTGTAATTTATGTGCACGTTTAATTCGTGTAGCTAAAACAGGATGACCTTCTGTCGGATTACAACCTACAATAATAACAAGACCAGATTGTGCGATATCTTTAATCGTTCCAGCATCTCCGCCCATACCAATTGTTCGGAATAATCCGTCTGTCGCTGGTGATTGACAATAACGTGAGCAGTTATCAATATTATTCGTTTGAAATACTTGTCGGGCTAATTTTTGAATCACGTAATTGTCTTCATTCGTAATTTTAGATGAAGAAATAAAACCGATAGCATCTTTACCGTACTCTTCTTTAATCGATCCTAATTTACTTGCAACTACATTCAATGCTTCTTCCCATGTAGATTCAACAAACGTTCCATTTTTACGAATTAAAGGTTTCGTAATTCGTTCTTTAGAATTTACGAAATCCCAGCCAAATTTTCCTTTTACACAAGTAGAAATTGCGTTAACTGGCGCATCAGAAGAAGGTTGTACTTTAAGAATTTTACGCCCTTTCGTCCACACTTCAAATGAACACCCTACACCACAAAATGTACATACTGTTTTCGTTTTCTTCGTACGAGTATCACGCATGGCCGCTTCCACTTCTGATACCGCAAAAATACCGCTATATCCAGGCTCAACTTCTTTAATTAAGTCTACCATCGGTTCAAGAATATCTGGTTTTAATCCCGTCATAAATCCAGCTTCACCGAGCATCGTTTTCTCCATTAAAGCGTTACAAGGACAAATCGTTACACATTGACCACAGCTCACGCATGAAGAATCATTAATATTTACCCCTTCATCCCAAATCACTCGCGGGCGTTCCGCTTCCCAGTCTATTGATAACGTTTCATTTACTTGTAAGTTTTGACATACCTCAACACATTGACCACATGCAATACATTGGTTAGGATCATAACGATAAAACGGATGTGTCATATCCACTTCACTTACATCCACTTTCGGTTCATATGGATATTTTTGATGTTCGATTTCCATTAATTCTGCTGTATTATGCAGCTTACAGTTCCCATTATTGTTGTCACATACAGTACAGTATAATAAATGATTTTCTAATAACCGATCCATCGCCTCTGTTTGTGCTTCTTTCGCACGAGTAGAATTACGTTCAATGTTCATAACTTCTGTCACTACTGTCGAACAAGAGCGCATTAACTTCCCGTCAACTTCTACAATACAAGTGTCACATGTTTGAATAGGATCTACTTCTGGCACATAACAAATTTGCGGATGTTCAATCCCGTTTTCATTAATCACACCCAATATCGTTGAACCGGGCTCCGCTGCATACTTTTTTCCGTCAATTGTAATATGAACCATGTTGTCATTCATGGTCTTTCCCCCTTTTTGAGAATAAAAAAACTCCACCACGAAAATATACGCACCACATTTCGGCACGTTATTATCATGGTGGAGTAGTTTATTAGCACATCTTGCTAAAATACCAATCCATTTATTCATAAATAAAACGATAGATTCATAACAGGTCATATCACGATTCCATCTTTAACACTATAATTATAGCGTTAAAGTTAAAAATATACAATATAAAATTTAAACTACGCATATGTCCGCATGGAACCATCCATAATAACCCATATAATACATAGCAAGGAGTAAGCAAACAAATGGGGTCTTTTAATAAATGGATACGTGGTGAAAAATCTTTTTCTGCACAAGAGCAAGCTGATCACCTATTAAATCAATCTACCTCTGCTTCTCTTTCCCTTAATCTAAAGCACTTGTCCAAGCTGTTTAGTGGTATTCCAGAATTAATTACACGAACCTTTCCGTTAAAAAACGGAAAAGAAGCTGCCCTTATATATATGGAAGGACTTGTAGACAAAACCGTTATTAACATGAATATAGACAAAGATAGAAAGAAATTAACTTCACTTATTACAAAACAACTAAACAAAGATCTAAACGATTTAATCCACAAAATTCAAAAACAGCAACTTGATCCATTCGGATTTGGTGACTATGCGAGGGCATTTCAATATAAAGAATGGAAAGAAGTTGAAGACGATTGGCCGAGTGCCTTTTCAAAAGCGAATGTGAAAGTAGTACCTACTATTAAAATTTTAGAAAACGGAATCATTAAATAATAAAAACACGCTACTTGCTCTTATACGTGTAAAGAGCAAGTAACGTGTTATCATATTTATTTTGAAGCTTCCTATACAGTTAAGCTTCTGTTTCTGGCTCTTCGTTTTCCGCTTGTTCCAATCTTTGCTGCTCTGCAAGTTCAGCTGAAATCATTCCATAATAAATTTCTGGATACAATCCAAATATTTGATATACACTTCCTAAAAACGGCATCGGAATCCCTCTTTTCTAAAGTTGTATTGCCACTTTTAAGGATTCCCTTTTCATTCATTATACATTCGTTTTTGGCGTTTCTTCTTCATCATGAACGCTTAATAAATTTTGCCACTTTTTATAAGGAGCACTATTTGGATCTACATAGCCTTTCGCATACGAACGATCCCACAATTGTTTAATAAACATTTCTTTCTCTTTCTTTGCAACCATATCGGCACCTGTACCGTAATAGTTTTGGAAATATAACTCAATTTCATCAAGGAATAACCTTAATAATTCATCAGAAGTTTCTTCTAACGTTGGATCATACTTTGCTTCACGGTCATACATTAAAATCATATCTAAAATATTATGGACATGCTCTTTACGAAGCCATCTAATATCTTGAGCACCTAATACAAATGGATGTGTATATAAATGTCCACCTTGTATCATCGCCTTTTCTTGTTCTTCTTCAAATCTAGATAAGATGTTTTCATAAATGAACGGATTATGAAGCAACGCTCTATGCAATTTATAACTTTCGCTTGAAATATTTTTCCCCATCGACTGAATTAAGAAGCTACGACCAACGCCGTTATATTGGTACACGAACTGGCCATCAACAGCAACTAAACTTATCCAGCGATACATATACGCGTATAGAAGAGCTCGATTACATTTATCATAATCTAACTTCGTTTGCGTTGCATTTAAGTCTGGCATGAATGCCGGTAAGTGCCAATACTTATCTAAATGCGGCGTTAAACTAGATTTTTTACTATTCAACTTGTTTACGCGGCGATAGTAAGACTGAAAATAATCACCTTTATCATTCATAAATCCATTTGCAATATGTCCAGACGAGAGCTTAGGAAAATCTTGCAGTGATAAACCGTAATGCGCACGATAACAAATGACTTCAAATGGTGAAAAAGCTTCATGTACTGTATCCTTTTCTTTAAACATTTCTTGAATTAATTCCTCTTGCAGTTCTTTCTTTAAAGATGGATGTATGCCCCAATATTGTAATTCCCTATGATGTGAAACTTTCGGCACGAATGGACTTGCTAAATGGAACAAGTCTTCAATTTTTTCACGAACGTATTCATCACGATCACGCTTCTTATAATCCGCTTCTTTTCGTAACGCCTCAACGATATTCAGCTCTAATTTATCACGATAGCGTATTTGTAACTCATCGTAGCAATAACTTAGTATGTGCTCACGATAAAAGTCTTCTACCTTTTTCGATTGAATCTCTTCCGTTTTTGCATCCCGGCAATATTCCCCGTATAAACTCATATAAATTTCTGCTGATATATCTTTCGGTAATACACCTAAATTTAAATGTTGCTGCATATCTTGCCATATCTTTTCTTGTAACTTCTCTTCAGCTAATACGTATACATTCGTTGGGTTTGTTTTCCCTTCAAACTCCTTGCTTCGTTTTTGAATTTCGAACAATAAATTTTCACGTGTTTCGTGTAAATTATCAAAAAATCTTTCCCAATATTGAATCATTTTATTAACCGCTTGATATAGCGATTGATATACGAGTTCTAATAGCATTTCTTTACGATACTCGTTTAATTTGTGTACGTACTGCGTTACAATATCTTCAAATTCCTTTTTAAATAAACGCTGCTGATTATTAATCATTTTTCCAAACCAGCCTTGTTGCTGCGCGATTTCTACTCGGCGCACAGCTGTTACCGTTCCATCAATATTACTCACATTAAATTTCTTATCGTAGTTTTGAATTAAATTACGCTTTTGTTCATTATTTTCATGTAGTCGATTCATTTTCTCGACTAACTGCTTTCGAATTTCATATAACATAAAACGAGCGGATACTGGATGAACAGGATCTGTTTTCTTTAAAAACCATGTATTTAGTTGATATGACTGTCCCTCAGAACCACTTGGTGAAAAACGGTCTGATTCAATCATGTCATATAAAAGTGTCGTTACATGTTCATGTACGCGGCTCGCAATCGCATACGCATATAAACGAACCGCATGGTCTACCCTTGCTACTTCACCTTTCATTTGTTCCATCATTTTCAGCTTTGCAGCTGAAATTTTACACTCATGCTGCAGACGATTTAATTCTTCATCTTTTTGCACCGTACGCTGTACATAACTTTCTACAGCTTCTAAAAACAGTTTTGATTTCGCAACACCGACCTTACCGCCTTCTGCTCCTTCACGCGTTTCATTATACATTTGTCTATAAAAAATATGAGCCTGTTCTGGGCGAGTAGCAAGATGTTCTAAGTCTTCTAAATAACTTTTCCCGCGCTCTGGCTTTTCACGTTGCATACCACGTTTTACATCTTGATCGTATCTTTGCTTCTTCTCTTGAAACAGTTGATCTAAATGCAGCCACGATTCATCTAAACCTTGCACTGCCCATTTTAAAGCACAATATTTTAACACGTGCTCATATGGATAAATAATCTTTGCCGTTCCTGCCCCGCAATATCGTCCTTTCCCGCTCGATTCTGCTAATTGCTGAATTTGATTATCTTCCTGTGCAAAATGATTTGCAGACATCGGACTAAATAACTGTAAATAAATCGTATTTGCCATTTGCTCCATATAATCTGATAAATTGTGCAGATGGTGTCCGTGTAGATTTTCGTAATCGTATAAGAAACAATAATTGTACGGTAGATGGTGTTGTTTAATTGTATGATTTGTTCTACCGTCTTCATCTACTTGATCAGGTCGATATTCTAATTCAATCGTGACGCCACCGCGTTTTGATAATTCTCCAGTAGAACCGAGTGTAATGGCATGTAATTCTTTTAGCGATGCATAGCCATTTGCTTGCACCGTTTCAAACTCTTTTGCACTAACCGTTCTCGTCTTAACTAACACGTCCGGCATTAAAAACGCACCACGTATTAAAATGTTGTGATGTTGCAGTTTTTTCCGAAGCATTTCACGTAAATATAATGCAATTTGTAGAAACATCCCTGAACCTGTTCCGCCCGCTAGTGATGTTACGATAATGACACGCACTCCATATTCCGTTTGATCGCTTGTAACCGGAAAAATCTTCTCAATTTCTTGCCAAAAGGACGTCAATTTATCTTCTTTCATCGCAGCACGTAACGCTAAACGGGAAATGACGCGTAACTGTCCTGCCCCTTCTGTCAGTGGTTTATCCAGTATAGTCGGGTCCATTGGAAACCATTCTGGAATCGTTGGATCTCCCGCAATATACTCTCTTGGTGTTTTACTCGAACTCGTTTGTGTTTTAAACTTTCGAATATGATCAAATTTACTCAATGTATTCACATCTGTATCAAATACGTGCATTGCTACCTTTTTTCGGCGTTCCTCAGGTAGCCTTTCATATATTTGATGTGTCACAGTACTACCGATTCCACCTAAACCAATTAATATCGTTGGAACTTGTAACGTCATGTGAACCACCTTCCTATTCTTGCTTGTTTGAAAAGAGGAGGGAAAATTAAAATCCCCCTCTTTGCCCTATCTACTATTCACACTCGTACCTGTAAATCTCTTTACCATATCCTCTATCAATTACTAAAAGTTCATTTGGATATAACGTCTTATGTTCCATTCCAACCTCATCCTCTGTTATAAACATCCCATCAATAATCATTCCTACTAATTGGGATTCTTTCGCTACAAATATCGATTTCGATCCTTTCTTTGCTATAAACGTAACGGATTGTACTGTCTTCCTTTCCGCTCTATACGGAATACCAAAATAATGTTTCCACCATTTATTTTTAAGTAATTCTGGCTCAGATTGATATAACCAATCTTTCGCTACTTCTTGATCCCATTCGTAATACAATAGTGCTTTCCGGTGAAATCTTGGACGGACAATCCAACCTAAAATGATTATTCCTACTATTAACAGTAATAAAGTGATAGGAATAACAAACTTAAAGATAAGCGCATATTTTTCATAAAACGGTGCATTTTGAATATGAAGTGATATTTTTTTCTTTACTTCTTGTAATTTTGAATCTTGCACTACGATGGTAGCTTCTACGGTGCCGGTATCTGTGAAATTGAATGTGTCGGAGTAATGAGGGCGAGGATAAATATACATTTGATTACTATGTTGTTTTATTTCATAGTTGATTGATTGTTTAGATGTGACACCAGTAGATTTTAATAGTTTCTTTACAGCCTCTTCTGTCATCGGCTTACCATCTAACTGTGGTTGTATAACAAACGGTTTACTATTCTCTAAATTTGTTACTTTTTCTTCATAATCTTTCGTAATCGTTTGTAGTGATAATTTTGGTTTTTCCGTTACTTCGATTTTAAATTCTTTCGTCTGTCTGTAAAAACCCTTTATGTTCATATGAACTTTCCCGCGCACTAGCCCTTTATCAACCTTCATTTCGTAGTAAAATATATGTTTTTTATCGTCCCACTTCATCGGGTACTGTTTTCCGTCTATTTCTACTTCTGCCTGAAAATATGAAGATTGAATTGGTAATTCCGTAGGCTTCGCTTCAATAACAGCAGTAATACCTTCATACATTTTTCCCACATTCTTTTGACTACTATCATCTTTGTCATAAGTAGAAACAGTATAGTTAAGCGCCGGTTCAACTAGTACTTGTAGTCCTTCTTTCTCAATATCTCGATCCACCTCTATCGTATAAGTTCCTGGCTTAATAACTTCCTCATTTTCCGTACTAATATGAACTATATTTCCGAATAATTTCGCTTCTCCTGGTGCATGTATGGAAAAAGAAGATTGTAATTGTAATGGTTTAGAAATTTGTGTGACCTGATAATTAGACAAAGAAGGCGATTGTCGTACAAGCGTCATACGCTTTAATGGAAATGGTGTTGTAATTTCTACTTTCTTCCCTGCTACTTTCGTTTTTACAATCGATTCAACAGAGGAGAACGGATCACGATTTGCAACTAATGCTGCCACTTGATTGACGCTTTTTACAATACCATCCTCTCCACTAGACGGCATCGTAACACCATTTATCTCTTTCTTCCATATTTCTTTAAACGTATTTAGTTGTGCCTTTTCTTGCTGTCCTAAGTCCTCTTCCATCGTAATTAAAATTGGATGTAACGATATCTTTTTTGCATCCATATCTTTCTTAAACTGCGCTAGCTTCTGCAAAATTTGTTCTTTTCCGCCAACCTTATCTTTCTCTAAATCATTAAATGCCCCGTCAGTTAAGACAATAAGCCAAAATTCACGTTTTCCATCTATATCTGCTTCCTTTTTTATAGATTGCATCGCCGTTTCTACTGCGCTAAACGGAGTATTTAAATACGTCTTCCACGCTCCAATTCCTTCAATTTCTGTTTGTCTCTTATCCCTTGTTAACGAAATGTTTAATGGATCATTCGGCTTGCTCATTGGAACGTAAGAAAATGTATCTTTTTCATCTAATAGCGCAACTAAACTTTGCAAAGCGTAATTGGCATATTTCCAGCGATCGTTATTTCTCATGCTGCCCGAATCATCATATACAAGTGAAACGACCCTTTCCTTTGCCTCCTCTCCTTTTGCAAAAGTCCAAAAAGGATGTAAACATATAAATAAAAACAACATGAATGTGGCACAAATTCGAATTTTCATGATGAGGCTTCGCCACCTTTGTAGACAAATTCCTATGTTTAAATTTATGAGAGGATACAAGATATATGACTTGTATTTTAGGACAACTAACACACCATAACTTTATTATGTAAACAGTTATACAAACTGAATATGCCCCCTTCAAGCATTTTCTATCCGATACTATAAGTAAAAAAGCCTGTTTAAGCTCTACACTTAAAACAGACTTTTCCTACTTTTTATATTGAAAACACATAATAAAAAGTTTGATTTATTGCTTCACATACACTTCAACAATTGGATTATCTTTATGATCCGCATGTAAGCGTAAATTCTCTTCACTTGTACTATAAATGCTAGCTAATAACATAATCGTTAACACGTTAGGAGTTTTTGCATCGCTCCCATATTTTCTTTCAAGCGCTTCCTTATATTCAAAATCCAAATCCCCTTGCACATATGTATACACTTCAAAACCGTCTTCTAAATTACAAACTACTGTATCAATAATATCTGCTCCTACTTGCTTCTTCATTTCCTCTCGCAACGCTTCAATAAATTCTTCCCATGGTACTTCATATGTCTGAAACTGATCTGTAGATTTCATGCCTTTTCCTCCTTATATATCCTCTTCCTATATTTCCCCTTTCCTATAACAATTATGATAGATAGGGCATTCGTACAAGCCGCACTTGTCCCCTTTACATATCGTATTACTGTAATGGGGAAGGAGGAATGAATATGCATAGACAAAAATGTTATGATACGTGCCGACGTTATTTCGGTAAAGTCGTTCGCATTGAAGATCGTGATGGTCGCATTCATTTAGGTAAAATAATTGATGTGACAAACAGCTCTGTATGGATTGAGCCAGTGCAACAGCGCTCATCTTTTGATACTGGATTCGGATACTATGACGCATATGCAAACGGTGGTTGTGACCTTTGTGGCGGCATTAGCAGATGTGATAGTTGCGGATTTGGTTGTGGTGGTGGATTCAGCGGCTGTGGATGTGGCGGTCGTGGTTGCGGTAGTTGCGGCGGCTGGGGAGGCGGCGGTTGTGGATGGGGCGTCGAACTCGGATTTGGTTTCATCTTCGGAATTACATTAGCTGCATTATTTTTCATTTAACATAGTAAAGAGTTGACTACCTTTAGCCAACTCTTTACCTTTATTTTTCACATATAAAAATACGATGACCTAAAATGTGCTGGTACATAAGCCGTACATTTTCATGCTGTACCCATGCCTCATATAATTCATTTGGAATATGCGAGGATACATTCCATTCTGGCTCTTCTATATAGCCCGAGATCGTTTCTGCAATTGTACCACCACCAGCGATTGTAATTCTTTTAAAGTTTGCTTTCTGAAATAATTGTACCCATTCACGCTCAGTTAATAGTTCTTTCATCCCGTATAATTGAGCGATTTTTTCTTCCTCCCCCTTATCAATATGCCTATCAATAATCATTTCAATGACAACAAGCTTACCGTCTTTCTGTAGTACACGATAGCACTCTGAGATAACCCTTTCTTTCTCTGTAAAAGCAAGTATCGATTCTCCGAGTACGAACTCAAATGAGTCATGCAAACATGGTAATTGCTCTACATTCCCTTCAATTAATTGAATATTTATTCCTTCAAACGACCATCTATCTTTCGCCTTTTGAATCATAATCTCATTCTTTTCAACCGCCGTTACTTTATAACCACACTCTTTTGTCATGTACGCCGCTGTTTTCCCTGTACCGCAGCCGATTTCAAGGACTTTTGCTCCATATTTAAAAGGCAATTGTGCTAACAATTGTTTTGTTAACGTAAAACCACCAGGATGAGCACTTCCTATTCCGTAATAAGCTAGGAAATCGATGTAAGTATTTCGTTTCATAAAATTCTCCTTTAAATTTTCTATAATACATATATTCACCCATCAATAAATCGTGCACATAAAAAAGCATTTCCAAGTGCTATACAGCAGCTTGAAAATGCTCTTATCTTTTTTATTTCTCTTCTACATACGCCCATTTAAAACTATATTCCGGACTAATATTATGTTTCACAATTCCCTTTACATTTGGTTTCATAACATATGCATCACCACGTTGGTATAAAGGTACAATTGCTACATCTTTTTCTAGGAGTAATTTCTCAGCTTTTCCTAGTTCGTCCCAACGTTTTTTCGCATCACTCATTAATTCGCCGCCAGCTTTTTTGATCATATCATCATAGTTTGAATCAGAGAAACTCATTTGGTTCTGTGAATTTTTTGATTCAAACATATCAAGATACGTCATTGGATCCGCATAATCAGGATTCCAACCACCATATGAGAAATCATAATCTTGGTCTGACTCTAATTTCAGTTTTTGCTTAAATGGTTGTAGCTTAATATTTACTGTCACACCTTTTAGGTTCTTTTCAACTTGGTCTTTTATATATTCCCCAACTTTTTTCGCATTACCAGTATCATAATTTAACAGTTCAACTGTCACTTGATCTTTTCCAAGTTCTTTTTTCGCTTCTTCCCAAGCAACTGCTGCCTTTTTGGAGTCTTGTTTTAAACCGTTTTTGAATGTTTCTGCAAAATCTTTACCGTCTGGTCCAGCCGCTAAACCTTTTGCTACTAAGAAATCAACTGGTTTTGAACCATCATTTAAAATAACATTTGCTAAATTTTTCTTGTCAATAGAGTAGGCAATTGCCTCACGTAGTTTTTGGCTCTTGAACGGCGTATCTTGTCCGCCACGTTTTTGGTTCATACGGATAAAGTATGTGCTTACTTGTGAATAAGTCCCAAACTCTTCTTTATTATTTCTATACTTATCAACAAATTCTCCTGATAACAACGCGAAATCAATTGCACCTGTATCATATAAGTTTACTCTTGTAGCTACTTCTTTTACTACACTATAATTAATTTCATCTAGTTTTACAGTCTTTTTATCCCAATATTGATCATTTTTCTTCAGTTTCCATCCTTGCTCATGTTTCCAATCAGTAAGAACGAACGGGCCGTTATATACTGTCGTATCAGATTCTAAACCGTATTTATCTCCTTTTTCTTTTACGAACTTTTCATTTAATGGATAGTACGATGGGAATGCCATTAAATTCAAGAAATATGGTACTGGTTTTTCTAATTCGACTTCCAGCGTATAATCATCTACTGCTTTTACACCTAATGTAGACACTTCTGCTTTTCCTTGATTAATCGCTTCTGCATTTTTAAGATAGTATGCAATAAACGCATACTCAGCAGCTGTTTTTGGATCTAATATACGTTGCCATGCAAATACGAAATCTTTCGCTGTTACTGGATCACCATTCGACCATTTTGCATCTTTTCGTAATTTAAAAGTATATTTTTTACCATCCTCGCTTTTTGTGCTAGATTCTGCTACAGCGGGAATTGGTTTATTATCTTTATCAAGGCGATATAAACCTTCCATCGTATTCCCTAAAATTTGAGAACCTAAAGTATCAGTTGATTTAGAGGTATCCATTGTCGGAATTTCATTCGTTTCTGTACGATTTAACACTTGCTTTGCCGCATATTTGATATCAGATTTCTTCTCTTCCCCACCATTATTAGACGTCGTTGTCGTTTTCTTCTCCCCACCAGAAGATCCAGAACACGCAGTTAACGCCATACTCATCGCTAAAACTGGCGCTACAACCGCCGTAAACTTTTTCATCTTTTTCTTCATTCTTGTACCCTCCCCAATTATATGTACGAAATTAACTTTGAGAGATTTCCCGTTAAATTAGTTATCAGAAAATTCTTATTAATTAATATTCTACTGATTTTTCAGTTTTTGTAAAGTTATTTTTCTTTTTTTTAGAATATTTAACTTTTTGTTATAGTAACAATATATTTTTCTATTACTACTAAATAGGTTATCTCCCCCATCTACTATATGTTAGCTATATTTTTCTTATTCTCTCTATATATAAAATTTGATCAAATAGTAAAAAGCATCCCAAAAGTAAGTAGTCTACTTTCGGGATGCTCTATCATTTTATCTTTCTATTGTGGACAATGAGATTCTCACTACAAAATAAGTTAAGAAGCTTGTATACATCCACTTAAAACTAGCATTATTGTTTAAAATTATTTCCCATCTTTTTCAGTCATGTATGCCCACTTGAAGCTATACTCTGGGCTAATGTTATGGTGAACGATGCCTTTTGCATTTGGTTTTTGAACGTATGCATCACCACGTTGGTATAAAGGTACAAGTGCTACATCTTGCTCAAGAAGCAATTTCTCAGCTTTTCCTAGCTCTTCCCAACGTTTCTTCGCGTCACCCATTAATTCGCCGCCAGCTTTTTTGATCATATCATCATACTTCGGATCTGCGAAGCTCATTTGGTTATGAGAATGATTAGATTGGAACATATCTAAGAATGTCATTGGATCAGCATAGTCAGGTCCCCAACCAGCATATGATAAATCATAATCTTGCTCTGTTTCTAATTTCAGCTTTTGCTTGAATGGCTGAAGTTTAATATTAACAGTTACCCCTTTTAAGTTTTTCTCAATTTGATCTTTTACATATTCCCCAACTTTTTTCGCATTACCAGTGTCATAGTTTAATAACTCAATTGTAACTTGGTCTTTTCCAAGCTCTTTTTTCGCTTCTTCCCATGCAGCTGCTGCTTTTTTCGCATCTGGTTTAATACCATTTTTAAATGTTTCTTGGAAGTCTTTACCGTCTGGGCCAGTCGCTAATCCTTTTGGTACTAAGAAGTCCGCAGGCTTAGATCCATCATTTAAAATAACATTTGATAAATTCTTTTTATCAATTGATAATGCAATTGCTTCACGTAATTTTTGGCTCTTTAACGGTGTATCTTGTCCGCCACGTTTTTGGTTCATACGTAAGAAGTAAGTACTTACTTGTGAGTATGTGCCAAACTCTTCTTTATTGTTTCTATACTTATCAACGAATTCACCTGATAATAGCGCGAAATCAATTGCATTTGTATCATATAAGTTTACTCTTGTAGCTACTTCTTTTACTACACTATAGTTAATTTCGTCTAGTTTTACAGTCTTTTTATCCCAATATTGATCGTTTTTCTTTAGTTTCCAACCTTGCTCATGCTTCCAATCAGTAAGAACGAACGGTCCGTTATATACTGTTGTATCAGACTCTAAACCGAATTTATCCCCTTTTTCTTTTACAAATTTCTCATTTAACGGATAGTACGATGGGAATGCCACTAAGTTTAAGAAGTATGGCACTGCTTGTTCTAATTCAACTTCTAAAGTAAGGTCATCTACTGCCTTCACTCCTAGTTCAGTTGCAGGTTTTTCCCCTTTATTAACCGCTTCTGCATTTTTAATTGGGAATGCAATGAATGCATACTCAGCAGCTGTTTTTGGGTCTAATAGACGTTGCCATGCAAATGCGAAATCTTTCGCTGTTACAGGATCACCATTTGACCATTTTGCATCTTTACGTAATTTGAATGTATATTTTTTACCATCCTCACTCTTCGTGCTTGATTCTGCCGCAGCTGGGATTGGTTTGTTATCTTTATCTAATCGATATAAACCTTCCATTGTGTTCCCTAAAATTTGAGAACCTAATGTATCTGTATTTTTAGAAGTATCCATTGTTGGAATCTCATTTGTTTCTGTACGATTTAGCACTTGCTTCGCTGCTAGTTTTTCTCCTGATTTACTATCTCCGCCAGAGCTAGAATTTGTGTTTGTCTTCTTATCTCCGCCTGATGTAGAACATGCTGTTAATGCCATACTCATTGCTAAAACTGGTGCTACAACCGCTGTTAGTTTTTTCATTTTTTTCTTTTTCACTTTCTGTACCCTCCCTAATTCTTAACGCTCTCATTTAAGAATTTTCTGATAATTCTGTTTTTATTTATATATTTATCAGAAGATTCTTATTAACTATTATTCTACTAATTTTTCGAGTTTTGTAAAGTGTTATTATTGAAAATTTTTAAAAAATTATTTTTTTACAGTAATATTCATAAAAATTCCATATTCTTTCGAAACACTATACCTTATTGAATTCTATGTATTGATTTAATAGTCTTTATATCTCTTCACTATAAAACACTTGTAAATTATTGTTAATAAATAATGTATATCGTAACAAAGCTCTTTTCTACAAAAATAAAAAAGTCAGCAAAGCTGACTTTTTTATCCGGCCATTTTCTCTCTTTTCATTTCCTCTATTACTCTCGTATACTTCTCATCATCAAATTCATTTTCACTTTTTGCAACAACTACAGTCGCAATACCATTACCAATTAAATTGACGATAGCACGTGCTTCTGACATGAAACGATCTACACCAAGTAATAGTGCTAACCCTTCTAACGGGATAACATTCATTGCAGATAACGTAGATGCTAGTACAATAAAGCCTCCACCTGTTACTGCTGCTGCCCCTTTAGATGTAACTAATAAAATAGCTATTATAGTTAATTGTTGACCTAGTGAAAGATCGACGTGAAAGACTTGAGCTAAAAATATTGTAGCCATCGATAAGTAAATTGTCGTTCCATCTAAATTAAAAGAGTATCCTGTCGGAATGACTAAACCTACTACTGGCTTCGAACATCCGAAGTCTTCCATCTTTGTCATCATTCGCGGCAGTACTGATTCTGATGACGATGTCCCGAGAACAATGAGTAATTCTTCTTTAATGTGAGCTAAATATTTCCACAAACTAAATTTGTACAGTTTACAAATAAAATTTAAAACAATAAAAACAAATAATGCCATTGTCGCATACACACAAATCATTAATTTACTAAGTGGTATGAGCGTGCTTAAACCATATTTACCAATTGTAAACGCCATTCCGCCGAATGCTCCAACCGGTGCTAACTTCATAACAATAGATAAAATATTAAAAAATACTTTCGATAATCTTTCAAAAAAGTCGATAACCGGCTGTCCATTTTTCCCGAGCATCGTTAACCCTGCACCGAATAAAATAGAGAAGAACAGAACTTGTAAAATATCACCTTTTGCAAATGCTTCAAACATGTTAGACGGCACAATATGTAAAAAGAAATCCATCCACTTCATTTCTTGTCCGCTTTGTACATATTGGGAAACATCTCCGCCCTTTAGTTTTGAAGGATCTAATCCATCTCCGGGACGTACAACATTCGCTACGATGATACCAATAAGTAAAGCTGCTGTTGTAACAATTTCAAAATATAATAGTGCCTTACCACCAACACGACCAACCTTTTTCATACTTCCCATACTTGCAATACCAAGCACAATCGTTAAAAAGATTATCGGTGCAATAACCATTTTAATCATATTGATGAACGTTTCACCAATTGGCTTCATCTCTTGTCCAACACTAGGCCAAATTGCCCCTACTGCAATACCACAAATAATTGCCACAATAACTTGGAATGTTAAATTCTTTACAATTCTCATTTTTAATACTCCCCTGTTTTTCATTTCTCCCAAACTATTTTAATCAATGACATGTATTCTATGTGATAGCCTCCTTGTTATTTAACTTAAACCACAACTTTATGTTACACTATTATCTTTAATTTTAAAATAATATATAACATTGATAAATAAATGACATACTATTATACACAATAAAAAGCAGACATTACGTCTGCTTTAATTCTCCTCAATCTGCTTTTCACTTAATCCTAAATGTGTTCTAAGCGTATTACTCAAACTCTGCAAATCTTTTTTATTAGGATTATAATAATATACACGTTGCCCATTTGGACCGTTAGGTAAATATAAATCATCACCAGCTAATTGTATTTTTTCAACTGAACCGTTTAAACCGTATTTATAAAAAGATAAAATATCATCCATTACTAAGTTTGTTTTAAAATCGCCGTCAACCGCTTCAACTATTTTTTCTAGCTTCGTAATCGAGCCTACACTTTTTAATTTACTTAACATCGCTTCAATAACAAGCTGTTGGCGCTGACCTCTCATTGCATCACTATCAATATGACGCGTTCTTGCCAGTGCAAGTGCTTCTTCCCCTGTTAATTTTTGTAGTCCCTTTTTCAAATGAATTGCGTCAGGTTCATCTTTACTATTTTGCTCCGTAAATTCAACCGGGACATCTACTTCAATCCCATCTAATCCATCAACAATTTTCGTGAATGCATTAAAATTAAACTTCACAAAATAATCAACAGGCACTTGTAACAATTTTTCTACCGTTTCCATTGAAGCTTGTGGCCCTCCATCTTTACCATTTTTAACGAAACCACTTCCATATGCATGCGTTATTTTATCTTTTTTCTTTTCAACTGGAACATATGTGTATGTATCACGTGGTATACTCGTTAATTTCACTGTCTTATCATCTTTATTAAAAGTAGCTAACAGTAGCGCATCTGTATGAAATGCACCATTATACTCCTTTTGTCGTTCTTGATTTTCATCAATGCCCATAATTAAAAGTGAAACATTATTTGTAATCGGCTTTACGGCTTTCTCACGTAAATTTGATTTTTCACCGCGTGCTAAATTCAAACTAGATTTTTGTACGAGATTAGAAGTTTTCATATACACATAAGCACCATATGCAACTCCGCCAAATAATAATACTGCTAACAATACACTTATTATCATTGTCTTCTTATATTTTCTTTTATTTTTCTTTTCTCTTGAAGAAGAGGTATTCTCCATATATTTCCCTCCGTTTTCTATTCATCTAATATGTTTTTCAATTTTTCATACTTAGCGCGATCCTTTTGAAATACATTCTCTTTCAACCCTTTGTTTATTTGTATCCATTCAGTCGTAATCGAATATTGAATCATACCTTCGTGGAGACTAAGGAACTTTAGCATAATTCCTGTATTTTTCTCTACAACCATTTCAAATTTCCCTCTTAAATCTTCAGATGTATTTACAGGCATTTCTATATTTATTGTCCCTTCTATTTTGTAGCAATCAAGTCCAAGATACTTCGTTTCTTTATAATTCCAATCTTTATATCGAATGAGTAGATCAGCAAATTCTGATTGAATACTATACTTCGCGAATCCTATATATTCATCATCATACCTTTGTTTCTCGCCTGATTTTCTCAATAACCTTTCCGTAGGATTTAATTTTAATAGTTCATAGTTTCTTCCTTTCGGGCTCCATTTCGTCTCTTTATATGTATACTTCTCATCATCAAATTCTTTTTTCTTGCCCTCGTGATATATAATTGTTCGTTTTTTCGTTAGCTTATCTTCTTTCGAAGAGATACCACTTTGTTGCTCCGTATCAATCGCATATTTGTATGTTGTAGCAATTCTTGACGAACTAGAATATTCCTCAAATTGTCCTGAAATATTATTAAAATGATCAATGGAATCCAGCATCTTTTCATGAATCTTTTCTTTATCTGGATAATTTACGTTCGATTTTATTTCTTCTTCATTTTCATAATCAGAAAACGCCTTTTTCTTTACATATTCAAATACTCCACCATTTTGAGCAAAAATTTGATCAGAAAACTCCGACATAGACACAATGGAAAGTGTTAGAACCGCAGCACTTATAGCCATCATATAAACTCTGTAACCTTTCTTTTTTACCGGAAGATTATGTAGTGTACGATTAATCTTTTCATTTAACTCTGGCGGTACTATAACATTCTCTTCTTTTATTTTCTTTTTTAATTTCTCATCAAATAATTTTTCGTTATCCATCCAATACACCCCCTATTCCATCTTTAATCGCTTTTGCAGTTGTTCCCTCGCGCGTGACAATCTCGATTTCACTGTTCCTTTTGGCACTTCTAAAAGCTTCGCTATACTTTCTTGATTCATATCTTCATAATAAAAAAGCACCGTAACAGCTCTTAACTCTTCATGTAATGATTGAATCGCATTACACAAATCTATATCTTCATACTGATCATAAGCACTCATATTGTAATTACTTTCTTCTATTACCATTACCTTTTTGTATGATCTAATAATGTTGTTACACTCATTTATCAAAATTCGAACTAACCAAGTTTGAAAAAACTCTTCTTTCTTTAATTTTTTTATATTTTCATAGGCTTTTAAAATTGTTGCCTGTATCGCATCTTCTATATTTGCCTCATCGCGTAACATAGCCTTTGCAATGCGATACATCTTCACTTTTTCTGTATGTATAAGCGCCATAAACGCTTCATGATCACCTTTTTTCGCTAAAGAAACATCCGTTTCTTCTTTTACAATCATTTTATATAAAGGGATTACTTTCACAATTGCTCCTCCTGTTTCATCCTCACTTCAAATTTAACTTTACATGTATTAGACGGGTGAGCCTAGAAAAAGGTTCATTTTTTTGAATATTTTCATAAAAAAAGGTAAACATTCTTCATGTTTACCTTTACTTAGATGTGATCCTAAGGAAATATCCGTCTGGATCCACAACTTTAAATCCTCTCATCTCCCACGGATAAGTTTGAATTTCTTCTTGTATTGTACATCGCTTCTCTTTACAACGTTCATATACATCTTCAATGTGGTCGACAACAATAATTAGTTCAAAGCCATTACCCTTCCTTTCTTTTCTATCGTAAAAATAATGATTTTCATTCAATATTGAATCACTAGCTAGTAATAAAGAAAACTGGTCGTGATTAAAACGCACTGCATGCATATTTCTTTTATACAGCTTTAAACCAATTACTTCTTCATAGAACAATAATGTCTTTTCGATATCATTTACATATAGCTTCACCCGGAATAAATGATCCACTAGTTTCCTCCTCATCAAAAAAAGTCCACTCATATAGTGGACTTTCTACTCTATAACGGTAAATCCCTCTTCCTAAACACTACAATCGCTACGATGAAAATACAAAGTGCTCCAGCAGTTAAACCTATACTCACTGGCCATATATTATACGTTCCCTCAGCAATTTCTTTCGGACGAAATAGCGTAAATAATGATATATTTCTCATCCACTCTAACTTATCACTTAATTTACCTACCATATCCGTTACGAAAAACAAAATTGTTAAACTTGCTGAATAGCTAAGTGCCTTTCTTTCGTCATTACATATACAAGAAAAGAAAAATGAATAAGCACTAACGACTAAAAAGATGAGCCCTCCGACTACGTTTATCTTCAGGAATAATTCTTTATTTAAATTATTATCTTCTAAAAACCATTCTGCACCTACTATACCTGCTACATACGTAACAGCTACAATAATTAGTAGTCCCAATATAAGAATAGATGCTTGCGTGATTGCAATTTGCACTCTAGATACAGGCGTTGCGAGTAAATATGCCATCGCTCCTTTATCTACATGACGGGCAATTAAATGCGTCGCAACTGTTACACAAAAAATTGTCAATATGATAATAAACAATAGACTATAATATTCGCCAGCTAAAAAATCCATTACATTTTGAATCGGACTTTCCATGCCAACAATTTTTTTCACACTATCAGGCATAGCACTTATTAATTCATTTAACCCTTTCGCCGATACCATTGAAGGGAAGATCCAAATTATCAACCATAAATATAAAGCTGCGCCAGTTGCATAACTCAAAATACTTTTTTGTGTTTCTTTCAAACTAGCTAAAAACAATTGCTTATTCATGCTTTACCCCTTCTTTCTTATCGTAATAATGCATAAATAAATGTTCTAAATCCATTGCTCTCGTTTGAAGTGCCGTTACATTATAGTTTGAAAGTGTTTGTAAAACAGTTTGATAGTTTCCTTGTACAATAATCGATACTTCTCTACCTTTCACCGCTTCAAATTGCAAATTACATTGCGTAAGAGATTCAATCTCTTCTTGCGATGATACAGTTACATCTATTACTTGTCGTCTCATACTTTGTAAATCATGAATATTTTCAACTGTTACAAGGCGGCCATCTTTAATTATAGCCACTCTGTCACAAGTTCTCTCAATCTCAGTAAAAATGTGTGATGACATAAGGATTGTTTTCCCTCTTTGCTTTTCCTCTACTATTAAATCTATAAATACTTGCTGCATAAGCGGATCGAGTCCTGATGTCGGTTCATCCAAAATTAACACTTCTGGATCATGCATAAAAGCAGCAACAATTCCTACTTTTTGTTTCATTCCTTTAGACATTTTGCGAATTGGTGTTTTTACATCAAATTGTAGACGTTCTATTAGTTCATCTCGTCTTTTCGTATCCTTTAAACCGCGCATTCCTTGCATTAATTTTAAAAACTCTAATCCGTTCATTCCTTCAATAAAAGAAATTTCACCCGGCAAATAACCGACTTCCCTTTGAATTTTCGCCGCTTCATTCCAACAATCTAATCCGAAAATTGAAGATTTTCCAGCAGTCGGTTTTATAAATCCCATTAAATTACGAATCGTTGTGGATTTACCGGCACCATTCGGTCCTAAGTAACCAAATACTTCTCCTTCTTTTACATCAAATGTAATATGAAACAAGCCTTTTCCATTTGAAAACTGTTTTGTAACATCTTGAACTGAAATCATAATTCCACCTCATTTTTTGAAATATTTAACATGTGATATTTCAAAATTATTGTACTCCTCATCTTCCATATTCGCAACAACTTTTTGAAATATTTTTAAGTCGATATTTCAAAATTATTGTTTTTACGTGTATTTTCTTGTATATTTTTATTGAGGTGATTGTATTGAACGGCTTTGAAAAAGTGAAAGAAAAGAAAAAACGTGCTATTAAAGAGGCAGCCTTCTTATTATTTTCAGAACGCGGATTTAATGAAGTGAAAATAGAACATATTGCAAAAGAAGCAAACGTTTCTCAAGTTACCATTTATAATCATTTCGGAAGTAAAGATGCGTTATTTAGAGAGCTTATACAAGAATTTATCATATCTGAATTTCAATATTATAAAGATCTTGCAGCGGAAAAATTACCTTTTCATGATATGATGCAAAAAATGATTGTAAGAAAAATGAATACTGGTGGGTTATTTCAGCCGGATATGTTACTACAAATGATGCAAAGAGATGAAGAGCTCCGAGAGTTTATTTATAGTTATCAAAACGAAAAAATTCTGCCTTGGTATTTAGAAATATTAGAACAAGCACAGCAAAAAAATGAAATTAACCCTCACCTTACTAAAGAAATGATGTTGCTATACATTCAAATGTTCACTAAATTAGGTGATGATTTCGGGGCACAGCTTCTTGAAGGAGATCGCGAAAAACATATACAAGATATCGTTACGATGTTCTTTTATGGACTGTCCGTCCCAAAACAATAATGTTTCTAAAGAACAAATACCATCATAAAAAGCCCTTTGGATATTTAAATCTCAAGGGCTTTTTCATGTCAAAAATGACTAAAGCTGAATTTACCTTAAAGAAGTTAAATGTTGCTTTAAAGAAAATACCTTATTATAGATTAACTCTTTTAGCATAACAGGCTGAATTGAGATAATCGTTTCACCGAAATTCAGAAAATAACTTGAAATAAACTCAACTTCTTGCTTGTTAAAATAGCCTGTTATACTATAATTTTCATTTTCTTTTTGTATCCTCATGGAAGGATAATTCTCTTTATCAAAAATGTCTTTTCCTTTTTGATTAACAATGACAATAAAATCAATTGCATCAGGCTTTCTATGAAAATCAGTAAGATAACTTAACAACTCTTCAAGGTTTTTTGGATTCGTATTTCTTGTTTCCTCAATAGAAAGAATTTTATCACATCTAATTATTTGAACATGATTTGTCTCAAAGTTAAAGATTTTAGCATACCACTGGCCAAATTTAGATTCGATTCGAATAAATTGGGCGATCAATACTTTCTCCGCATCTTTTTTTAAATATGTTAAATGATAAACTCGCTCAGCAAAAATCCCCTGTAAAATTTCTTTTAAGTACGGACTAAAATTACTATGATTTGTTACTTCAAAGGAAAGCGTTCGCTCCATAATAGAAATATTTTTACTCACATTATCCGGTAGTACATGTTTAACTTTATTTTCAAGCGCTATACTTTCTATATTAAATGGTTTCGTCTTGTATCCATTTAGTGTAAGAATCGAAAAGTATAACGCATACATTTCATCCACACTAAAATAAATTGGCGATAACACACTATTTTCTATAATTTTGTAACTTCCATTTCTACCTAGTTCAGAATATATCGGTACACCTATTTCTTCCAGTGATTGAATATCTCGCAACGCGGTACTTTTAGAAATATCATATCTAACCATTAAGTCCTTTAAATTAAAATACCTTTTATTATTTAAGTAAATAAGCATATCATTATTCGTTCCGTTTTTTTCATATTTCCCTCCCGAAAGGTGTCATGTATTGAAACCTTTTTAGTTTATATTATAATTATTAACTAATAAAGGAGTTATAAATTTATGACATTAGAAATAGCTATTTTTCTTTCAATGAATGGGCAAGCAAAGGAGGCAATTAACTTTTATACACGTAATTTAGAAGCTAAAAAATTAATGGTTATTACGTATGAAGAACTGGCGAAAAGAGATCGTTCTTTTAAAATTACAAGTGAAAATAAAGATCATATCGCTCACTCTGTTTTACAAATTGGGAATACAAAGCTAATGATAGCAGAAGATACAATGAATCCTAAGGAACGCTATAACATTGGAAATAACATGTCACTTTGCATTCAAAGTGCTAATTTAGAAGAAATACAAAGGTTTTATAATCACTTAATTTCCGATACGCATGTGAAAATAATCTCTCCGCTAGAAAAAAATATATTTAGTGAAGCATATGGTATTATTGAAGACCCTTACGGCATACAAATCCAGTTAATGTATGACAAACGATTAAGCTAAATAATGAGCCATGTTCACATATTCCTAATAAAAAAGACACGAAATTCGTGTCTTTTTTATTTTACAGTGATAACTCTACCCGTCTCACTACTTTCAATCGCTAATTGAATAAGCCTGATAACTTCTAAGCCTTCTTCTGCTGTTACTGGTGGTTTCTCACCATTTACAATACTATCTCGCACACCTTTATAATACATATCATAACAACCAACTTCTGTCGGAATACGCTCTAGCTTTTCTTCCGTATGTAAAGTAGCAAAATTCTCTTCAGCATCTACTCCATAACCGTTATCGCCTGGCTTCATTCCATTTTTTAATTGTTCCTCCTGTGAATCCATACCGTATTTCACGATAGAACCTTTATCTCCATGCAGTGTAAAGTGTGGACCTGCTTGCTTTACGTAACTGCTACTATGTAAAGTGACACGTTTCACACCGTAATGAAGTATAACATGGAAGTAATCATCAATTTCTGCACCTGGTCGTTGTTTAATTACATCTGCTCTTATCGCATCTGGTTTCCCAAATAATGATAGTGCTTGATCAATTAAATGCGATCCTAAATCGTATAGTATTCCTGATCCTGGTAAGTTCTTTTCTCTCCAACGATCACGTACATGTGGACGGAAACGATCGAAATGCGCTTCATATGCATATACATTCCCTATTCTATTTCCTTCTAGCAATTTCTGTATCGTTAAGAAATCATTATCAAAACGACGATTATGATATACACTTAACACCACATTATGCTTCTGTGCTAATGAAATAAGCTCTTCCCCTTCTTCAATTGAAACAACAAATGGCTTTTCTACAACAACATGCTTACCATTTAATATTGCTTCTTTTACATATGGAAAATGAGTTGTATTCGGTGAAGTAATAACCACTAAGTCAATATCAGCTCGCTTCACCAATTCATCAATTGTACTAACAACGTTAGCGTTCGGTAATGTTTCTTTTACTACCTCTTCTTTTGAAGATAATACGGCACGAATATCATATTCTTCTATCGTTTGTAATAATGGGATGTGAAATGTTGTACTAGAAAATCCAAATCCTACAATCCCTACACCTATTTTTTTCATGTTGCCCCTCCATTTATCCTGCTTTAACGGACAGTAAGATCCTTTGCTCAAAATTCAGCGAAAGTAAAGAAGTTAGTTGAGGAATCAACTGCCCGTAAAAGTCCGATTGATTAAAGTTTCACTTTATGAGAACGATTTCATTCAGTTATTATAACAAGATTATTATTATTTACATAATAATTTGCCTAGAAAAAAGCATCTTGCTATTATTCATAGCAAGATGCTTTTTTTACTCCGGTCGTTTTTTCGTCCACGTTTCTACTACTTCACCAGTATCATTAACATCTAGCACTAGGCTACCGTTACTATACCGATCTTTATTTCGATACGCTTTCGGATCAATCTCTTCTACAATGTTTTTCTCTGTCTTCATGTAAACTAATTCATCATCCCGAACAATTTCAATACCGACAATGCGGTACGGATTACGTTTTAATTCTTTGAAAATAACAAGACCTCGTTTCGCCCTCGTTGATTTTTCAATTTCTGATGCTTTTAGACGTTTTACAGCACCCCGCTGTGTTACGAGTATAAGTTGATCTTTGTCACCATTTAACGGTTTACCAGAAGCGACATAGTCATCTTCTTTTAAATTAATTGCTTTCACACCAGCAGCTCTTACACCGACTGGACTTACTTCATCTTCATGGAAAATAAGTGCATATGCACCGTGTGTAGCAAGAACAATATCACTCGTTCCATCTGTCGCAAATATATCGACAACTTCATCATCTTTTTTCAAGTTTACAGCAACGAATGCCCTTGAATAACGCTGAACTTTATATTGATTTAATTCTGTTTTCTTTATCATACCATTTCGTGTTACAAATACGATAAATCGTTTTTCTTCCTCAAAGTTCGGTACAACCGTTGCCCAAATGATTGTTTCATCTCGGTCGAGTGAAACGATATTTGCAACGTGCTGACCTAAATCTTTCCAACGAATATCTGGCATTTCGTATACTGGAAGATATATATAGTTTCCTTTACTTGTGAATAAAAGAACTGTTTCAGTCGTATTCGTATCGAATCGTTCAAGTAAGATGTCACCCTCTTTCATACCGAAGTCTTTGCCGTTTGATGCATTATGTGAGCGCCATCCAGTACGTTTCACATATCCTTCTTTCGTTACAGTAACGATGACATCTTCTTGTGGAATCATCACTTCTACGTCTATTTTAATTTCTTCAATTTGTTCTTCAATAATAGCACGACGATCATCACTATATGTTTTCTTAACTCTCTTCAAATCAGTTTTAATGACTTGAAGTAATCTTTTTTCACTTTGTAAAATTGACTGTAGCTCTAGAATTTTCTTATTAAGCTCATCTGCTTCTTCTTGTAACGCAGTAATGTCTGTATTCGTTAAGCGATATAATTGCAAGGAAACAATTGCTTCCGCCTGCGCTTCTGTAAAGTCAAATTTTGCACTTAAATTATCTTTCGCATTACGTTTATCTTTTGAAGCTCGAATTGTCTCGATTACTTGGTCTAAAATCGATAATGCTTTCTTTAAACCTTCTACAATATGTTGACGATTTTCTGCTTTTCTTAATTCATATTGCGAACGTCTCGTAATAACCTCTTTTTGATGTCCAATATAAGCATCCAAAATTTTCGGTAATGTCATAAGTGTTGGACGACGATTATTAATCGCTACCATATTAAAGTTATATGGAATTTGCAAATCTGTATTTTTATATAAATAATTTAAAATACCTTCGGCGTTTGCTTCTTTCTTTAATTCAACAACAATTCGTAAACCAGTACGATCTGTCTCATCACGCACTTCAGCAATACCATCTAACTTTTTATCTAGACGTAATTCATCCATTTTCTTTACAAGGTTTGCCTTATTCACTTCGTAAGGAATTTCAGTGATTACAATTTGTTGTTTCCCACCGCGCACTGTTTCAACTTCTGCTTTTCCGCGAATAATAATTTTACCTTTACCTGTTTCATACGCCTTTTTAATACCATCAATCCCCTGAATAATACCGCCTGTTGGGAAATCTGGTCCTTTCATAACTGTTAATAAATCATCAACAGTACTATTTGGCTTATCAATACGCATCATTGTAGCGTCAATAACTTCTCCAAGATGATGCGGAGGAATTTCTGTTGCATAACCAGCGGAAATCCCTGTAGATCCGTTCACTAATAAATTCGGGAACGCTGCTGGTAATACAACCGGTTCTTCACTCGTATCATCAAAGTTTGACACAAATTCAACTGTTTCTTTATCAAGATCACGTAATAATTCAGATGCGATTGGTGATAAACGAGCTTCCGTATAACGCATCGCTGCCGCTGGATCCCCATCAACACTACCGTTATTACCATGCATTTCAACTAAAACATTACGTACTTTCCAAGTTTGGCTTAAGCGTACCATTGCTTCATATACAGAGGAATCACCGTGCGGATGATAATTACCAATAACGTTACCGACTGTTTTAGCTGACTTCCGGAACGCTTTATCATGTACGTTTCCTTCTACATACATAGAGTATAAAATACGTCTTTGTACTGGTTTTAAGCCATCACGCGCATCTGGAAGCGCGCGATCTTGAATAATATATTTACTATAACGTGCAAAGCGATCACCTAACACGTCTTCAAGCGGGAGGTCATGAAACTTCTCTGCTTGCATGTTATTCCACCTCCGTCTCCATAATCATTTCATTTTCTAAAATATTTCCTTCTTCTTGCATACCAAACTGTACATTACGTTCAATCCATTTACGGCGCGGTTCTACTTTATCGCCCATTAATGTTGTAACACGACGCTCTGCTCTTGCTGCATCATCAATTTTCACGCGAATTAATGTACGCGTTTCAGGATTCATTGTTGTTTCCCATAATTGATCCGCATTCATTTCACCAAGTCCTTTATAACGTTGTAACATATAGCCTTTTCCAACTTTTTTCGTTACACCGTCTAATTCCTCATCTGACCAAGCGTATTCAATTACCTCACTCTTACCTTTTCCTTTACTTACTTTGTATAAAGGAGGAAGTGCGATAAACACTTTACCGGCTTCGATAAGTGGCTTCATATATCTGTAGAAGAACGTTAATAACAATACTTGAATATGAGCTCCATCCGTATCGGCATCGGTCATAATTACAACTTTATCGTAGTTAATATCTTCAACATCAAATTCATTTCCTACACCGCCGCCAATCGCATAAATGATTGTATTAATCTCTTCATTTTTAAAGATATCAGCAAGCTTTGCTTTTTCTGTATTAATTACTTTACCACGTAATGGTAATACAGCTTGGAAACGTCGATCTCGACCTTGTTTCGCAGAACCACCGGCAGAGTCACCCTCTACTAGGTATAGTTCATTTTTCTGCGGGTTACGTGATTGTGCAGGTGTTAACTTACCACTTAATGTACCTTCTGATTTCTTTTTCTTTTTACCAGTACGTGCTTCCTCTCTCGCTTTACGAGCGGCTTCACGCGCTTGCGCTGCTTTAATTGCTTTTCTCACAAGAAGTGTAGCTACGTCCGGATTTTCTTCTAAAAAGTAAGCTAAATGCTCTGATACAATGGCATCAATTGAAGAACGAGCTTCACTTGTACCTAGTTTCCCCTTCGTTTGTCCTTCAAACTGAAGTACTTCTTCTGGTACACGTACAGAAACGATAGCAGCTACACCTTCACGAATATCTGTACCTTCTAAGTTTTTATCTTTTTCTTTCAATAGTGAAACTTTACGAGCATACTCATTGAACACACGAGTCATTGCTGTTTTAAATCCAGCTTCATGTGTTCCACCATCTTTTGTACGTACGTTATTTACGAACGACAAAATATTTTCTGAGTAGCCATCGTTAAATTGAAATGCTAGCTCTGCCTCAATTCCATTTTGTTCACCAGTGAAATATACAACCGGATGGATTGAATCTTTTTCTTCGTTTAAGTATGAAACGAAAGCTTCAATCCCTGTTTCATAATGAAACACATCTTCTAAATCATTTCTCTCATCTTTTATTGAGATTTTCATCCCTTTTAATAAAAATGCAGATTCACGTAATCTTTCACATAATGTTTCATAATTGTAATTTGTCGTGCTGAAAATTGTTGTATCTGGTTTGAAATGCATTGTCGTACCAGATTCTTTCGTCTTTCCGATTTTCTCAAGCGTCGTTACAGGAACACCGCCATTTTCAAAGCGTTGTTCATAAATATTTCCGTCACGCTTAATCGTTACGACTAACCATTCTGATAAGGCGTTTACAACTGATGCCCCAACACCGTGTAAACCACCACTCGTTTTGTAACCACCTTGTCCAAACTTACCACCAGCATGAAGTACAGTTAAAATAACTTCAGGTGTAGGTTTCCCAAGTTTATGCATCCCCGTAGGCATTCCTCGCCCTTTATCTATAACGCTAATACTATTATCTTTATGTATTACGACAGAAATTTCGTCGCCAAATCCCGCTAACGCTTCATCAACGGAGTTATCTACTATTTCATATACTAAATGATGCAATCCACGGCTGTCCGTGCTCCCGATATACATACCCGGGCGTTTTCGAACGGCTTCAAGTCCTTCTAACACTTGAATCGCATCTTCATTATATTGGAACTGATGCTTTGCCAAACTCCTTGCCCCTTTCCTAATCCAAAATCAGAACATATGTTTCTATTATAGAATAACGCCTCGACTATAGTTTTGGCAAGTTATCTTATCTCTTTTATATACCATTTTCAATAGAAAAATCCTTGTTTTTTCACAAGGATTCCTCTAGGCTACTATTTCAGAAAAATAATCGTTTGTCAACGAGAAATGGATATGTATTCCAAGATTATACATTCCAAACCTTTATTATGATCCAAATGATCAAGATCCAAAACGGGATTACAAGTAACAATCCCCAAAAACAGCCTTTAAAAAATCTCATGATGAACACCTCGTTCATCGGCCCTACTTATCTATAACGAGGGCTGAAGCAATCTTTCTACCTTTACAATCTATACTATCTTGTCATTGCATGTTCTACTTTTATACAACGATCCATAATAACAGTATAGTCTTTTTCTTTTAAAAGTTTGTATGTATCTTCATCTTGTACTCCTAATTGTGCCCAAAAAACATCTGCATCAATCTCTACAAACTCTTTCGCAATATCCATTAAAAATTCTGAACGGCGGAATACATTTACAATGTCAACATGTTCCTTAATATCTTTTAGTGAAGAAACTGCTTTTTCTCCTAGCACCTCATCTACTGTTGGGTTTACTGGAATAATGCGATACCCAGCATCTTGCATTGCTTTTGAAACCATATACGATGTACGTTCTGGTTTATCCGACAATCCAACAACTGCAATTGTTTTGCTTTTCTTTAACACTTCACCAATTTCCGTACGAGTTGGGTTTTCAATCATCATAATTAATCCCTCCTATTCCTTTAGTATAGCCGATAAAGAAAGTCTCTTTCAACATGAAAGAGACTTTCTTTTATTCCGATTATTGATTCTTTGTAGCTGAGTTATCTGCTAAAGTAGCCGATTTCGTCATTTTTTGACCGTTACGATAGAAAGTCACTTCTACTTTCTCGCCTACTTTTTTCTTTTCATATAAATATTTACGGAATTGAAGTGAGTTTTCTACTTTTTGATTATCTAATGCTACTACAATATCATATTGCTCTAAACCAGCTTTTTCTGCAGGTGATATTGGGTAAATTTTACCTAATACAACACCGTTCGTTACTTCTTTCGGTACTTTCAATTGATTGACTGCATAAGCTTGCACATCTTCTAACGAAACGACACCTACTCCAAGAGCTGGACGTTTTACTACTCCGTCTTTTTCAAGTGATTCAATAACTGGCTTTGCGATATTAATTGGAATAGCAAATCCAATTCCTTCAACTTCTTGTTGTGCAATTTTACTTGAATTAATCCCAATTATTTCACCGTTTTGGTTAAATAACGCACCACCACTGTTACCAGGGTTAATCGCTGCATCTGTTTGAATAACTTGTGCTTGCCAATCTGGGCGTTTATCCCCATCAATATCAACCGGAATTTCACGTTCTTTACTACTAATAATACCTTCTGTTACACTTCCATCAAACCCTAGTGGGTTACCAATTGCAATTGCTTTTTCACCCGCACGGAGTTTACTTGAATCACCTAAAGTGGCAACTTTATTTACGTTAGATCCATCAATTTCTACAACAGCTAAATCTAACCAAGGGTCTTTCCCTACAAGTTTTGCATCTACTTTTTTGCCATCACTTAATTTTACAGCAAGTTTATTCGCTCCATCTACTACATGGTTGTTTGTTACAATATATGCTTTATTTCCTGCTTTTTTATAAATAACACCTGATCCTGAACCAGCTTGTTGTTCTTGGCCTGTCGGTTGCATTGCAAATGGATCAATACTTTGTTGCATATTAATCACACCTACAACAACATCTTTCGCGCCTTCAATCATACCAGGTAAATCAGTTTCATTTTTTGCTTTATTGACAACAGGAACTACAGTACCTTCAACTTTTGAATCCGAACTAAATGATGATACAGCCGCTCCATTATTTTGAGCCCATGGCATATAAGGTGCCGCAAAACTAATTGTGACAGCTCCAACTACCGCTCCGACTAAACCTGTGAAAAAATAACCTTTTTTACTACCTGATTTTCTCACTTCTCTCGTTTCACTATGCTCTTCATTTAAATTCGGTCCGTCGTAATATCCCATGTTTTATTTCCCCTCTCTGGTGAATTCGTATTTTCAGTATAGTCACGTTTTGTGTCCTTCTTGTGAACTCATCGTGAAATCCAATTAAAAAAATACTCTTATCTAACATTGTAGACAAGAAATGTATTTTTTGTACATTCTACCTGCAAAAGAGGATATAAAATCGACATTTCCCTAGGCTAAGGTACACAATTCGTTACAATTATTCTTCAAACTTATAACCAACTCGAATAACAGTACCGATATGCTTCGCTTTATCTCCTAGTTTGTTTCGTAATTTTTTAATATGAGTATCAACCGTTCGGTCATCTCCATAGTAATCATATCCCCATAACTGATCTAATAAATGTTGACGTGACAACACAATTCCTTTGTTCTCCATTAAATAAACAAGAAGTTCAAACTCTTTATGCGTCAATATAATTTCTTCTCCATCTACTAAAACAGTTCTAGATAGACGATTCACTTCTATTCCAGCTAAAGACATAGCATTTTCTTCCGCTACCCCTACCACGCCATCCGCACGTTTCAGTAACGTCTTCGCGCGAGCTACTAACACTTTCGGGCTGAAAGGTTTCGTTACATATTCATCTGCACCTAATTCAAATCCTAGTAATGTATCATCCTCATCCGAACGTGCTGTGAGCATAATAATTGGTACTGCTGATTCTTTTCGAATTCGTCTACAAACAGACCATCCATCTATTTCTGGTAACATAATATCTAACATAATTAAATCAATTTCATGCTCTGCAAATAATTCTAGCGCTTTTTTTCCGTCTTCCGCTTCGATTACTTCAAAACCTTCATTACGAAAATAATCGCTAACGATTTCACGTAATCTTCTTTCATCTTCGACAAGTAATACTGTTTTATTCATATAATCTATCCCGCCTTTTTACTCTTTCAATCGAATAATACGTTGATTGGAGCTTCCGCGAAATGGAAGTGTTAAATCTTTTTTCTCGATTTCAAATCTTCCATCGACTAAAACATCCCCATAATGTAACAACTCTATCATATCATTATTTTGAGAACTCTGTATCTCTTCTAACGTATAACCTGTATACATCCATAAATTTTTTTTCATATCTTTCACTGCTTTTGCTACTTTTTTCACTTCAGCAGCTTGGAAAAATGGATCTCCACCTGAAAATGTTACATCAGTTAATGGATTACTTGCAATCTCTTTCACAATTTCTTCTACTGCCATTTCAGTTCCATTACAAATATTCCATGATTTCGGATTATGGCAACCGAAACAACGATGCGGACAGCCCGCAAAAAACACGACTGTCCGCAACCCTTCTCCATCTACTACACTATCATGAATAATGTTCATCACTTTCATTTATGTTTCACCCGATCCATCTCTTCACTACGTTTCGCACTATTCCACTTCGACATATCTCCTACAAGATAACCTGTTATACGGCGAATTCTTTCTATATTAGCCTCATCTTCATTTCCGCAGCTCGGACATTCATTTCCAATAACTCCGTGATAACTACAGCACTTACAACGGTCAACAGGATGATTAATAGAACCGTATCCAACGCCATGTTCTGCCATCGCTTGCACAATTTGTTTTAACGCCTGTTTGTTATGCATTGCTGCTCCGTCTAGTTCAATATACGTAATATGTCCCCCGTTACATAGAGCGTGGAAAGGTCCTTCTAAACGAATTTTATTTATCGCTTGCATGTTATAATAAACTGGGATATGGAATGAATTCGTATAATAATTATGGTTCGTTATACCGCTAATCACGCCAAATTCTTCCCTATCTTTTTTCACAAACTTCCCTGATAACCCTTCTGCAGGAGTTGCAATTACCGAGAAATTCAGTTCATGTTCTTCTGTCGCTTTGTCCATTCTATCCCTCATAAAGGAAATAATTTCATACCCGAGTCTCCATGATTCTTCATCTTCTCCATGATGCTTTCCTGTTAAAGCTACTAAACACTCCGCAAGACCGATAAAACCAATACTTAACGTCCCTTGCTTTAAAATGGATGCTACAGAATCTTCAGGCTGTAACTTTTCGCCACCGCGCCATACACCTTGTGAGTATAAAAATCGAAAATCTCTTGCTCGTTTCGTACATTGATACTCAAATCTCTCTAATAATTGCTGGATTCCTAAGTCTAAGTAATAATTTAACGCTTCAAAAAACGCTTCTTTTGAACCACTAATTAACGCTAATTTCACTAAATTAATAGACGTAAATGATAAATTCCCTCTTCCAATCGCCGTTTCTTCTCCATGTATGTTAGACATAACACGAGTACGACATCCCATGTAACATACTTCACTTTCCGGTCGTCCATCATAATGCACAGCATTAAATGGCGCATCTAAAAATGAAAAGTTAGGGAATAATCGTTCAGCCGTTGTCTCTAACGCTAATTCAAATAAATCGTAGTTCGGATCGCATTCTTCAAAGTTCACACCTTTTTTCATTTTAAAAATTTGAATCGGAAAAATTGGTGTTTCCCCTTTACCAAGACCAGCTTGTGTCGCTTTTAAAAGCTGTCTAACTAATAACCGTCCCTCTTTTGATGTGTCTGTTCCATAATTAATAGAAATAAACGGTACTTGCCCCCCGCCCCTACTGTGCATACTATTTGAATTATGAATGAAAGCTTCACACGCCTGATACGTATCATTTTCTGTTTCTTTCCATGCAAATTCTTCTATTTGTTCTTTCGTAAGCGGATATGACTGCAATCGTTCCTTATGTCTCGCTACTGTTTTTCTCACATACGGAGCTAAATCAATATCAAAGAGTGCAAACGATTGACCACCGTGCTGCATATTTTGATTCGCTTGAAAAATAATAGATGAAAGAGCCAATGCACTTTTAATGTCTTGCGGTTGTCTCATATGCCCATGTCCGGTATGAAAACCGTTCGCAAGCATTTGCGCTAACGGAATTTGCGAACAAGTCGTCGTTCCCGTCGCATAAAAGTCTAAGTCATGTGGATATAATATATTTTGATTTATCGCTTTTTTCACTTGATCTGACAATAAATTTTCAACAGCGTAATATTTCGCACTCTCAGATGCGAACGTTCCCATTACTCCCATCGGAGAGCGGCCATCTACATTTGCATTTTCTTGCATTAAATCCTGTTCATTGCCGTGGACAATCGTCTCAAACACTCTCATTAATTCTTCTCCACGTGTATTTTTTTGTAACATTCATAACCCTCCACCAATATGTTGTTGTCTTTTGATTAAAATGTTACTACATATAGTCTGATTGTTTCTGTGAGAAATGTAACATTCCTGTGAAATTTTTTTCACGAAATAATGAATTTTTCATTTACAAAAAAGAAATGTGCTCTTTACAAATGTATGGTACAATATACGGGAAAAACTCTTTTTACCCTTTATCAACACATTTGAATAAAGGAGACTGAACTTATGGTTACTACATATCTTTTATTTATCGTTGCCTACTTACTTGGCTCGATTCCATTTGCACTAGTCGTTGGAAAGATTGGTTATGGAATTGACATTCGTGAGCACGGAAGCGGTAATCTAGGCGGAACAAATACATTCCGCACACTAGGGAAAAAAGCAGGTTTTATCGTTACAATTGCTGACATTTTAAAAGGTACATTAGCAACAAGTCTACCGATTATTTTCGGATTAGATGTTCACCCACTATGGTTCGGATTAGCAGCTGTTCTTGGACATGTGTATCCGATTTTCGCGAAATTCCGTGGTGGTAAAGCAGTTGCAACTTCTGCTGGCGTGCTATTATGCTACTCACCAGTTGTTTTTGCAATATTAGCTGTTGTCTTTTTCAGCCTTTTATTTACAACAAGATACGTATCACTTTCTTCTATGGTAACAGCCGTCGTTGCTGTTATTGCATCAATTGTTAGCGGGGATAAAATCTTCATTATTGCGATGTGTTTATTAGCAGGTATGGTTATTTATAAACACCGTGCAAATATCGGACGAATTATAAATAAAACTGAACCGAAAGCAAACTTTTCAAAAAAGCAAAAATAAGATCGTAACCCACATAACGCAAAAAGAAAACGTGAAGCATATTAATAGCGTCTTTTTGCGTTATTTTTTATACTAAAGAAAAAGCAACATAATTTGGAGGAACTATACATGAATCTTTCCGTAACAAAAGAAGCAGCACAATGGTATAAAAACGAATTAAACTTACAATCGGGTGAAACACTACGCCTTTTCGTACAATACGGCGGTTGCAGTACGGTGCAAAAGGGACTTTCTTTAGGTATTCGTAAAGATGATCCTGCACATCCTGCTGTTCAAACTCAAGAAGAAGGTATTAACTTCTTTATTGAAGGCGATGATGAGTGGTTCTTCGATGGACATAATTTATCTGTTACATTTAACGACGGTGATGATTTCCCTCAATTTAATTATGAAAAATAAAAAAGCGTGGCAGATGCCACGCTTTTTTATTTTTTCTTAATTTCCTCATATTTCGCATACCACTCAGGATAGAACTTTTTAAATGATACGGGCCTGAATCCTTCTTTTTTCGCACAAATATTCGTCGTACTCGCAGTAATACAAAGGTCTCCATCGCCATTATAAATTTCATATCCATATACAACACGAAGCGGGCTCACAGTGTCCACCCACGTTTTCACAATTGCCTTTTCACCGTAACGCATCGCTTTACGATATGAAATTTGCAAGTCTAACACAGGAGAAATAATGCCCTCTTTCTCCATTTCAACATATGAAAACCCTAAATCTTGTATAAGTTTCGTACGGCCTAGTTCAAGCCACACTAAATAATTTGAATGGTAAACAACACCCATTTGATCTGTTTCCGCATAACGGATTTCAACTTCATGTTCTGCTACAAACATATGTATTCGCCTTCTTTCACTTCTGCTACCTTGCATACATTTAATCATAATACAGCGGAATCAAAAATAAAATAAAAACAGTGAATCTTTTACCGAAAGGAGCAAACACATGATTCAAATTGTAACTGTTCGTAGCGGGGATAGCGTATATAGCTTGGCATCAAAATACGGATCCACACCTGACGAAATAGTAAAAGACAATGGACTAAATCCAGCTGAAACACTCGTTGTTGGTCAGGCACTTATTGTGAATACGAAAGGGAATAATTATTATGTACAGCCTGGTGATAGTCTGTATCGAATCTCTCAAACATATAACGTTCCTCTCGCTAGTTTAGCTAAAGTGAATAACTTATCTTTAAAATCCATTCTCCACGTTGGACAGCAATTATATATACCGAAAGGGACGAAACGAGCAGTAGAATCCATCGCTTATTTACAACCTTCAACTATACCTATTAAAGAAAGTTTAGTTAATGCTACACGTGCCATTAATCCATTTTTAACATATTTAGCTTACTTCAGTTTCGAGGCAAAAAGAGATGGTACGTTAAAAGAACCAACGGAAACAGCTAAAATCGCTAATATTGCAACGCAAGGCAACACCATTCCTATGCTCGTTATTACGAACATCGAAAATGGAAATTTCAGTGCCGATCTGACATCAGTTATTTTACGGGACGCAACAATTCAAAACAAATTTATTACAAACATTTTGCAAACAGCTGAGAAATACGGTATGCGAGACATTCATTTTGATTTCGAGAGTGTAGCACCAGAAGACCGCGAAGCGTATAATCGTTTTTTACGAAATGTAAAAACACGCTTACCTAACGGATACACATTGAGTACAACGCTTGTACCGAAAACAAGTTCCAATCAAAAGGGAAAATTTTTTGAAGCTCACGATTATAAAGCGCAAGGACAAATTGTTGATTTCGTCGTCATTATGACATACGACTGGGGTTGGCAGGGCGGGCCTCCGATGGCGATTTCACCTATCGGTCCTGTCAAAGAAGTACTTCAATACGCAAAATCTCAAATGCCTCCCCAAAAGATTATGATGGGACAAAATTTATACGGATTTGATTGGAAACTACCGTTCAAACAAGGCAATCCGCCTGCAAAAGCAATTAGCTCTGTTGCAGCTGTTGCGCTAGCTCGTAAATACAATGTTCCTATCCGCTATGATTTCACAGCTCAAGCTCCACATTTTAATTACTTTGACGAAAACGGCGTACAACACGAAGTTTGGTTTGAAGATTCACGGTCTATTCAAAGTAAATTCAATTTAATGAAAGAACAAGGCATTGGTGGCATTAGCTACTGGAAGATCGGTTTACCATTCCCGCAAAATTGGCGTTTACTCGTTGAAAATTTTACGATTACAAAAAAGGCCTGACTTTTGTCGGCCTTTTTTATACGTTCTATTAAGACTCATCTTTTATTTCACTTTTTAATGAATCAATACTCTCTAAACGTCTTTGATTTTTCGCTTCAATAGCAGCACGATCTTTTTCATTAGAAAGTTCTGCTGTTTCTTTTGCTTCATTAAAATTATCAATTGTATTTTGCACCATTTCTTGTAACTTTTCAGCGTTGTCACTTCGATTATCTGGATTTGGCATGTACTTCCCTCCTAATATTGTATATACACACCATCTTAAATTACCTATCTTCCCCCAAATTTATACATAAAAAAGGAGAATACAATATTCTCCTTTTCTTTAACCGTTATCAACAATCGGTTGTTTGCCCGTTTGGTCTTGCATTTGCTTTCCTTTATTGCCACCAGCTTTTTTTGATTGTGTTCCAATATGATTCGGTGCAAAGTCTTTTGAATTCTTTTTCGGATTACCCATTACTATCGCCTCCTTAACACTAGTATCGTACTAGTGTTAAGAATTATTCAGCTTGCTTAAAAAGTTTCATTTCATAACGTTTTTCAATACGCTCTTCAATACGATCGATTGCATCCCGGTCACTTAATAATTGTTGTTTATTTTCTTTCACAAGCTCGTCAAATGATTTACGGCGACTTCTTCTCATGCTGTTCACCCTCTCTCCTTTGCTTTCTTATTACATAGTATGAGCAAAGGAAAAACTCTTTAATCAGATTTGTAAGAAAATTTTATGTTTTAGTACTCCTAAAAAAACTCCGTGCACAATAAAACGTACACGGAGTTTTTCATACCATAATATTCAAATACTCTTTTAACTTTTCATCTGCATTCATTTCACTTTGTTTATAATCATGCAGCGCTTGCAGTACGAAATCATACTGTTCTAAAATATAACTTTCTAATTTCAGGACGTCCTCTAAGCTATTAAGCATAATTCTCGTGTTACCAACTTCACTTTTTAACGCCGGTTCACATTTTAAACTCGTACATATTTCTTTCACATCATCTTCTAATCTCTCTGTTAATATGTATTTCTTTCGTCCTTTTACTTTTATTCTCATAACTGGATAAAAAGCTTTTATATCTAAATAGCTTCCTACATTCATACAACGTACCCATTCAATTTCACGTTTATTTCGTACAAGTATCTTTTTTACTGCTTCATATACTGCTGTTTCATCAAGTACTTCTGTATTTAATTTCCTGTTCGCCTCTTCTTCAATAAAGGCACATTTTTGATAAACTGCTGCACAAGTAATACAATCATCAAATGCATTATGAGAACTTAAACGAATTCCAAGCATTCGCTTTAACGTTTCAAGTTTATGATTAGGCGCGTGCTTCATGTATTTCTTTGCTAGAAACACAGTATCAATCACTTTATTTTGAGGTTCCGGTAATCCAAGCATATTCACATTACTTTTCAAAAAGCGCATATCAAAAGATGCATTATGAGCGACAATTACATTTGTATGTAAAAATGCTAAAAATAAAGGTAACACTTCTTCAATCGTCGGTGCATCCGAAACACGATAATTTGTAATACCTGTTAAACTCGTTATTCGGTCCGGAATTGAACGCTCTGGATTCACATAGGAAACAAATTGATCTACTGGTTCATGATTACGATATTTCACTGCTGCGACTTGAATAATTTTATCATTATAAGGGTTAAATCCTGTTGTTTCAAAATCAATTACAACATAATCTAACGGTAAGGATACATTCCCCACTCCATACCACTCCTTTACCTCTAAACGTTTATATTTCTTTTATCATAACATGCTGCTATCACTACGTGAAAAAGAAAAGGCAGGAATGGTAACTTTCCATCTCTACCTTTTCACCATTATTTTAATTTAGCAATACGTTTCTCCATCTCTTTTTGCGTCATCGGTCCAATAAACTTATCTTGAATGACACCTTTCGTATCTATAAAATACGAAGTTGGGATCGTAATTACTTTATACGCTGTTGTCACATCAATGTTCTTGTCCAATAAAATAGGAAAAGTAATTCCTTTTTCCTTAGCAAAATTGCTTACCTTGTCTACTCCCCCACCTTTTTCTGAAGGCGTATAATTTATTGCTAAAATCTCTACGTTTTCTTTATGTTCTTTATAGAAAGCCTCCATATCTGGCATTTCTTGCTGACAAGGTCCACACCACGTTGCCCAAAAGTTTAAAATTACTTTCTTTCCTTTTAAATCTGATAACTTTACATTCGTTCCATCTAACTTTGTTAATTCAAAGTCTGGCGCACTCTTCCCTATTTCAATACCATTACTTGCAATCATTTCTTTCATAGCAGCTTCACTTTTTTCTTGCTTTCCTTGTACAGCCTGATCGTTTTTATCAAACTGTTCATAAGCTGCATATCCCGCTAAACTAAGTAACACTACAATAATCGTAAGCTTCCTCCACATTTTATATCACCCTAACGTGTTTATCTTCTTATAACTTAATCACTCAAATACTCTATACCTTATTTTAGCTTATACGGACAAGCTTGGAAATATTCACAGTCGAAATAATCAAAATATTCTTAACTAAGATGAAATATTTTCCTTTTCATCATATAATTAGTAATATATACGAAACCTGCGAGGTGATATGTATTTTACAATTGCTAATCAACCCGTTCACTTACGTTTTTTTCACTTTACCATTACTATGTATTTGTTTGAGCAGTTTACTATACAAATTTAAATGGGCTGCTATTATTATTTCTTTTACTGTCCCTTTTATATTTTTCATTATCGTCTCTGAATTTGACATACACCTAGCTTTACAAAGCTTTGATGCTTGGATCATTTTTAGTGCTGTTTATTCTGTACTTTCCTACATAATGGCAGCATTAATAAGAAGAAAACAGCACATATAGAAATGTCAAAAAGGAGGATGTTTTTATGAATTTATTTGAAAAAATACTATTATATATTCTTAGTTTTATATTTTCCCCAATCGGTATTATCACTTGGATCATCTCACTCTTCAGTAAAGATCCTGAAAAAAGGCAAGTGGGACGTATTTGCCTCTATATCGCTTTAATCTCGTTTATCCTATTAGCCGGCCTCGGTTTTCTTACTTTCTTCACGACGACTACGACTACTATACAGTAGTTATAGAAAGGATGATTATTTTGGGAGAACATCCTATAAGTAAAGAACTTCGTTATATACGGATATGTTTAGTTGTTTTAGTAATTGTTCTTTTATTTTTCAATGGTAAAAAAGTCGTTGAAATTTCTACAAATCATGATTCTACAGAAAATGTTTCGACCGGTAATATGACACAGATTGCTGAAAACACATTCGCCATTCAAGAATATAACCCATCTCTAAGTAGCGAACATACGGTCAAAATTTTTAAATATAATCCCGATACAAACCAACTTACTTTGGTGAAAGAGTTTGATGCTAACGATACTGAGTCTTATACGTATTAACTTAATACGAGTGAATGAAGATAAGAGCACTATGTCGCTCTTATCTTTTTATTAACATCTTTTTGAAAAATGACTTATATGTTAATAATTCTCTAGGATCCCCACATTCCACAATAATTCCATTATTCATGACAACAACCCAATCCGCTATCATCGCCTTCTCGACATCATGCGTTGCCACAATTCTCGTTACATCCCTTCCTAATCCTTCTATCATATTCCAGACAGTTTCTTGATTGCTCGGATCTAATCCCGTAGTCGGTTCATCTAAAACAATAAGATTCGGATTTGAACCTATTGCTCGCAATAATGCAAGACGTTTTCTTTCCCCTCCCGAAAACTCTTCCCCGCTTTTATGTAGTACAGTTTGAATCCCCTCAGGTAAATCTCTAATAATCGGCTTCACATTAACAAGCTCCATATTTTTTTCTAACTGGGTTTCTGAATACACTTCCCCGAAATACATATTCTCTTTTACTGTCGTTCGGAAAAAGCGAGGTTCTTGCCATATCGCAGTCATACGTGCCTCATTACCATAATAAACAATGCTACCGTTAGATGGTTTATACAAACCTGTCATTAATTTTAAAAGCGTCGTTTTTCCTGCACCACTTTCTCCCACAATCATAACGAGTTCGCCAGGATTAATTTGCAAATCAATATTATGAATTCTGCATTTCTCTTCATCGTTCTCCTGAAATGAAACATTTGTTATCGTCATTCCCATCGCTCTTTCTCGATTACCATTTGCCACTCGTTTATCTAAAAAGGAAAAAATTCTATTTGCCGAAGCGACTGCAACTTGTGTCATCATTAATAAATCGCCCACATAACGGACCGGAAAAAAGAGCATTTCAATTGTCGCTAACACTGCAACAAGTGAACCAACTTCCATTTCCCCTTTCATTATTTTTTGCGCGCCTATAATGAGAACAACGATATATGCTCCTGTTTCAATCACTGTTCCAACTACTCCAATGCAATGTTGCATCATCGTCTTCTTTACTTCTGTTTTATAAGATTGTGCTGTTACTCCTTTAAATAAGCGAATGGCCCACTTTTCTTTTTGCAAACTACGTAAATCTTGCGCTCCTTTTACAAACTGTGACACCATCTCTACAACACTTGACTGATTGTTTTGAGCAATGCTTGCAATATTTCTTACCTTTTCCCCCATCAATATCGGAACAGTTGCACTTAAAAACAAAAACGGAGTTACCCACAATATGAACTTTATATCTATATGTTGTAGTGCTATGAACGCACCTACAAATTGCGCAATAGCGTGTATATATTCTATTAATATAGAACCATATAATCTGACCCAATTCGGAATATCAGACACAACTAACGTTTCTAACTCTCCTTGTTTAATTTTCTCACTCTCTTCAAACGGTAATAAGAAAAAATGGCGTAATACATCTATACGTGTCTTTCGCAATATTCGTTGACTTGCTTTGGAGCTTACATAATCAAATGAAAGATTGTTTATCCACATCAACAAGCGACTAGCTGCAAACAAAGTAATGTAAAGATACGCTCCCTTTAGCTCTCGTTGAATAAGATTATCTACAATTAGCCCCATGAATAGTGGCCGTGATAAGTTTAAAATAGCAGCAAAAATCCCACTGCATACAGCTGCTATTACTAACATTTTTTCTTTCTGTAGCGGTAACAATATTCTTTTATATTCTTTCATGATGTTCCCTCCATTTTTATAGTAAAAAGAAAGGGATGAAACCAAATGGTTTCATCCCTTTCCATAAAATAAGGAAGCTAACAGTTGTTAGCTTCCTTCTCGTTCAATTCAATTATTTAGTTCGACACTTTAGACTCTTCGATTTTTTCACGAAGAACCATTTGTAAGATACCACCGTGACGGTAGTAGTCAATTTCCACTTCACTATCGAAACGAGCTACTACTTCAAATTGTTTTTCGTTGCCATCTGCATCAGTTGCAACTACTTTTACAAGATCGCGTGGTCTAACTGTTTTGTCAATTTGAATTTCAAATGACTCGTTACCAACAAGACCTAACGTTTCAGCGCTTTCGCCATCTTTAAATTGAAGTGGTAACACACCCATTAATACTAGGTTACTACGGTGAATACGCTCGAAGCTTTCTGCGATTACTGCTTTAATACCTAATAAGTTTGTACCTTTCGCAGCCCAGTCACGAGAACTTCCCATGCCGTAATCTTTACCAGCAACAACTAGAAGGCCTGTGCCATCTTCTTTATATTTCATAGCAGCATCATAGATAGATGTTACTTCACCAGTTGGCCAATATGTTGTATATCCGCCTTCTGTTCCTGGTGCGATTTGGTTTTTAATACGGATGTTCGCGAATGTACCACGCATCATAACTTCATGGTTACCACGACGAGAACCGTAAGAGTTGAAGTCAACTGGTTGTACGCCGTTTTCTAATAAGTAGCGTCCAGCTGGTGTATGCTTACCGATTGAACCTGCTGGTGAAATGTGGTCTGTCGTTACAGAGTCACCAAATTTACCAACTACGCGTAAGCCTGATAACGTTTCAACTTCACCTGGCTCTTTAGATAATCCTTCAAAGAATGGTGGGTTTTGAATGTATGTTGAATCATTATCCCAAGTATATAAAGCTTCATTAGAAGTTTGGATTTCATTCCAACGCTCATTGCTATTAAATACTTGTGCATATTCTTTCTTGAACAGTTCAGATGTAACAACGCTTTGAACTACATCTTCAATTTCTTTAGCTGATGGCCAAATATCATTGAAGTAAACAGCATTGCCATTTGCATCTTTACCGATTTCATCATTTTTCAGGTCAATATCAACAGTACCTGCAAGTGCATATGCCACAACAAGTGGTGGTGATGCTAAGTAGTTTGCTTTTACAAGTGGGTGAATACGACCTTCAAAGTTACGGTTACCAGATAAAACAGATGTTACTAGTAAGTCGTTTGCTGCGATTGATTCTTCTAATTCTGGCGCTAATGGACCAGAGTTACCGATACAAGTCGTACAGCCGTAACCAACTGTTTGGAAACCTAATTGATCTAAATATGTTGTTAAACCTGATTTATCTAAGTATTCAGTAACAACTTTAGATCCTGGTGCTAATGATGTTTTTACGTACTCAGGTACTACAAGCCCTTTTTCAATTGCTTTTTTCGCAACTAGACCTGCCCCGATTAATACGTATGGGTTTGATGTATTTGTACAGCTTGTAATTGCAGCGATTGCAATTGCACCTGTTTTCATCGTTACTTCTTTATCTTCTAATGTAACCTTCACTTCTTTATCGAACTCTTGCTCATTAAATCCAAGTCCTTGTGTTCCAACTGGCGCTAAAACAGCTTTGTGGAACGCATCTTTCATATCTGAAAGTGGAATTAAATCTTGTGGGCGTTTCGGTCCAGAAAGGTTAGATTCAATTGTATTTAAATCAATTTCAACAAGATCAGTGTAAATTGGATCTTTGCTGTCTGCTGTATAGAATAAGCCGTTCGCTTTACAGTATTCTTCAACAACGCGAATTTGCTCTTCATCTCTACCTGTTAAACGTAAGTATTCTAATGAAATATCGTCGATTGGGAAGAATCCACAAGTTGCGCCGTATTCTGGCGCCATGTTTGAAATTGTTGCACGGTCAGCTAAAGGCATGCTCTTTAGTCCATTACCGAAGAACTCAACGAATTTACCAACTACACCTTTTTGACGTAATACTTGTGTTACTTTTAATGCAACGTCTGTTGCTGTAGTACCACTTGGAAGTGTACCAGTTAATTTCACACCGATTACTTCAGGTACTGGGAAGTATGAAGGCTGTCCAAGCATTCCTGCTTCTGCTTCAATACCACCAACGCCCCATCCAAGAACGCCGATACCGTTAATCATTGTTGTATGTGAGTCTGTTCCAACTAATGAATCTGGGTATGCAACTAAGTCACCTTCAGCATTTTTCACAGCATGAACGACTGGCGCTAAATATTCAAGGTTTACTTGGTGTACAATACCTGTAGCTGGTGGAACTGCACGGTAGTTATCAAATGATTTTTGTGCCCAGCTTAAAAATTTATAACGTTCTTCATTACGTTTAAACTCTAAGTCCATATTGAATGCAAGCGCGTCTGCCGTACCCGCTCTATCAACCTGTACAGAGTGGTCAATTACAAGGTCTACAGTAATTTCTGGATTAATTTTATCAGGATCCCCACCCATGTCTGCCATTGCTTTACGAAGCGAAGCCAAATCTACAACAGCCGGAACACCAGTGAAATCTTGTAAAATTACACGAGATGGTTTAAATGGAACATCGATATCTTGCACATCTTTCGTTCCCCATTTCGCTAAATTTGTAACATGCTCTTCTGTAATTACACGTCCGTCTACTTGACGAAGTACTGATTCAAGTAAAACTTTCACGGAATATGGTAATTGAGATACGTTGCCAACCCCTGCGTTTTCAAGCGCTTTCAAATCATAATAATGATACGTTTTTCCATCTACTTCAAAAGTTGCACGTGATTGAAATGGATTATGTTTGACCATTATGTTTCCCCCCTGTTAAACGTGACTAAGTTGTCTGAATATAAAATGTAGACAAACTTTTCAATACCTTACGATAATATCTTATTACAACTTTCTAAATAAGTAAATAATAAGAAACTTATAGATTATCATAAGTTTTCTTTATGTTTCTAAATTTGAATAATGTTCACGCTCCTTATGAATACTATTACCATAAAGTAAAGTACTCTATTAACGCTTTACTTACAGTTCATACACACTATGAACTGCTCTTCATTCAACTTACAAAAAAGTTATAGAGGTGAAACAACATGGGTAAAAGAAAAGCAAATCATACTATTTCAGGAATGAATGCTGCATCTGCACAAGGACAAGGAACTGGTTACAATGAAGAATTTGCAAACGAGCCTTTAACTCCCGCAGAGCGACAAAATAATAAGAAACGTAAAAAGAACCAGTAACGAAAAATCCCAAAAGGTCCATTCTCCTTTTGGGATTTTTTCTAATGTTTATAACGTAGTAATTCCGAAACCGTCACAAATCGATAACCTTGTTTTTTCAGCTCAGGTAAAATTTTTGCTAATGCTGCTACTGTTTGACTACGATCATTTCCTCCATCATGTAACAATACGATATCTCCACTTTTAGCATGTTTCACTACATGATTTACAATGGATTCAACCCCTGGATTCGCCCAATCACGTGGGTCTTGATGCCACGACCATAGAACAGTTTGATAACCCGCTTCTTTCGCGGTTTTAAATACAGCATCGTTAATATATCCGCCAGGAGGGCGGAATAGCAAAGGTTCTTTCACCCATTTTTTAAAATATTTCTTTCCATCTAAAATATCATTTTCTAATTTTTCATCTGATGAATTACTCGCATACAAATGATTCATCGTATGATTTCCAACTTCATGCCCCTCTTTTAACACTTGTTTCACCAAATATGGATTACGCTGAACTCGAAATCCAATCATAAAAAATGTCGCTTCTGCTTTATATTGACGTAATAAATGTAAAATTTGTGGTGTATAAGTTGGATCTGGTCCATCATCAAATGTAATGGCAATAATCTTTTCATTATTAGGTACTTCCCACGTTACATAGCCAGTTGGTTCTAGCTCTTTTCTGAGCAACATTTTCGCTTCCACTTTTTCAACTTGAAATATATGTACTGCGCATAATAAAGAGAAAACGAATAGAAAAATTTTCTTTTTTCGCATAATGTTCATTAAAGTAAGAGGTTGCCGAATACACAACAACCTCATTTACTTTTCTAATTGATCTACATGTTGCATAATATTTTGGAGATTATTTTCGTATTGCTCAAGTTGTGGGCGTTGTGTTTCCGAAGCTACTTCTAATGCATTTTGAATCTGTTCATACGCCTCCTGAACCTCTTGGCGCAACTCTTTTAAATCATGACCGTAGTTTGGATCATTTTTTACAATGTTGTTAAATGCATGTTCTGCTTGTGTAACTCCTTGCTGCGCTGCTTGAAAAGCTTGTTGTTTATCTTTATGATATGGCATTATATAATCCCCTTTCCATAATAGTTAGTCCCATTTATCTTTACCTTTTTTTCTAAAAACATTCTCGTATAAATTTGCAAACTTCTCTCATTCTAAAGAGAAAGAGGAGGTGTCACATACAATGGGAAAAAACAATCGTGAAGCGAAAGAAAAAAAGGGACAACCTGAACCATTAAGCGGATCTCATAAAGTAAAAAACCGTAACCATTCACGCCAAAAAAATCATGCACATCATGATATGTAAAACAAAAGGCTCACACTAGCTACCTTTATCACATACAATGTTTATATTTTTACATTTATTCTTCACCCCTACTTCATTCATGCATAACATAGTATGAATTGAGATTTTACGGAGGGTGTCTTACATGGGCAAGAAAAAGAAGGATTGTCTTTTTCATGTTGATGGTTTCGAAGAATGGATGGATCAATTTTGTTCTGATTCTTGTAGTAACTTTAGTTTCCCAAATCAAATTCATATTGACCTTTGCGAAACTGAACAAGAGTATATTTTGGAAACAGATGTACCGAATGTATCTGAACAAAATGTAGTCATTAAAAAGATGGAGACAGGCCTAAATATTTGCATACTTCATAAAAATATTTCTTTGCAGCGGAGCATTCCTTTACCCGCCAATATTATTTATAAGAAGATGCTAGCCTGCTTAGAGAATGGATATTTAGCCATTCATATTTCAAAAAACGAAGTTGCTACTAAACATGAAGAAAAAGTTCTTTTTCAAATTGAGAATTAAAATAAATACAAAAATAAGCCCCAGCCGTCTGCTGGGGCTTATTTTATTTCGCATGTAATTGTAAATTACAATTTCTATCATGCCTTTTTTTCAATAAACCTTTTGTAACTAAAAGTACAGGAAATGCTACAGTTGAAAATATAGCTAGCGCTGAAAAGACGATAAATCCATTTTGGTACCCGTAGTAATCGAGAAGTACCCCCCCAAACCACGGACCAATTACTGCTCCAATTCCTGAAAACCCCATCGCTCCAAAATACGTTCCTTTTAAATGCGAAACAGCTATATCATCTATAAACACATCCGTCATTGAAAACATGAGAACCTCTCCAATTGTAAAAATAATTGTGCAGACGGCAGCACCTATCATAGATTCTACTATTCCAAATCCAAACAATCCTCCGCTTACAAATAAAGTTCCAACCATAATGGATACTAACGGTGTATACTTTTTACACATTTGAATAACAGGATATTGAATTACGACTACAACAATCGCATTTAAAACTAACATATATGAAAATAATTTCACCCCATCCTGAAATATATGTGCATTTGCAAAATATTGAGATACTGTTGTCGTTAAGTGAGAAAAACTGGAATTACTCAAAATAATACCGAATAAGGCAACTAAAAATACGACATCCTTTCGCAAAATGCGGATTGCATTTAACATTGTGACAGGCTTTTCTGTCTTTACTTTCTTTTTTCCAATTGGATACTTCTTAAATTGGAACGCTAATATAGCTGTATATAGAATGTATACTCCAGCTGCCACTAAAAACGGAATTGTCGATTTTGCGCTTCCAATCTGTAATCCGACAAGTGGACCAATCGCTACTCCAACATTGATTGCACCGTAACGCAAATTATATACAAGTAAACGATACTCTGGTTTCGTTAAATCTGATAATAATGCCCTTGACGTGGGTTCAAAAAAGGACCTACATAATCCATTTAAAGCATTTAATAAAAAGAAACTTAAAACATGATCTGCAAGTGAAAAACCTATGAATACAAAGACCCAAACGATCATGGACCATATTATAATCATATTTCGACCGAATCGATCAGATAAATTCCCTCCAATAAAACTAGCAAAAACTCCAACAAGTGCACTCGTTCCAATAATAGCACCCGTCATTCCAGCTGATACACCTTTAACAGTCGTTAAATAAATTGCTAAAAAGGGAATACTCATTGACGTGGCAAACCTCGCAAATAAAGTCCCTATTATAATTGTCATTCCTAATGGATGTATATTTTGTAACTTCCCCTTCATCTAAAAAACCTACTCTCCCTGTTCTTACATGAAAAAAGAAAGCAAAGGATCTGCTTTCTTTTCCCTTTTTATACTTGAGCTGTTGATACCCGCGCTGTTCTCGTTATATCCATATCTATGCCATATGTAAACTGTAATTCTTTACAAACATCTTTAATTAAAATTGTGACATTATACTTCTCATTAAATTGTAAAACGATGTTTTCTACTTCTTCATATGTATACTTATATTCCCCTGTAATGACACTTTTTAGATCAAAGCATTCATTTATACAAAGTTGTACAAGCAGCTCGTCATATTTCTCTATTACATCTTCTTTCTTCCAAAGTACCTCTTTTACATATAACCGATCAAACTTCACACTTTCTCGATTACAGTCCGTTAAAATCCGGGTCATTTCATTTAATTCTCGATACAATTCAGAAATATTTTTGCTTAAACTAAGCAGTTTATCTACGCCGTTTTCATATAACATATTCATTCCACCCCCGCATTTTCTTTTTCTTATTATAGCAAGAAAATTCTAAAAATAGTTTCTTTCTTCTGAAATATTAGGAAACTAATTTCAATTGCTTTACAATGAAACTAGTGAACACGAAGGGGGAAATAAACTTGGAGCAAAAATTATATTACACTGACGCTTATAAGCAAGACTTTACTACTAAAATTATAAAGAAAGATTATGATAAAGACGGTAACTTATACGTTGTTTTAAACGAAACGGCATTTTATCCTACAGGCGGCGGACAACCATTTGATACTGGTACATTAAATGGTATCGATGTAATCAATGTAGAAGAGATAAATGGAGAAATTCGTCACTTTATTGTAGAACAATTACATACTGAAGAAGTAGAAGGTAAAATCAATTGGGAGCGCCGTTTTGATCATATGCAGCAGCATACAGCTCAGCACATTTTATCTGCTGCTTTTTGGGACCATTTTAACATACCTACGATTGGATTCCATCTTGGTAAAGAAACGGTAACAATTGATTTAGAAACAGAAAAGCTTCATGCAGAAACGGTTGAAAAAGCAGTACAAATTGCAAACAAAATTGTTTTTGAAAACCATCCAATCCGCATCCAGTGGATGAACTTAGAAGAAGCGAAAACGTTGCCCCTTCGTAAAGAACCGACTTTAACAGAAAATATACGTGTTGTTATAATTGAAAACTTCGACTACAACGGCTGTGGCGGAACACATCCGAAACATACAGGTGAAGTAGGTCCTATTCAAGTATTAGGATGGGAGCGTAATAAAGGCGGCATACGATTAACGTTTATCGCTGGCTGGCGCACACTAAAACTTATGGGGCAACAGCAACAAATTATAAAAGATGTTTCTAAACAATTAAACAGTAGCGAAAATGATATTCCAACAAAAGTAGCACAACTTCTTACTTCTCAAAAAGAAAACGAAAAAACAATACAAACAATGAATGAAAAATTATTATATGCAGAGGCAAACGAACTACTGCAACAGCCTTCAGAAATACATGCTGGCATACTTATTTCTAAAGTATTTACAAGTCGTTCTATGCAAGAAATCGCAAAGCTTTCTGCTATTATTACAGAACAACAAGAGCATGCCATTACATATTTCGTTATCGAAAATGAGGACAAATTACAATGTATTCTTGCTTGCGGAAAATCAGTCACACTCGATATGAACACACTTTTAAAAGATGCTCTTCCTACAATTGAAGGAAAAGGTGGCGGAAATAAAAAGATTGCGCGCGGCGGTGGAAAAGCGGTTATGACCGGGGACGAGTTTTTAAATCAGCTTGTTTCTTCTTTACAGTCAGCGGTGTAAAATGTTTTTGCGAAGGATAGCTACTTGCTATCCTTCCTCTCTATTTACAGGCCAATATTTCGTTTCACTCCTTGATAACTCCCTGCATTTGCAAACCCTTCATTTACCAGTTTTATAAAAGTTTCCGAAAAGTCATAATGACTTAATTCTTTAATCGGTACCATTTGCACATCTTGAATTGGATTATGATCAAACTCATTAGAAGGCAGCGTAATTTCACCTTCAATCCTTTCAAGTAGAAACGTAATATGTAATAAAGATGGGCTAGCATCTGGTTTATCACAAACATAGAGTAACTTCTTTATTTTAACTTCTAACCCTGTTTCTTCTCTCATTTCTCGAATCATCGCCTCTTCTAACATTTCACCATTCTCTACCCTTCCCCCAGGTAAAGACCAATTGCGATTAGCCACTTTTTGCTTTACTAGCAATACTTTTTCATCTTCAATTAAAATTCCCGTAACACGAACTTGCATTACACTTTCCATATGTAATCTCCTCTTCCCGTTATATTTACAAATTAATCCTTCCACAAAAAGAACGTACGTTTTATAATTAAAGAAAATTACGGAAGAAAGAAGTTGTTACATTCATGCGTCCACCTTTAACAAAGTCTATATCACTTGAAGATTTCCAAAACTATTACTGGTTAAAAGCAGAACTGCAAACATTTTGTCGTGAGCATGGTTTGCCAGCTATTGGCTCTAAGATTGAAATAACCGAGCGTATCTCACATTATTTACAGACTGGTAAAACATTAAAAAACAGCTCTGCTCAAAAGTTGAGTAAAGCTTCCCTCTCTTATAAAGACATTTCTCTTCAAACGATTATTACTAACAATCACCGCTGTAGCGAAGATGTTCGTGCTTTTTTCAAAGAAAAAATTGGAGCAAACTTCCGCTTTACAGTAGCTCTTCAAAAATTTTTAAAAGAGAATGTTGGAAAAACATATGAAGACGCGATAACTTTTTGGTATGAAGAATACGAACGAAAAAAAGATCCTACATACAAAACAACTATTAGTGCGCAGTTTGAATACAATCGTTTTACTCGCGACTTTTTCGAAGATCCAAATAACAAAGGGAAATCAAAAGCTGATGCTATCGCTGCTTGGAATGAAATAAAAGCAAAACCTGGTAGCAATGCTTATGTTCCTCAAAAAGTAGAAAACTAGTTCTTTTCTAGTCTTCTACTTTTTCAAATAATAGCGCCAGCCCTATCCCGCCCCCTATTCCTAACGTCGCAATTCCATATTTCATATGTTCTCGTTTCACCTGATAAAACAAGCGCGTTACAAGCATAGCACCAGATGCACCGTACGGATGACCGAGCGCAATTGCCCCACCATTTACATTTAATTTTTCATATGGAATTTGTAACTCCTTTGCACAAGCAACAACTTTTGAGGCAAATGCTTCATTTATTTCAAAATAATCGATGTCCTCTACTTTCATATTCATTTCGTTTAATAATTTGTTCACCGCGAATATCGGACCAGTCCCCGGAAGATTTGGATCCACTCCAACTACAGCACTACGAACGAAACGAAGTACAGGCTTGTATCCTAATTTTCGGGCTTGCCCCTCTTCCATTACAAGAACGGCACACGCACCATCATTTACACCGCACGAATTACCTGCCGTTACTGTACCATTTTGTAAAAATGCAGGCTTTGTTTTTTTAATCATTCTTTCATAATTCATTTCTCGTTTTATAGCTTCGTCAAAAGAGCCATTAAACGGAAGTATTTCATCTTGTAAATATCCATTTTCTACTGCTTGCAGTGTCCGTTTATAACTAAGACAAGCGTATTCGTCTTGCATTTCTCGCGTTATATTATAACGCTCTGCAACATATTCAGCCGCCACTCCCATATTAGGATCACCAATTGTTTCTGGTGAAAATCGCGCTCTATTTTGAAATGGTGATGTACTTGTACTCTCTACTCCTCCTGCAATATAACAATTACCTGCCCCGCCTTGAATGAAATGACATGCGGTGCGAATTGCTTCCAAACCAGCACCACATTGCCGATCAATCGTTACACCAGGAATATGATAGCCAAGTCCTGCCTCTAAAGCAGATAATCTCGCAACATTCCCTCTTGGTCCAACAACATTACCTAATATGACATCGTCTATTTCTCTCTCAATGCCTTTACTTAAAAACGTAAGAAGCGGCGCTGCTAATTGCTGAACTTCATAATCTTTTAACATCCCATTCTTCTTACCAATGGGCGTCCTTTTCGCTTCTACAATAACCGCTCTATTCATATATCTTCTCCCGGTTTTCAATCAGATTTTTTGCTGCAATACGAGCGATTTTCCCGCTGTCTGTATACGGTATTTCATCTACAAAATACCATTCTTTCGGTATTTTAAACGAAGATAATCGTTGTAAGCAAAAACTTTTTAATTGTTGCTTCGTAGCGCTTCCTTTTACGATGGCGACAGGTTTTTCACCCCAATAACTATCTTTCAAACCAACTACAACTATTTCATCTACAGCTGGATGTTCATGTAATATACTCTCTATTTCTTCTGGAAAAATATTAATTCCTCCAAATAAAATCATATTCTTCTCTCTACCAGCAATATAAATAAAACCTTCTTCATCTTCATAACCTACATCTCGCACTGTCATCCAGCCATCCGTACTGACCTCTGGAACTAAAATCTCATCTAATATGTATCCCATAAAAAACTGATCACTTTTCACATAAACTGTCCCTATCTCGCCTTTCTGTACTTCTTCTCCTGCTTCATTGCATATTCGAACTTGCACATTGTGACAAGGTTTCCCTACTGAATTTGGCCTTCTATCGCCCTCTTCATCAACTAGCGCTGTTACAAAACTTAGTTCCGATGCACCGTAAAATTCATATTTTCGTGCATAAGGGAATATACTCTTTATTTTTTCTTTCGCTTCAGCTTCCCATTTCGCTCCTGACGAAATAATTTTCATTTCATTTTCTATTACTCTATTTTCTTTATATAAAGATTCTAACATTGTCGGAACTGCATACATGACCGAAATATGTTCCTTCTCTAACTTATCCAGTACTTGATCTGGAATAAACTTTTTCATTATATGCACCGTTTGTCCTACATATAATGCACTTATTACACCGTATAAAAAAAGAGAATGAACGAGCGTCCCAGCTATTAAAATAGAATCTTCTTTTTTCATATGAAAATCATGTACATTACAATCAAAACTATGAACCCACGATTGTTGTGCACGTAAAAACGCTTTCGCCTTCCCAGTCGATCCTGATGTAAACCCCATATAAAAAGGAGCATGTTGTACATTTTCTATAGGGAAATATGTAGGCAGATAGTTCTCTATCATTCTTTTCCACTCATCAATTTCCATTACTCTTCCTTCTTCATCCGGTAGATCATTTACCTTATATCGCTCTGTCACAATTAAATCCGGATTACAGATTGCGATTCTTTCTTTGAGCTCATCCTGTTTCCACTTTATATCTAATGGTACACAAACCCATCCGGCCATAGCAGCACCAGCGAATAGTTGTAAAAACTCGATACTATTTTCTAATACAATTGCTATCGTTTTATTCTTCGATTCTTTTTCACTCAACCAGTTTGTTACTTTACATACTGACTCAAACCAATCTTTATATGTTAAAACTCGATTATTTTCCTTTATTGCTATTTTATTTGGTTGTAAAGAGGCATGCTCTTTATATTCTTTTGTAATCCCCATTTGAGACGTCCTTCCCTTACAAAATAATAAAAAGAAACACGCAATGAACGTGTTTCTTCTCTTTCTTATCCTGCATTTGTATATTTCCCACTCTTTAGGGCAGGCGTAATAATATGTTTCAATGAACGATGTAATTTCGTTACGAGAATTGCTCCTATAATCGCTTTTATGCAATCCCCTGGTAAAAATACAACACTTACTTTCATCGTCTGCCATATAGAAATATCCATTACGAAAGCTTGTACAATAATACCAAATACATAAACTACGAAAATACCACCAATTATATTAATACATAATACCTTTATTATAGAAACTTCACGTAAACGCTCAATTAAATAACCGATGACAAACGCTCCAACGATATAACCGAGTAAATATCCTGCACTTGGTCCAACAAATACACTAAGGCCACCGCGTCCACCAGCAAGTAATGGTGCACCTACTCCTACAATAAGTAAGAAAATAAGCTGACTTAATGCACCTAGTCGTGACCCTAACAATCCACCAGCAAGCATAACACCAAGTGATTGTAATGTAATAGGAACTGGTGTAATAGCAAGAGCAATTGGAGGTATTAACCCTAACACTCCCATAATAGAACTAAATAAAGCGACGAAAACTAAGTTTTTTGTATTCATATTTGCTTCTCCTATTTGTAAACTCAAAATGTTTTTTAGATAACATATTATAGAAGTTATATTATCTTTCTCTCTAGTCTTTGTCAACTCGTTTTTGTTCTAGGTTTACAAATATAAATTCCATTATTTCTCTTTATGCAAATGCTCAAGTTCTTTTCGAAGCGCCTGTTTTAAAAACTTCCCAACAGATGTTTTCGGTATTTCTTCCATAAATACAATATCGTCTGGTAACCACCACTTCGCAAACTGTGGTTTTAAAAACTCATATATTTCTTCTTTCGTTACTGTACTATTTTTCTTTTGAACAACGCAGGCAACAGGTCGCTCTTGCCACTGCGGATGAGGAACGGCAACGACAGCCGCTTCAAATATAGCATCATGTGCCATTAAAGCATTTTCAAGGTCAACTGAGGAAATCCACTCGCCCCCGCTTTTAATCACATCTTTCGTACGGTCGACGATTTTCACGCAGCCTTCCTCATCAACCGTAACGACATCTCCTGTATATAACCAACCATCACGAAAACCTTCGACAGTACGCTCATCGTTATAATAACTTTCAGCGATCCATGGCGCTCGTAAACATAATTCTCCCATCTCCGTACCGTCCCACTTCACTTCACCATTTGTACCGACTACTTTCATCTCTACACCAGGGACAAGATACCCCTGTTTCGAACGGATTTCTAATTGCTCTTCATACGATAATTCTGTTTCATAACTTTTTAAACGCGCAAGTGTTACGAGTGGGCTTGTTTCGGTCATTCCATACGCGTGGATGAAAGGAACATTGTGTTTCTGTTCAAATGCTTTAATAACACTTTTCGGTGCAGCTGCACCACCGCATAGTATTCTCGTCATACTAGATAAATCGTAACTATTATTTTCTAACTCTTGTAATACACCAAGCCAAATTGTCGGCACACCGGCAGCTAACGTCACTTTTTCAGATTGAATCATTTCTAATAAAATTTTTGGCGTAAACATTGGTCCTGGAAGAACTTGTTTTGATCCAAACCAAGTAGCAGCGAAAGGAAGTCCCCAAGCATTCACATGGAACATTGGTACAATCGCCATTGCCGCATCACTTTCCGATAAAGCTGCTGTATCCGCTAAACCGAGTGCCATGCAATGCAAAACAGTACTACGATGCGTATATACAACACCTTTTGGATTTCCTGTAGTCGCTGACGTATAACACATACCAGCAGGTGTATTTTCATCAATATCTTTTACAAATTGGAAATTTGGATCGCCTTCTTCTAATAGTTTTTCATAATGATATACAGGTTCTAGCGTAGTATTTGGAAGTTCATCTTTATCAGTCATAATAATGTAGGCTTGTACAGTTGATAATTGTGATTGAATATTTTCAACGAGTGGTACGAGATCTTCATCAATAAGTAGAATGCGATCTCCTGCGTGCTGAATAATATATGAAATATGTTGAGGAGATAAACGAATATTAATTGTGTGTAAAACGGAAGCAATACCAGGAATAGCAAAATATGCTTCCACATGTCGATGATGATTCCACGCTAACGTTCCTATACGCTCGCCTTCTTTAATTCCTAATTTTTTTAACGCACTAGAAAGCCTTCTCGTCCTTTCACCTAACTGCTTATACGTTAACGTCGTAATTGTATCATGTGTCCGTGAAACAATTTCTTTCTTTGAAAACAGTTTTTCTGCTCTTTCCATCATAGAACTAATTGTTAGCGGTACATTCATCATCATATTGGTTATATCCCCCTTTTAAAACGTTTTCATTTTTGTTTATTATAACAGACTTCAACAAATAATTACGACATTTTTCTGTATTTTCTGAATTATTCCTTTGGAAATAATTCAGAAAATACTAAGAGAAAACATACTAAAATTCCTTCTTACGATATATAAATACCGAAATAACAAAAGAAAAGATATATATGATAACACCAAATATTGTATATAGCATTGAAACGTATACAGATGAATTTAAATTTGATATTGGAAATTGTTCTATGAGATAGCCAATAACACTTTGTAATCCAAAATAAGTAACAAGTCCCCCGCATGCGCCTCCAATTGTAATAGCATCAGATTTTTCTGCTCCAAAAACATAGAGGAGTGGATAGGCTATTGCTCCGGCATTAAGGATGATGAACGTCCCTAAAGTAACACTCTTAAATATATCATCATCAATTGGTGTATCTGAAAATGAAGCATGTACATAAAATATGCCATACGATAATAAAGTACCAATAATTACAACTACAAAATAGAAAAGGTAGTGACTTTGCACAATGTTATTTCTAGTAACCGGTAAAGTAAGTACATATTTTTCATAACCCGACTTACTCTCATACTTAATAACTTCAAGTGCAGGAATCGCAGCAAATAAGATAATGAATGTAGCAATTAAACGGTACATTGAAGCATTACCAAAATAAAAAACAAATCCCAATCCTAATATCGCTATTCCCATGAACGTAAAGAAAGTTCGATACACTAGATAATAGTTTGTCAATAATAAACCTTTCATTTATTTTTCAATCCTCGTTAATAAAACACTTATTTCTTCTATCGAAATGGTTCTATGAGCAATCCCACTTGGTAATTTATGCACATCTGATACAAGTACATTGAAATAAGAACCATTATTCCTTTTCACCACAACTATATCTTTGTTGATTAAAGTTAGTTGTTCCTTATCAACATCTACAATGGCATAATTGTCCAAAACCTTATCCTTTTCTTCATTCAATAAAATTTCTCCATCTTTTATCACGATAAGGTGACTAGCTATTTTTTCTACATCACTCATAATATGTGAAGAAAGTAATATACCACCATTACTTTTACTCACAAAACCTTTTAACTCCTCTAACACGCCCTCTCTAAAGGTAATTATTGTTATAAAAAACTCGAAAAACTCCCTTATTTATTTAAAGGAGTTTTCGATATACAGTATTTCAAGAGGACTAATTTTACTTCTTCACATTGATTCACAATTTCTTCTATACATTTTTGTACGTTGTGCAACGATTAATAAACATCCCACACAGTATATGTTATCATCTCTTTATATAAGGCATACTCATATATATGTAAAATATTACTCCTATTAATTTCCCTAATAAAAATACTTCTCAATAATCATAACGGCTTCTGCTTAAACTTTTCATAATGTCGTACTTTTAATAAAATGATATTCCCGCAATCTGTACAAATATAAGCATCTACTGGTGAAGATGTGAACATCGTCTCCTTTTTCCGTATTTGTGCATAACCGACAAACTCTCCTTCTCCTATGTTATGAGAACCACAATTAGAGCATGTCTGCACGTCTTTCTGTTTCATGAGAGCACCACCTTTAATCTGTTTCTACTCCCTTCGACAATTCACTTCCATTTCCCTTCCAAAAAACCTCTTATTCTCTTACATTTCAACAGGAATCTCAGAACAAACATCGTATATGTACTATGAAATATATTTAATAACGGAGGAATTTTATGAGTACAATTATGACACTCAATGCAGCTCAAGAAATTGAAAACGCCGAAATACATATGCTCTCTTCTAGACTAAAAGCATTACAAGCGTTAGCTGAAAATCCAATGCAAGTACAAATGAAAAAGTTCGGGAGTGCCACTGCCTTTTCATCAAAAATAATTGCTGGTCCGGCTTTTAATACCGTAAAAGGTATTACAAATACAGATGAGTTAGATGAAATTATCTCTTATTATCAATCATTACAAATTCCTTGTCGTTTTGAAATTACACCCGCTCAAGGTACAGCTGAATTATTTCAATATTTATCTCAAAAAGGCTTTTACCAATCCAGCTTCCATACCGCTTTATATAGTATACCGAGAGAAGATCCATCCCTTCTTCCTGCTAACATTTCAGTACGCCAACTTAAAGAAAATGAATTTCATATTTTTGCAGACATATATGTACGTGGATTTAACATGCCATCCTTTACAAAAGATGGCGTCCGTCAAAATAATGAAATTCTCTACAATAAACCCGGCTGGCATTTTTTCATAGCCGAATTTCAAAACACTCCTGCTAGTATAGGAGTTCTCTATATAAATAACGGTGTTGCTTCATTAGCTGCATCTGCTACTTTACCAGAATTTCAACGTAAAGGCTGTCATACTGCATTAATTCAAAAACGAATTGAAACAGCTATTGAATTCAATTGTAATTTAATAGTTGGACAAGCAAGATTCGGTAGCAGCAGCCAAAATAATATGGAACGGGCCCATATGAAAATTGCTTATACAAAATCAATATGGACTGCAAAAGACATATAATTAACATTCCTTCTCCTTGCATTACAATCTTACACATTCTATGACAATTCTTTTTCTATGCCATTAATCATTTGAATATTCAAACTAGATTTGTTACGCTATGACTAGATACATCATTCAACTTGCGATATGAAAAGTGAATTCTAATCAAACTACAAGGAGGAGAAATGTATGACTAAACATGATCATGGTTTAAAAGAAAAAGTAGAAGGTGCTATTGATAAAGTAAAAGGCGAAGTAAAAGGCGAAGTAAAAGAAGTTGTCGGGAAAGTAACTGACAATAAGAAATTACAAGCTGAAGGAAAATGGGATAAGGTAAAAGGCACCGCTAAAGATACTGTCGGTAATGTAAAAGAGAAAGTTAATGAATATAAAGAGCATAAAGAGAATAAATAAAAAAGAACCAGGATGTATGGTTGGGCAAGTAGTAAGTTACTAAAGTTTTTGCCCATAAAATCATTTTAAAACGACAAAAAGATGCCTGAAGGCATCTTTTTGTATATAAACAACTATTTTACATATTACTTTGTGAAATTTGGTTTTAGGTCACCTGTATACGGTTCGTGCTCAACAAAGATTTTTATATCTTTTCCATTCGCATCTTTCCCCATTCTTGTATACGTAAATTTCTCTTTATTTAATTCTGTAAGTTCAAGAACTGCACCGTATTTATTATTTCCTAACGAAACGTGAGCTCTTATTTTATTACCATGTACAACATCAAAGAAACCATAGTCTCCACGACTTTCTCCTGTATTCACATTGAAAAACTCATATTTATTTGTATTTTTATCATATTTTGCTAGACTGATTAAGTTTGAGTTGTATTTTGTTACATTATTACCTTGTTCGTCTAATACCACCGTTCCGTTCCATAGTGTACTAGATAATATTTTATCTCCATCAACATCTGTAACTATTTTACCCGTCGAGCTCTCTAAATTTTTATCAGGTCGCGTGAAAGACAACTCTTTTTCATGATAAGGAATATGTTCAACAAACACTTCTACATCGTTTCCTTTTGCATCTTTCCCCATTCTTTTATATGTAAATTTCTCTTTATCTAATTGCGTTAATTCAACAACTGCTTGATAATTTTGCGTTTCAGAAATTAACACTCTTTTCTTTCCATCATTCGTTATAAAAAAGGTACCGCTATCATTACGACTCTCTCCTGTATTTGCATGAAAGAATTCATACCTTGCAGTTTTAGCATCATACTTTGCAAGCCCAATGAAATTTTGATTTTCTTTCGTTACATCATTATGATCTTTGTCATAGACTTTTGTCCCTTGCCAATTTGTTTCACCAAGTATACTAGCTAATTGTTGTCCTTTCGTTTGTTGAGTTTTCTCAGTCTCTTGTATTGCATTGTATAAAAATTGTGCATACTGTTCACGCGTCACATCTATACTTGGAGCAAATCTCCCTTCTCCTACTCCTTTTGCAATATTATTTGTTTGAACAGCACTAATTGCATTTCTTGCCCATGAGTTCGTTGAAACGTCAGTAAAAGTGTGATCACTCTTTGCCTTTAAATGAAAAGCATTTGTAAGAACCTGCGCCATTTCTGCACGTGTTAAGGATGCCTTCGGTCTAAAGTTTCCATGCTCATCCCCCGTAAAAACACCCATTTCTGTTAAAGATAAAATTTCCTTTATATAGCTTGTTGAATCTTCACTTACGTCACTGTATGGGTTCTCATATTTTTTGTTTTCTTCCATATTAAAATAACGATACATTAAAGCTGCAACTTGTTCGCGTGTTACGTTATCTCCAAACCCAAAGCTTCCATCATCATAGCCAAAAATGATTTTCTCACCTGTTAATTGCTGAATCGCCTCATATGCCCAGTGTCCCTTTGGAACATCTTTGAATACACGAGTATGATTCGTGTTTGCTGTAACCGCTTCTGCTTTCACCTCTCCAGTCGTTTCACTTAATAGACTTCCACCTAAAACTGCTGATATGATACATGTTTTTAAAATTGTTTTATTCATCGCTTTCCAATCCCTTCCTTCATTTAACAAAGAATTACACCACTTATCTTCCAAAATAAGATTCTATGTGAGCAATTCATGTTTTAAATTTTAATTACAGCTAATCGCTTACACCTCCAAGTTTTTTTTCGTAGTATCCATAGCTGTTATATATAGGAATTATAAATAGCAACTATAAATTGCCCATAAATAAATTATTAAAAAAAGATAAAATTAAGATAATATATTTTTAATCTCAATCTAAAAAAAACGTTATTCTTTCTCATCTAGCTTGTTAAGAAAGAATAACGTTTTTTAATTCTAGGATCCTGACCAAAAAGAGGTTTTATTTTACATGTCCAAAAACAATTTCACGGCCCTTTCCAACCAAAACATCGGAAAGAAGTCGTGGCAAATACTTATTTTATAATTGGAGAAAGTTTACTTCCCTTCATTCTTCTCTAACACATACAAATCTTCTTCAATATTAGATAGTTTCTCTGTTACAAGTTTTCTAGCATCTCCAATTGCTTGATTGTATGCAAATGGTCCTACTAATTTAATCATTTCTTCTATTAAACGCTCTGCTTGAAAGCGCCCAATTTCATCTAAATCTTCTTCAACGAAAAATTGTTGAATTTGTGCTACTAGCTCTTCTTTTTTATCATTTGGTATTTTTATATTCATCATCATTTATTACTCCTCTATATGTAAGATAGTACGTTTCTTAACTCTACCATAGAAAAACGCTTTCCAGGACAACTTTTTGTAACGCCTTCTAGCTCCCTGTGACCGAGTATATTTTCTTTCTTTATAGCAAACTGCTTCATAAACATTTTACATAAAGAATACAATGCATTCATTTGTGCGGTAGTTGGATCATATTTATCAAAATTACCCGTCATACATATCCCAATTGTATCTCTATTATTATCTTTCGCATGCGCTCCAATATGTAAACCTCGTCCTTCGACTATAGTTCCATCTTCTTCAATAAAATAATTGTAACCGATCCCGCTCCATCCTCTTACTTTTTGATGAAATTCATGTGTTTTATACACATCCCATCCATCTTCGGATGTATGGTGGATAATCAGTTTGTTTACTTTTTCTAAAGGAACTAATTCATCTTGAAATGTTAAATTAACACATTTAATTTCCATTTGAACATCCCCCTTACAAATCAATAATCATAATTGTTTTATCATCTGGTCTTATTCTCTTTTCCCCTTCTAGCTCTTCGATAATGGCTACATATTCCTTTATACTATTCTTTCTTATATATGCAACAGTTTGTTCCAGTGGCCAATCTGGGTGGAATAATCCGTCTGAACAAATAAAAATCCCGCTTACTTCATCTATATGTAATTCACCATGTTGTAAATAATGTATCGCTTCTTTCATTCCATTTGCAACGGAATATCCGCCCTGCATATTTGCAAGATAACGATTATATTTTAACTGCTCTTTCACATCTTGAAAAATATGTTCTTCCGGTACAGATAACCCCTTTTTACGATCTTCTTCTCTTTTCTTTTTTGCTCGTTGACTAATTCCTTCAACCGTGTCTTTCGTTAATACTTGCATTTTTCCATTTTGAAATATTGCGACAATCATACAGTCCCCTAACTGTGCATATTCAATTTTCTCACCAACTATTTGCACAGCCGCAATACATGTGCACCACAAATGCTCTTTCTTTCTCGTATCTACTTCATACTCTAACATTTTGCTTTGCAATGCTTCATTTGCTTTTGCAACTGCAACTGGTAAACTATGATTTTCACGTAATGAAGCAAAATAACTTGCAAATAAATGTGAAGCGATGTATGCTCCATTATGTCCCTTTTCATCACGAAAGGGTACGAGCGGTGTTGCACCGTCACATACACCATAAACCTTTTTTTCTTCATTACAAAAATAAGAATCCTCACATTCTTGCTTCAACGGGCTTTTCTGTTGATATGTTTTTATCTTCACAACTGTATCCCCTTTCAAATAATAAAATACTCAAATTCTTTTGATTAATCTAATTTCCCGAAATAAACTGTTTTTACCCAAAACTTTCAATATCATATATAATCTTGAAATAATATGAATTTTTTAGTGAAGGACGGGAAAGAGATGGTCAGATTTCTTGGTGTTATTATTGGTTCTATTATTATTGCGATTGCCTTTAATCTTTTCCTTATCCCCCACAAAATTTTAAGTAGTGGAATTGGCGGAATTGCTATTATTTTAGGGATTGTAACTCCTGTAAACACAGGTATTATTAACTTTGTATTAAACTTACCTATCCTTATTTTAGGATACATAGGTCTTGGAAAAAAAGTCATTTTTAACACTATTATCTCTGTTATTGTATTATCTGTTGCATTATACTATGTTCCAGTGAAAGTCGTCGCAACAGATCCGCTTTTATCATCTATCTTTGGTGGTGTCATTGCCGGAGCTGGTATCGGTCTTGTTTTTAACTGTAATGGATCAACTGGTGGATTTGATATTATCGGTATGTTGTTATCTCGCAAACGAGACATTAAACTTGGCGGATTCCTTATTGTTTTAAATGCAGTCGTTGTAATCATTGCAGGATTCTTCTTCACTTGGGATGTTGCTCTTACAAGCTTACTTTCGATTTATGTAACTGGTAAAGTTATCGATGCTATTCATACGAAACATCGGAAGGTTACACTTATGATTGTAACAAATGAAGCAGAAAAAATGAAAAAACAACTTCTTTCAACTGTTGTACGTGGAATTACATTACTTGATGGCGAAGGTGCTTATTCCAGCGAAAAGAAACGTGTACTTATGACAGTCGTTTCTCGTGAAGAATTAGCAAGTATGAAATTAACAATTTCTGAAATTGACCCTCATGCATTCGTTAACATTACCGAAACGGTTGAAGTATTAGGATTGTTTAGAAAAGGTTAAAAAACTAGGTGGAAATTCACCTAGTTTTTATTTTCCATAAATTCAATTCGATTTCCGAATGGATCTGACACATAAAATCTAATTACATCTGGACGTGCATGATCATCTATTACTTCAATACCTTTCTTTATTAACTCTTGTTTAAATTCATCTATTTTTAAAACATAAAAAGCTGGATGCGCCTTTTTAGCTGGATTGAAGTTTTGCTCAACTCCGATATGAATCTCTTGATTTCCACACTTAAACCAGCACCCACCACGCTTCTTTAATTCCTCCGGCTTCGGTATTTCCACCATACCTATTTTTTCACCATAAAACGCTCGTACTTCTTCTTCACACCCTACAGGCGCAGCTACTTGTACATGATCGATACCTTGAATATAATGTCTCATTTTCTCTCCCCCTCTTCTACCCTAATGTTATACAGAAAACCTACTTTTGTAACTTACAAAAAATTTATAAAACAATATAAGCTTCCCCTATTAACACCTTACACTCACTTTGCAAAAAATAAAGAAAACAAAATTTATTCTATAACTTCCATTTTTTATAGAAATACACATTACATCTATATTATAGTTATGAATAGACAAATCTTTTTAGATGCTATTTGTACGGAGGAACTATTATGAGTCGTAAAAAATTTTCATCAACTCAAAGAAAACGTCATCCGAACATTTCTAGACGTTTGCGAAACCATATACAAAATCGTTCATTAACAGAAATGTACGCATCTCTGTTCGAACACAATCCTGATAGTATTATTTCATTAAATTTAGAGGGAGTTATTCTACATATAAATCCTTCTGCCGAAAAAATATTAGGTTATACTTCTTTAGAATTAGAACAGAAAAATATTATCTCTATTTTAGAAACCCATATTTCTGAGCAAGTATTACAAAATATAAAGAATACGGAAGCGGATAATCAACAAGAGTATATTTTATCTATTTATCATAAAAATGGATTCTTATTAGATGTCGTAACAAAACTAGTTCCTATTTTTGTCCAAAATCGTCTAACTGGCGTTTATGCCATTATGAAACCTCTTGAGAAATCAGAAAGAATTGAGAATATGCTAAAAGAAAGTGAGAAGAGATTACGTACATTAGTGGACTCCATGCCTGCGTTTGTTATATTTAAGGATCATGAAGGACGCTGGCTTGAAGCAAATGACTACGCACTTTCTTGTTTCAATTTCCACCATGTACCTTATCACGGAAAAAAAGATAGTGAACTCATTCAATATAACGAAGCATACCGAGAAGCTTTTTTACATTGTGAAGAAGTTGACGAACTAGCATGGCAACAAAGACAAATTCTTCATGGTGAGGAATTTATTATTCATAGAGATGATTTCGACTTAATCTTAAGTATATCGAAAGTTCCACTTTATCATCCTGACGGCTCGCGAAAAGGTCTTATCGTAATGGGAAGAGACGTTACCGAACTAAAAGAAACGGAAAAGTTATTACGAAAATCAGAAAAGCTCGCAGTAGTCGGACAACTGACAGCGGGAATCGCCCATGAAATTCGAAATCCACTCACTTCTCTAAAAGGTTTTCTAACATTACTACTCCCTGAAATAAATGAGGAGCAAAAATGGTATATCGATGTTATGTTAAGTGAGATTTCACAGATGGAATCTATCACTAGTCAATTTATGGCGATGTCTAAACCACAAGTATTATCTATCCAAACTTGTAACATACAAACTTTAATTGAAGAGGTAGTTACATTTATTTTACCAACTGCTATTATGCATAGTGTTCATATTATTATGGATCATTTTGATCACAAACATGATATTCAATGTGATGGTAACCAATTAAAACAAGTTTTTATAAATATATTAAAAAATGCGATAGAAGCGATGCCAAATGGCGGAAATATTTACATCCAAACAAAACCATTAGATGACAACTTTATTTTAATAAGGATTATCGATGAAGGTTGCGGTATCCCAGAAGATCGTATCTCTCGTCTAGGCGAACCGTTTTATAGTTTAAAAGAAAAGGGAACAGGACTAGGATTAATGATGTGTTACAAAATAATTGAGGAACATCATGGTAAATTACACATTGCAAGCGAATTAAATAAAGGTACGATCGTTGATATTCAATTGCCGCTTTCTTCATCTCATCTTGCAATTCAGTCGTAAATAATAAAAGAAACATCTGCTAATTGTTAGCAGATGTTTCTTTTTTAAAATGCTTTGTCATACCATTCTTTTGCTTTTTCTACTTCACCCATTGTTAATTGATGTCCTCTATTTTCCCAATGCATTGTTACATTAGTGTTTGCATTTTCTAATAGTACCTTTAATTCCTCTGACTCTGCTGATGAACAAATCGGGTCATTTGTCCCAGCAGCGATAAACACGGATTTTCCTGCTAAATTAGGTAATTGTATTCCTCTTCGTGGCACCATTGGGTGATGAAGCACAGCGCCTTTCAACGCATTTTCGTAATGGAATAATAAACTTGCAGCAATGTTTGCTCCATTTGAATAACCGATAGCTACAATGTTATTTCTATCAAATTCATATGTTTTTGCAGCTTCATCTAAAAACTCATTTAATTCCTTCGTACGGAAAATCAAATCCTCTTCATCAAAAATGCCTTCTGCCAATCTACGGAAGAAACGTGGCATGCCATTTTCTAATACATTTCCTCTAACACTTAATACAGATGCTTCTGGGTCAATTATTTCTGCAAGTGGTAATAAATCTAATTCATTACCTCCTGTACCATGAAGTAATAACAACACTGGTTTTGACGTATCTTTTCCTTTTTGAAAAACATGTTTCATCATAATCCTTTTCCCCTTTCAATCACTTTAATCTAAATTTCTCACTTCAAATGGTAGAAGTGTTTGTTCAATTTGATTTCTATGTGGTTCATATTGTTCTGGTAATTTTAATTCCTCACCCATCGTCTCTAACGATTCATCATGGGCAAAACCAGGAGGATCCGTCGCAATTTCAAATAAGATTTCTCCGTGTTCTCTAAAATAAATCGCGTTAAAATAGTTTCGGTCTTGTACAGGAGTTACACCGTATCCAAAGCGAGACACATGCTCTTTCCAGTCTAGTTGATCAGCATCATCACTCGCTCTCCAAGCAATATGATGGACTGTACCAACACCCATTTGACCACGTCCGATTGTTGACAACCTTAAGTCGATAATATTCCCAATGTCAGCAGAAGAACGGAATCTAATGAATTCACCTTCTTCTCCAATTTTCTCCAGCCCCATAACATGCTCTAACAATTCAGCTGTTTTTTGAGGTTGTGCAGATAAAAGAACAGCACCGCCAAATCCTTTAATTGCTACTTCTGGCGTAACTTCTCCAAAAGTCCAATTATTTAATTCGCCTTCTTCTCTTTCTACTAATTCTATATGCAAACCATGCGGATCATCAAACTCTACATACTGCTCTCCAAATCGAGTCATTTTTGTATACGCAACGTCGAACTTTTTTAATCTATTTTCCCAAAACTCCATTGCACCTTTTGGTACGACATAAGACGTAATGCCTACTTGACCGTCTCCAATAACACCTTGACGAGCACCTGCCCATGGGAAAAACGTAATAATTGTTCCAGGCTTTCCTCCTTCATTACCAAAATAAAGATGGTACGTACCTGGATCATCAAAATTCACTGTTTGTTTCACTAAACGTAAACCTAATACACCAGCGTAAAAATCCACATTTTCTTGTGGGTGTCCTACAATTGCTGTAATATGATGGATCCCCATAGTTTTCTTTTCCATTTCGTTCACTCCTTTTTAGTCCCTTATAAAAATTGTTATACATTAAAATTCATTATTCATTTTGTCCATACTGAATAGTAAAATCCGTCATGATAATTTTATCTCGAATTCGAGATATTAATTATAAAATCACACATTAACTTCTAACTTATCAAAATCATCTCAAATTCAGGATAATCCTCCAAAAAATATTGACTGCATTTAAAATCTTTATTCAAAGCACAAATTACCTTGAACTCAAATTTATTATAAGTTACTTACTTTTAGTTGTCAATAAGTTCCTTATTTTCATTTTAAATAAAAAGAGAGTAAACGCCAGTTTCGTTTACTCTCTTCGCTAATTATTTCGTTTCTTCTTCCAGCACTGCTTCCATCTCATTAAATTCACGATGAATTGCTTTCACTGGTTCTTTCGTTAATAAACTTACAACAATTACAGCCAATAAACTACAGAAGAATCCAGGTACCATTTCATACATAGTCGCTTTTAAACTTGGAATTTGCACCCAAGTAATAACAACTACTGCACCTACAATCATCCCAGCAAGAACGCCCCATTTGTTCGTCCTCTTCCAATATAAACTTAATAAAATAGCTGGTCCGAATGCTGAACCAAATCCTGCCCAAGCATAACCGACAAGTGTTAAAATTGTGTCACTTGGATGATACGCTAAAACAACTGCGATCATAGCTACTACTAATACTGACAGTCTGCCGATAAATACAAGTTCTTTATCACTTGCGTTACGACGGAAAAATGTTTTATAAAAATCTTCTGTTACAGCACTTGAAATAACGAGTAATTGTGAGGAAATACTACTCATAATCGAAGCCAAAATAGCTGACAATAAAAATCCAGTAATGTACGGATGGAACAAAATGTTTGAGAATGTTACAAAGACCATTTCTGGGTCTTGTAATGTCGTATTATTTTTAGCGTAATAAGCAATACCAATTAGACCAGTAAGCATTGCACCTATAATGGAAATCGTCATCCAACCGATACCAATTCTACGAGAAGTTTTTAAATCTTTAATAGAGGTAATTGCCATAAAGCGAACAATAATATGCGGTTGACCAAAATACCCAAGACCCCATGCTAAAAATGAAATAATCCCAAGAATTGTAGTCCCTTTAAACATATCTAAATGCGATGCATCAACTTGCTTTATTGTATTGAATGTTTCTGTTACACCGCCCACATCTGTAAAAGCAACAATTGGCACTAATACAAGAGCGATAAACATAATACAGCCTTGCACAAAGTCGGTCCAACTTACTGCTAAAAAGCCACCGAATAGTGTATAAGCAACAACGACACCGACAGTTACAAATAAACCTATCTTATAATCTAGGTTGAAAGAATTTTCAAACAAACGTCCACCTGACACTAAACCAGCCGACGCATAAAATGTGAAAAATACTAAAATGACGATAGCGGAGACAAAACGAAGTATTTTCGTACGATCTTTAAAACGATTCTCTAAAAAGTCTGGAATCGTAATTGAATCATTTGCCACTTCTGTATACGTTCGCAAACGCGGGGCAAGAATTAAATAGTTTGCATAAGCACCTATTAATAAACCTATCGCAATCCATACACTTGATAATCCTGTTGCATACATCGCACCAGGTAATCCCATTAGCATCCAACCACTCATGTCAGAAGCACCAGCTGATAAAGCTGTAACTGCTGGACCGAGTCCCCTCCCGCCCAACATATAATCTGATAAATCGGATGTCTTCTTATAAGACCAATAACCGATATACAACATACCTGCCATATAAATAGCAAGCGAAACCATAATCTCAATCTTCACCAAATCTCTCCCTTAGTTACATAAGCCATTCAAAATTTCGAAAAATGACTCTTTCTATTTTCTTGTTTTCGCTTATGGTTCCCTACCTTAACAAACATTTTTTGTTCTTTCAAGTGAACAAGCACTTTTTCCTACATGTGAAAACCTTTATAAACGCTTTTATCCCAGTGGATTACCCGGCTTTCAAAATAAATTAAAGTAAAAATATTCAAAAAATAAAACGCCGTTTTTCACACCTTGTTTCCATTCAATTGTCAGACAAATTTTAAAATAAAAAAGCCATACGAATGTATGACTTTTAGCTTACTGGCATCGCGATTTTCTCTTTCTCTACGTATACTTTACGAAATTTTATATAGCAGCCAATACGCCAAGGCACTATATAACAAACTGCAAGAGTATAGAAAAGAATACCGATTGACTTTGGATCTAAACCTTGTAAATGTCTTCTAAAGTAAGCACGTAAAAGAACGATAACTAAAAATGTAGCAATAAAAGCAATACTTTTTTTTGCATAAATTTGACCATCTTCTCTCACTTCATACCCACTTAAAATAATAAGTGGAATTGACAATAACAGTCCAATTCCAGCAGCTATCCCAATTTGCCAACCAGCAAGTTGTATCGGTGCAGCATATAAAGACAAACCTGGTAATAAAAAGAATAATGGCAGTAATAGTCGTCTTCCCTTAGTTTTAATTGGGCGATTCATAGAGCGCATACGCCTAAATATAACGATTCCTATGACGAGTAAAAAAATTGTAATACTGTACGAACCTTGTTGCAAGTGAATCTCTCCCCAAAAATAGACATTTATAAAATACTTCCCCATTATACTCCTAATATTATCTGAATAATATTATTATCCCACGGGAAAATCTTACATATTAAATATACTTTTAAGTTTGATTCACTATAGGAAACAATTCCGAAAGAGGAGCTACCCGCCCCACCTCATCTTTAAACACAATATGCTCTCTCGTTAAATGACGCGGACTCTTGACTCCCGCTGCTGCCGCAAGTGAGAACAAACTATATCTCATACTAACAACATAATTCATTACGCGCCATTTCTTCTCATACGGATCTAGCGCTTTTTGATAGTGCGGATTCGTCGTGGCAACTCCAGATGGACATTGCCCGGAATTACATTGAAGTGCCATTATACAGCCACTTGCCATCATAAATCCGCGTGCTGAATTTACAGCATCTGCACCAATAGCTAAAGCTATTGCCACTTTATCTGGTGTAATTAATTTCCCTGAGGCAAACACTTTGAATTTGTCCCGAACACCATAATGATTCGCTGTATCAATACATGTCAGTAACGCTGGAATAAGCGGCATCCCCATACTATCTGCCATCGATTTATACGTTGCTCCTGATCCACCTTCTGAACCATCAATTGTAATGAAATCTGGATAGATGTTTAACTCTTTCATCGTTTTGAATAAATCTTCCAACGGCTCCTGCTGTCCAATTACAATTTTCATACCGACTGGTTTACCGCCATTTTCTTGCAAACGCTGAATAAAATAAAGCGTATCCGCTGCATTATTTAAAAATGAAAATCGATTCGGTGAATTAATCGTCTCTCCTTCTCGTACATTACGAACAGAAGCAATCTTTGCATTTACTTTTTGTCCTTCTAGATGGCCACCACGTATTTTCGCACCTTGCCCAAATTTCAATTCGAATGCTTTAATATTACTTTCTTTCGCTTTCTCCATAAATTTCTCCATTGAAAATTTACCATCCTCATCACGGTAACCAAATAAACCTGGACCAATTTGTGCAACGATATTCGCACCTGTATGTAAATGTTCCGGTATTACACCACCTTCTCCCGTATTAATCCACGAACCGCCAGCCATCTTCGCACCAAACCCACTCGCTAAAATGTAATTTTCTCCAATCGCACCGTAAGAAGTTGCTGATGCGCCAAACATGCCATACAGTTTCCATGGATATTTACGATTTTCACCGACGATAACCGCATCGTCTTCTTCATATAGCCAAAGATTCGTTGTATCCGCTGTCAATTTTTCTCTTCGTGAAAATAATCCTTCTTTATGAATCACATACTTTTTCCCTTCACATTCTTGCGTCACATTTACACTTAGTTCATCTGTTAATATCGGAAATAATGTATTAGCAATATAATAGCCAGATGCATCAAAATCTCGTTTTGATCCAAAACCGAGTATTTCAGAACGGTACTTTGCTAGAAACATTACACTTTGAAAATCATAACGCGAAAAAGGCTTTCCATCCGTATCATGATCAAACCAATATTGCCTAAATTCAGGTCCTATCTTTTCAAGTAAATAACGCATTCTTCCTAAGTATGGATGTAACTTTAATATAGAATGATGCGTCCGTTTTTTAATGAAAAATGTAATAATAAAAAAAATGATTAATAGTAGCATCAATAAGAGCAATATACTAATAATAACGAGTAGCGTTTCACTCATCCCGCTTCCTCCTATGAAAATCCATAATAAAAGGAGAACACATCAGGTGTTCTCCTTTTATCTTTATTCAAATTAATGTAGCAAGATGCTCTTTCGCATCATATTCAACTAAACTTTCAGCATTTTTAATTCGATGAACAAAGTCTGGATTAGCAATTAATGGTCTTCCGAATGCTGCCACATCAATTGTTCCTTCTTGCAACGCTTCTTCAGTTTCTTTCGGATTTAAGTTCCCTACTCCTACAATCGTACCATCCCAATATTTTCTTACTAATTGATGAAAATTCTTTCCGTCAGCAATAACTGCCGTATAATTCATCGTTGAAGGGTGAATCATCGTTAATCCAACTTCTTTGAACATAGTTACAAACGTTTCAATTGCAAGCTCAGGGTTTTCCCACATATAAGTAGGATTATCACCTTTGAAAGCAGAGAAGCGAAGAAGTGTTTTATCAGCTCCAACAACTTCTATTACAGCCGCCGTTACTTCTTTCATAAACGTTAACCTTTCCTTTAAGTCTCCGCCATATTTATCAGTACGTTTATTTGCAAACTCATAAGTAAATTGATCGATTAAATATCCATGTGCACCATGAATTTCTACTCCATCAAATCCTGCTTCGATTGCATTCTTCGCAGCTTGTGCGTATTGACCGATAACTTCTTGTATTTCTTCTAACGTCATTGCTTCTGGCGTATCGAACGGTTTACGAAAACGCGGAACATTTCCCTCTGCAGCGATAGCAGACGGTGCTTGCGGCATTTGTCCACCAATTATTTCGTGATGACTCATACGGCCAACATGCCATATTTGAGCAATAATCGTTCCGCCCTCTTTATGTACTGCCTCTGTAACAGACTTCCACGAATCGATTTGTTCTTGTGTATAAATCCCAGGTACTCCTGGATTACCTTTTGCCCTTGGGCTAATGACGATTCCCTCTGTAATAATTAATCCAACTCCATCAGCGGCACGTTTTCTATAATACTCTACTACATCAGCACCAACGACTCCTGTTTCATGATTTGCGAAACATCTCGTCATCGGTGCCATTGCTATGCGATTTCGAAGAGACCAAGATCCAATTTGAATCGGATTAAATAACTTTGTTTCTTCAATATTTTCAAAAGATCCCCAAGCGTTTATATTTGTTCCTTCATAAATACTTGCTGCTTTATTATTTGAACTTGCCATTTTTCTTCCCCCTAAAAAAATTCTTACTATAAACGCATCATACTTACTTTTAGATAGTAACGTCAATTTATACGACTTTACTATCAAACATTCGAATATCAAAAAATAGAATGATACAACTAAAAAAAGGTTCCCTAGGCAGGAAACCTTTTTTAGTTGACCATATATGGCTAACAATTCGTTTATCTCTTCACATATAAAAAAACTTTAACAATAGAGGTGAAAGTAGTTCGGTATTCTTCTAAAAATAATAACTTATATATACCTAAAACAATGAAAGCCCTACCTCTCTTTCATCCTTACGGCTCCTCGTCCGTGCCAGTGTGAATCAGGATTGCAAAAATCAAGTAACTATTCTATCGAAGTGTTTCATTAAACTTCGAATATTCGTAAAGAATTCAAAAATAAAAATGGATTTGATTGTAGTAATAACAAAAGAGGTTAATGCTCTAAAAGTGGTTTGAAAGAGTTGAATGTCTTTGAAATGATTACTTTTCTATAATTATGTTCCCAAAAAATTCAAAATCTTTTTTGGGATGTAATACATTATTTGTAATGAATCTTAACAAAAGCTTTTTATTTGATTTTCTGTGATACCTTCAATTAATCCCAGTTCACTAATCAAAAATTCATGTGCATTATCTAACATTTTCTTTTCGCTTGCATTAAGTGCTTTTTCTTTCTGTATACGCATTAAATCACGCACAACCTCAGCACCTTCTTGCATTTTACCCGTTTTTATTTTATCGGTGTTCAATTTATACCTTTGTTTCCACGTAAGTAATCTATCTGATTCTCCATGTTGAAAAATATCTATTATGTGTATTAATGCCGTGATATCCGTTACTGGTCGTATATTTGAATTCAATATTTTCCCTTCAGGAATCATTATTTCCATATTACTAGCCGACATTTTTATAACATAATATTGTTGTTTTTCCCCTGCGATTTCCTTCTCTTCTATGGCTTTAATTATACCTGCTCCTTGCATTGGATAAACAATGTTATCGCCAATTTGAAACAAATAATCCACCTCCATATATGGTAACCTTCTCAAGCTTAACACACATTCACTTTTTTAGCAAAATTTTTATTTTATCATAAAATTATTTTTCATGTCAATCATTTCAAACTAAAAAAACAAACTCGTAACATATCACTCAAAACCCACAATCTTATTAACTTTTCCACACATATATACACTCTAATTTCACCTTTTCTTTTTACATAAAAACACATTACTACATATGAGTAGTAATGTGTTTTTTATACGAAATCGGTAAAAATCACCTATTAATTTCAAGCCTATATACTAACCTGCTTACGGACTGTTTCTCTCGCTAAAAGAAAACTCATAATCACTTGCGCAGCTACTCGACTCGTCATATCTCTGAAATCGAGGGTTGGATCGATTTCTACAATATCCATACCTTGCACAAGCGGTTCTTTACCAAGGAATTCAATCGCATCAAGTAAAGTCATACTGTCCATTCCGCCAGGGCCAATTGCTGGACAACCTGGTGCGAATGCTTGATCTAGTACGTCCATATCAAGAGAAATGTAAATAGAAGTCACGCCTCGATTTCTTAATACTTCAATACTTTCCGTCATAATATCTTTGATTTCTCGCTCTCGTACATCTTTCATTGTATACACTGTCACACCATGTTCTTGTGCATATTCATGGTACGCTCGTGCATTTGAAAAATTACGAATACCGATTTGAACGAGTTGTTTTCCTGTAATGACACCATTTTCTAGTAAACTACGGAAAGGTGTACCATTTGATGGACCACCATCATCTAAATTACGTAAATCATGATGGGCATCAAATTGAATAATCCCGACCTTTCCTTTACTGTTTGCAAATCCTGTTATACTTGGAAAACTAATCGAGTGATCCCCACCAAGAACAATTGGTATCATGTTCGGATTTACTTTCGTTACATGACCAACTGTTTTCGCAATTCGGTTATGACTTTCTTTTATATCCGTCACATGCATCGTAATATCGCCGCAATCATATAAAACACTTTCTTTCATATCATGTTCTTCTGTAATGGCGTACGTGCTATATGCATCTAACATCGCACGAATTGTTTTTGGAGCAAAACTTGCTCCTGAATGACTAATAGATGGTTTAGAAAGGGGTGCTCCAATTAAGGCAGCACCGAATATTTCTACACCTTCCTCCCAATCTTTAATCATCTCACTCCATTTCGTCACTTCACGATCGATAAACTTTGCATTCTTCTTTAAATAGTGGCCGTGCTCCACGATTGTTCACCTCTTGTATATGCAATATTACCATTCTTCCATACTGTATTTACATGACTTACGCCGTAATGATACGGTACGTAAGCATAATTATAAGCATCCCATAAAACTACATCTGCCTTGCGACCAACTCTAATTTTCCCAGCTACATCGCCTCGATTAATAGCATAAGAAGAGTTAACTGTTACCGCGTTCCAAACTTCTTCTGGTGTCATTTTCAGCTTCAGCATTGCGATGCTCATAATAAGCTGAATGTTTTCAGTTGGACAGCTGCCTGGGTTAAAATCTGTAGCTAACGCAACTGCAACACCTTCATCAATCATTTTACGACCGCGCGCAAAGCTTTCTTTATTTAAATAGAAAGTTGTTCCCGGTAATAAAGTGGCTACTGTATTAGAGTTTGCAAGCATTTCAATTCCTTTATCAGAAGCGCCAACTAAATGGTCGGCTGATGCTGCACCAATTTCAGCAGCTGCTTCCGCACCACCAAGTGGGTCGATTTCATCTGCATGAATTTTCACATCAAAGCCAAGTTCTTTCGCTTTTAATAAAAACTCTTTTGATTCTTCGACAGAGAACACACCTGTTTCGCAGAAAATATCAACGAATTCAGCTAATTGTTTCTCTTTCATTTCTGGCAATAAGTCTAACATCCATTGTAAAAATTCTTTCGATCTACCTTTATACTCTTTCGGAACTGCATGAGCGCCTAAAAATGTGGAAACTAAATCAATTGGATGCTCTTTTTGTAATTGTGCAGTCGCCTCTAATTGTTTCCATTCCGTCTCATCATCTAATCCGTAACCACTCTTCGCTTCTACAGTTGTAACTCCGAAAGATAGCATACGGTCTAAATGAAATTTCGCTTTTTGAACAAGTTCCTCTTTCGACGCTTTTTTCGTTGCATTTACAGTTGAAAGAATACCTCCGCCTTGCTCTAAAATTTCTAAGTACGGAACTCCTTGTAATTTTAGTGCGATTTCATTTTCACGAGATCCACCAAATACAAGGTGAGTATGCGGATCAACAAGACCAGGAGAAACCATTTTCCCGCCGCAATCAATAACTTCTTTCGCTTGTAGTCCTTTCGCTTCTCCCGCTGTTCCAACGAAAGTAATTACGCCGTTTTCAATTCCAATCACACCGTTTTCGATAACAGGAAGCGTGTTCATTGCTTCCCGTCTTAACAAACCATCTTCTTGATCCATTGTTAGTAATTGACCGATATTTATTAGTAAAGTGTCCAGCATGTTTTCTCCTCCTTATTTCATCATTGGAATGTTTACGCCTTTTTCTTTCGCAGTTTCCACAGCTAAGTCATATCCTGCATCAACGTGACGAACAACACCCATACCAGGATCAGAAGTTAATACGCGCTCAATACGTTTAGCTGCTGCTTCTGTTCCATCTGCAACGATAACCATTCCAGCATGAAGTGAATAACCCATACCAACGCCGCCACCGTGGTGAACAGATACCCAACTTGCACCATTTACACTGTTAATTAATGCATTTAAAATTGGCCAGTCGGCTACTGCATCACTACCGTCTTTCATCGCTTCTGTTTCACGGTTTGGGGATGCCACTGATCCGCAATCTAAATGGTCACGGCCGATAACGATCGGTGCTGATAATTCACCATTTGCAACCATTTCATTAATGATGCGGCCAAATTTCGCGCGCTCACCGTAACCAAGCCAACAAATACGTGATGGAAGACCTTGGAACTCAACTTGCTGACGAGCCATACGAATCCAGTTACATAAATGCTCATTGTCAGCGAATTCACGTAAAATTACTTCGTCTGTTTTATAAATATCTTCTGGATCACCAGAAAGTGCTACCCAGCGGAATGGCCCTTTTCCTTCGCAGAATAATGGACGGATAAATGCTGGAACGAATCCTGGGAAATCAAATGCATTTTTCAAACCTTCATCGAAAGCAACTTGGCGAATGTTATTTCCGTAATCAAATGTAATTGCGCCTTTTGCTTGCATAGCAAGCATTGCTTCTACATGCTTTGTCATGCTTTCTTTTGATAATTGTACGTAACGCTCTGGATCTTCTTCACGAAGTTTTGCTGCTTCTTCTAATGTGTAGCCTACTGGAATATAACCGTTTAATGGATCATGAGCAGATGTTTGATCCGTAACTAAATCTGGCGTAATATTACGCTTCACTAGTTCTGGTAAAATTTCTGCCGCATTTCCTAATAAGCCAATAGAAATCGGTTCTTTCTTCTCTTTATACTCGTTCGCAACTGCTAATGCTTCTTCTAATGATTCTGTATACATATCACAGTATCTCTTTTCAATACGACGATCGATGCTGCGCTTATCAACATCAATAGCAATAACAACACCGCCGTTCATCGTTACAGCAAGAGGTTGTGCACCACCCATACCACCTAAACCAGCAGTAAGTGTTATTGTACCTTTTAATGAACCATCGAAATGTTGACGTGCCGCTTCTCCAAACGTTTCATATGTTCCTTGTAAAATACCTTGTGTTCCAATATAAATCCAGCTACCTGCTGTCATTTGTCCGTACATCATAAGACCTTTTTTCTCTAGTTCACGGAAGTGATCCCAGTTCGCCCACTTCGGCACTAAGTTTGAGTTCGCCAAAAGAACGCGAGGTGCATCTTCATGTGATTTAAAGATTGCAACTGGTTTTCCTGATTGAACAAGTAATGTTTCATCGCTTTCTAACGTTTTTAATGAATCTACAATCGCCTGATAACTTTCCCAGTTACGAGCTGCACGGCCAATTCCGCCATATACAACTAATTCTTCTGGTTTTTCAGCAACTTCAGGATCTAAATTGTTCATTAACATACGAAGTGCAGCTTCTTGAACCCATCCTTTCGTTTGTAACTCAGTACCTCTTGGCGCGCGAATTGTTTGTTTTACTTTTTCCATTTCAATCTCTCCCTTTTCTCATTTTATAGTGCTGCGTTTACATCTAATCTTTCTTTTATCGAATAATTCGTTTTTAACCAATACGCAATATTTTCAATATCCGTTGAGAATATACGGTCATTAGTAATAGAAGGTACTTGCTGACGACCTTGATGGTAGAAGCTCTTTGTCACTGTACTCATGTTTTCAATACCGCGATATTCTGCAGCTTGCATCGCACAAATCATTTCAATTGAAAGAACACGTCTTACGTTTTGAATAATTTGATGTGCATGGCGTGAAGCGATTGTTCCCATACTTACGTGGTCTTCTTGGTTAGCTGATGACGGGATTGAATCAACACTCGCCGGATGTGCTAACGTTTTATTTTCAGAAACAAGTGACGCTGCTGCGTATTGCATAATCATTGCACCAGATTGAAGTCCTGGTTCTGGACTTAAAAATGGAGGTAAATCATTTAATTGCGGATTTACTAAACGTTCAATTCGACGCTCTGAAATATTTGCAAGTTCCGCCATTCCTACTTTTAGGAAGTCCATCGCAAACGCAATCGGTTGACCATGGAAATTACCACCCGAAATTACTTTTTCCCCACCATCAAAGATTAACGGATTATCTGTTGCTGCATTCATTTCAATTTCTAATTTTTCTTTCACATAATTTAAAACTTGCCAAGAAGCACCGTGTACTTGCGGGATACAGCGAAGTGAATAGGCATCCTGTACTCGTAGTTCTCCTTGTTTTGTTGTTAATTTACTATCATGAAGGATGTCACGAATTCTGCTCGCTACTTCCACTTGCTCTTTATAACCACGTGCTTTATGAACATTTTCATCAAATGCATCAATAATGCCTTGTAACCCCTCGATTGTCATCGAAGCAATGAATTCCGCTTGATAAGCCGTTGCTTCAGCTTCTATATAAGAAAGAACTCCTTGCGCTGTCATTGCCTGCGTACCATTGATTAAAGCAAGCCCTTCTTTCGCTTCAAGTTCAATCGGCTCAAGACCTTCTTCTGTAAGAGCCACCATCGCATGAACGCGTTTCCCCTTATAGAACACTTCACCTTCTCCTAATAATACAAGTGCAAGATGAGATAAAGGTGCTAAATCACCACTCGCACCAAGTGAACCTTGTTGCGGAACGACTGGGTGAATTTTGCGATTTACAAACTCAAGAAGCATATTTACAACAAGCGGTCTAACGCCAGATACGCCTTTAAGCATCGTGTTCGCTCGTAAAATTAACATACCGCGCGATACTTCTTCAGGGAATGGATCACCTATCCCGCATGCATGTGACTGAATTAAATTGTGTTGAAGTGCCTTTACATCATCTTTTTGAATAAGCACGTCACTAAACTTTCCAAATCCAGTTGTAATACCGTAAACGACTTTTCCGTCTTCTACAATTTTCTCAACTACTGCGCGGCACTCCGCCACCTTTTGCATACTATTTGGACAAGCTGTTACACCTTCTCCTTCAAGTAACAACCTCTTCATTTCTTCAATTGTCAATGTGTGTCCTGTTAACGTAATCATTCTTTTTCCTCCTTAAAAAGGCAAAAGGGGACCTTATCTTTTTAAGACAGACTTCTGTCCTAAAAAAAGTAAGGCCCCCTTCTAACTAATAGACTATGGGCAAATCATATGTGATTAATTCCTAAACCAATCGCCTCATGCTCAGATCCTTTTACAGGTGCACCAATCGTTCCATATAATGCAACAGCAACCCATTCGCCTTCTTTTTTTCCGTCGTATGGTGTACCGCGCACAATCGCAAATCGAAGTCCTACTGTACGAAGAACGTCTGCTAACTGAATTTGACCTCTCGTCACTCCGTACAAAGCTTCCATAATTGCATGATAAAGTGCATGTGTTTCTCTGTAAACGTCTGTTTCAATAACTTGGTTGCTCTTAGCCGCTGTTTCCATTGCTGCTACAACTTTTTGCGAATTCATCGAACCCACTTTCCCAGTACAATACTTCCAACCTTTTGGAATAGATAATACAGGGCTTTCATTCTCATCCGCAAGTGCCAACAGCATGGCCATACGACCAATTCGATGTGTTCCTTGAAGAAGCATGTGACTCTCTCATTTCTTTTAATTATTTGAATATTTCTTAATTTAAGAATATATGAAAACGGTTAAATCGTCAATAGTTTAAACTCACATTCAAACATTTTTTTCATCTTCTCCATTTGTGTACACAAATGATTTACACAATTTTTTCAGGCGTGCTATAGTCTCACTAACAGATGCAAAGGGGCGATATTTCAATGACGAAGCGAAGAGATATTCATTTTCGAATTGAAGAAAAATTACTTGAAAGGTTTGAATCTGCACTTCAATATGAAGGTTTAAAGAAAACCGACGTATTAACACATGCGATTCAGCAATTTTGCACGAAGGTGGAATGTGAAAAAATGAATGATGTAAAACGCCAATACAACGTAAGCAACCATTTACAAGTTCGTATCGATACGCATAAACATTACGAAGAAAAACAAGTGAATTTAGATGAACTCGTCACGGAACATTTACAACTTCAAGGAGACGAAAAAATATTAGAGGTTGGATGCGCTAACGGGAATTTTCTTTCTCTTTTACAAACTAACGGGCATAAAGGACAACTAACCGGTTTTGATCAATCAAAAACGATGCTTTCTGAAGCTGCAATAAAGAATAGCATAATTGAATGGAAACTAGGTGATGCTGGTAAACTTCCTTTCGAAGCTAATTGCTACGACTGGATCGTCGCAAGACATATGTTATATCATATGAAAGATGTCGAAAAAACAATTCAAGGATTCCATAAAGTAATTCGTCCTGGTGGCTCACTTTTAGCTACAACAAATTCTGACACCACATTACCTCGTATCGTTAAAATGTGCAACCGCATGCTAGACGCATTTGATCTACCGAAAACAACATCATCAGTCACTTCATTTTGTTTAGAAAATGGTAAAGAGATATTACAATCTGTTTTTCCAACTGTCGAAGAAACTATTATTCATAATGCACTCGTTTTCCATCATGCTACTCCAATTGTAAACTATATTTCTAGCATGTTTCCGTCACTAAATATACCTGATAATACATATCTTCACGTCGAAATGAAGGAATGGCTAAAAGAAGAAGTAGAAAATGAATTGGCAATTCATAACAGTATATGGCGCGATCCGAAAACGTTAGCCATTTATCGATGTCAAAAAGAAAAAAGCTAGCATTCGCTAGCTTTTATACATTCTCAGGTAAAAGTTTCTCCATCATCACATTGCCCTTACCACCATAAAAATTTATATTATGTTCGTTCGCTACTCCAAAATAAGAGGCAATCGCTATTCCAAATGGTACAAATGCATGCCCCTGTGCTGTAATAACATTTGAGTGTTGCACAACTTCTTCATACACAAAATTTTCTACTGGAAAACAATCTAATTTTTGATAATCGATAGTCACCGTATACGAGATTTCTTTACATAAGCCTGCTTTTGCTAGCGCATACGGTCCAGCACAAATAGCAGCTACTAATTTTTCTTGTTCATAAAATTGACGAATGACTGTAAAGAGTACTTCTGCATCCTTCATATGTATTGCATCTCCGCCTGGAATAATAATCCCCTCATATTCTTCTACACGCACTTCACTTAATTCTATATGTGGTTGCACTTGCAAACCTGTTTCACTTATAATCAATTCTTTTGTTACACTCGCTGTAATAATTTCAAATTTATTTTTCAGCAATGCCGTAGCTACCGTTATTTCAAACTCCGCAAATGTTGGATACACAAATAAAAGTATTTTTTTCATAACCCTCTCTCCTTTAACCAATTCATAAAATATACCTCTAAACCTTCCACTGTTAATCTGTTTGTGTCCACATAAGTTACAGGAAATTGTTTATACCAGTCTTTTTCCGTTTCTACTAATTTAAATTGCTCCTCAAATGTACTTCGTTTTCTTGCCCTATCGTTATTTTTTCTATCATATACATTCTTTTCTGTCACATCTAAATAAAAAATAGCATCTGAGCGACATTCTCTTAATTTATATAATTCATCTTTCAATTCTGTTTCTATATCCCACTCTTTTCCTATAATTATTGGATAAAAAAGTGTATAAAATTCAATATCTTCAGGTCCACGATCAAAAATAACAACTGAACCCTTCGCATTTTGAAACTCCTTTATTTTAGTTTCTATAAACATTTTTTGATTTATTATAAATCCTTCTTTTAAATTCATATCCAAATTTAATTGTTTTCTCTTTTCTACAATTGGATGAGGATTTTCATATATAACTGAAAGTCCACATCGCTCTAACCTTTTAGCCAATGTTGTTTTCCCGCTTGCCATCGGTCCTTGGAGTGAAATTACATATGCCATTCCTCTCATTCCCTTGCACTTTAGTACATCTATAATATACAGAATTTTCAATACTATCAACAATATATATATCATCTTGTTTCTTATTCTTATCTAACTTATAATAAAAAATAGAGATTATGACGGATGCATCAATAATGTAAGCTTGGAAATCCAAGCTTACATTATTTTTTGCTTTCCCTTTTCTAATAAAAAGAGTATACTAGTTTAGAACGTATGTTCTTAATGATTACATACAGTAAGGAGATAAGACAATGGTATACGATACAAAAGCAATTTCTTGGAATGAGTCTTTAAAACAACTTCAACGCCGCTATACAAACAAACAAGTTGACCGAAAAGAATTTGAGGATATTGAACTGATGGAATTCTTCCGCGATAACGACTACATTTCTTTACCTACACATATAAGCGGCCTATCAACAGCACGTTTTACTTCTTACTCTATTTTCACAACTGAAGATAAAGATCGTAAAGTTGGCACACTTATTATTGAGTATATTGAAGACGATAATAATAATTTATGTGTGGAACAACTATACTTCGTTTAAATGATAACGCTTGGTCAAAATGACCAAGCGTTCTTGCTTTCTATGAATCTCACTGTTTATAATATGAATAAAAGAAAACCGCAATCATTAAGGGGGGATACGCTTGCTCGAAGGATGGTTCAGTTGGTTTATTGTGCTATGGACTGTTATTTTATTAGGACTTATGTCTATCGGTGGATACTTTATGTTCAGAAAATTTTTAAAACGATTACCGAAAGAAGATGGTATGTCCATTCTAGATTGGGAAGAGCACTATATTAATAAAACTAGGCATTTATGGGATGACGAACAAAAACAATTGTTAGAAGAGCTCGTAAGTCCTGTTCCGGAACTATTTCGCGATGTTGCTAAATCAAAAATTGCTGGTAAAATCGGAGAACTTGCATTACAAGAAAAAGCCTCTCAAATCACACAAGATCTAATTATTAAAGGATATATTATTGCTACACCGAAGCGTGATCATAAATTTTTAGTTAGAAAACTACAAGAAAAAGAAATTGATTATTCAAACTATAAGTCTTTACTCGCAAAATAACTTCAAATTATTTTCGATAAAAAAGACAGCGCCTTTGACGCTGTCTTTTTTTATTTTATACATATACAGTTTTCAAGTTAATTTCATATCTTTCTCATTATAAAAACCATCTTCTTTTTCCATTTCCTTCTGTAATTTCGTAAAGGAACGGTACATCGCAATTCTCCATGATACAATCATCGCGAATGCAAGTAAGAAGAACATGCCACTAAGTTGTCCTAAATCAAGAGATTGACTTAAGTATGTTTTAAATACAATCCGCACGACAAGTAATCCAATTAATATAAAAACAAATGCTTTTGAACGCTTCAAATAAATCTCTTGTCCTCTAATTTCAAATTTAGATGTTTTAATAAGAAAAATAGAGAAAAACAAACCGACGCCAATTGCTTCTAACATTTCTGCTGGAGTTAATCGAAATTCTGGAAAAACAAACATCAATGCTCCCGTACTCATAAAAAATGGTGGAAGTATAATTTTTTTCAATGTTGCAGGTTTCTTAGCTGCTTTTAAACGAATAAACATCGCACCAACAGCCATACAAACAGCAACTATACTGGATAAAACAACTATGTTCATATTTTCTCATCCTTTTTTGTGGCTATATGCAAAATATACTTTCATTATATGCTTTTCCGTTAGTATTTCCAACATTTTCACAGAATAATACTAAAAACCGGTAAAGCCACCAAATAAACTTGAGAAATATACGATAATTTTCGTCATCCAGTTAAAATATAGGAAGATACCCATGACAATCATAACGTATCCTCCAATTTTCATGAATTTCATACTATTCCTTTTAATCCAAGACATTTTCGTAATAAAGAATGATAGCACGAAAAATGGGATAGCAAATCCAAGTATGTATGCAATCATATAAATCATTGCTGATTCTGGATTTGTTGCAGCTAATCCAATGACAGACACTAAAATAGGTCCTGTACATGGTGTCCACCCTGCAGCAAAGGCTAACCCAATTAGAACGGATCCAAAATAGCCACTCGGACGATTTTTAAACGTAAATTTACGGTCTTGCATTAAAAACTTTGGCTTAAATACACCGACAATAATAAGACCGAACACGATGATAAATATACCACCTAACTGTCTAATTAAATCTTTATAATTTGTAAAGATGCCTCCAATAAAACTTGTACCAAATCCAATTGCAATAAATATAATTGAAAATCCAAGTAAGAAAAACGCTGTATGTATCATACTTCTTTTGCGAAGCATTGCATTTTCTTCTTTCAACTCAGAAACCGACATACCTGTTATGTACGATAAAAATGCCGGATAAAGCGGTAAGCAACACGGGGAAATAAATGATAAAAACCCTGCGCCAAACGCTAAAAAAATACTAATATCTTGCATGATTCCACTCCTCTCCTTACATATTGTAGCAAAAACACATAAAAATACTATGAACAATTCGTGAACTCACTTTAACAATGTGCTAATAAGAAAAACTACCTTTACAAACAGTTTCTAATAAAACGTTTTCATTTCCTTCTATTATATAGAACAATCTCAATTGGACTACGAAACTTCTCTAATTGTTATTAACATAACAAAGGTAACATAGTTTCTCAAATGATTAGCACACTATAATGGACTACCCTTCTATCTCCCTAAAAAATATTTTTTCAAATGCTGTCTTTATACAATACGAAGCTGATTTTACAATACTTTTATTATTACTAATTTCAAGATTATGCATAAATATCATACTTTTATTATTATTCCATAAAATGTCACACTTTTCTTTTATTTGACCCTTTATTTTTAATTTTGTATACTTCCCTCTAGTTATATATGTCCGTTAGGAACAATTTCATATAGATGGGAGGAATTTTTCATGCTTCGTTATTCTCTTTTAGTTTTATTAGGAGCGTGTAGTTATGGGATTTTAGCTATTTTCGTTAAACTTGCCTATGCAGAAGGATTTTCACTTGGAGAGGTAATTGGCAGCCAATATTTGTTCGGTTGGATTATTTTGCTTGCTATTACACTTCTATTTTCCAGACATCGTGTTCCATTAAAACAAGCGTTAATTTTATTCGTTGCAGGTACATCTGCAAGTTTCACTGGAATTTTTTATTATGCTTCATTAAAAACTGTACCAGCATCTATTGCAATTATACTTTTATTCCAATTTGTTTGGGTCGGAATTATTATTGAAGCAGTCGCAACAAAAACATTGCCTTCAAGAGAAAAGGTAATTTCCGTTATTATCTTACTTGCAGGTACATTTTTATCAAGTGGTTTACTAGAAAAATCAGCAGGTGATTTCGATACGACTGGAATCATATTAGGTTTATTATCTGCTGTTACATTTGCAACATACATTTTCGTCAGCGGAAAAGTTGCTGTTGAAGTACCTTCATTACCGCGCGGTGTTCTCTTAATGGCAGGCGCTTTAACTTTAGTAATGATCGTATTCCCGCCAACATTTATTTTGAATGGTGCAATTTCTGAAGGACTTTGGAAATACGGTTTAGGTTTAGGAACATTTAGTATCGTTATTCCTTCTATTGCCTTTACAATTGGTATTCCGAAAATCGGTTCTGGCTTAGCAACTATTCTTGGTGCAGCAGAACTACCAGTTACAACAATTATGTCTGTATTCATTTTAAAAGAAGCTGTACTATCTTCACAATGGTTCGGTGTATCCCTTATTTTAATCGGTATTGCAATCCCGCAAATTGCCTATGCAATGCGTGGACGTTATCGTAAGCATCATACACACAAAAAATTGGCAGCATAAAGTGAAACTTTAATCAGTGGGGTCTTCATCCCCCACTGATTATTAGTTGAACCAATCGGACTTTAATGGGAGAGGATTTTCATTTGAGAATCCTCTCCTTTCTTATTGTATACTTAATGTAAATACTTCATTTAAGAAAGAGGGCATTATAAGTGGCAGCAAATCGAGAGCAATTAACTGAGACGCTAATTTCTATTCGTCGAAATTTACACGAGCATCCAGAATTATCATACGAAGAATTTGAAACGACGAAAGCTATAAAAAATTGGTTAGAAGAGAAAAACATTACAATTATAAATTCTAATTTAGAAACAGGCGTTATTGCTGAAATTTCAGGGAATAATAGCGGACCACTTATAGCAATCCGTGCTGATATTGATGCCCTTCCTATTCAAGAAGAAACAAATTTGCCGTACGCTTCAAAAATTCACGGCAGGATGCATGCTTGTGGGCATGATTTTCATACAGCTGCTATTATAGGTGCCGCTTATTTATTAAAGGAAAAGGAATCTTCTCTTAGCGGAACGGTACGCTTTATATTCCAGCCAGCTGAAGAAAGTAGTAATGGTGCTTGCAAAGTCATTGAAGCCGGGCATTTACATGGCGTTCAAGCTATTTTCGGTATGCATAATAAACCTGATTTACCAGTCGGTACAATCGGTATTAAAGATGGTCCACTGATGGCTGGGGTTGATCGATTCGAAATTGAAATTCACGGAGTTGGTACACATGCAGCTGTACCAGATGCTGGAGTAGACCCTATTGTCGCGTCTTCTCAAATTGTGATGGCACTACAAACAATTGTAAGCCGAAATATAAGTTCTTCACATAATGCCGTCGTCAGTGTCACAAACATCCATTCAGGAAATACGTGGAACGTTATTCCTGAAAAAGCAACGCTAGAAGGAACTGTACGTACATTCCAAACGGAAACACGCGAAAAGATTCCAGCACTAATGAAACGTATTATCCAAGGGATTTCTGATGCATTAGGTGTAAAAACAGAATTTCGTTTTTATGCAGGTCCTCCTGCCGTTCATAACGATACATCTCTAACAAACTTATCGACTCAAGTTGCCGAAAATATGAATTTAAATATCATCTCTCCTACCCCGTCAATGGCTGGAGAAGATTTTTCTTTTTATCAACAAGAAATACCTGGTTCATTCGTCTTTATGGGAACGAGTGGTACACATGAATGGCATCATCCCGCTTTTACAGTAGACGAGCGGGCATTACCTATAAGTGCAGAATACTTCGCTTTGTTAGCTGAAAAAGCACTTAAACAATTTGCATAAAAAAGGAGCCGTTAAGAGATACTTAACGGCCCCTTTCTATTAAGTTAAATCACGTTTTAAAAATACTGTATAGGAAATACTTAAAAATACAAATAAATACAGTAATAACATACATGATGCAAACGGGAACGTTACTCCATCAATAAAACTGCCATTCTTTGAAATACTGTATAAATCTGTGTTTGCTGGCAATAAATATTTCGCCCAATTATATCTAGTTGCTGCTAGTAATGCGATGTTTCCTGATAAAGCGAGAAATAGTGAAATACCAATCGCTCCTCCGCTAGATCTTGTTAGCACAGAAATCATAAATGCAAACGCTGCGTACACGATCGTCGGCAACCAAGATAAAATATAATACTGACTAGCTTCTACAAAAATATTTTGTTTTATAATATTTCCATCTTGGAAAATAAACTCGCTCCATGCAGGCTGCTGGAATTTATAAATAACTAGTCCACATAAAGTGGAGAAAATCATATTAAATATAAACAATAACGCTGCAAATATCACAATTGCTAAAAATTTGGCTGTCAAAATTTTAAAGCGGCTTGCTGGTCGTATCGTTAAAAATTTATATGTTCCCCAGCTATATTCATTCGCAAAAATTGTACTTGCATACACGAGGATAAACGGGAGTAATATTGGAAATACGATAAAACCTGTATCTCTCATGAAAGAAAGCGGAGAACTACTTGCCGGTGCTGTATCTGTGTCTAAGTACTTCATCTTAAGCTGATATTCCTTTACAAGCTCGTCCCCAGATCGTTCTGCTAAAATAGCTTCTTTTTTCATGCCTAGCTTTTTCTCAATTTCTACAGTTCTTTCTGTATAATCGGCTTTCCATCCTTTTGTTTCCGGTTCCAAATACTTTACCGTAACCCATCCTAATCCGATTATTAATACTGCAATAACTGCAAATGGAATAATCGTTCGCTTTCGCTTAAATATTTTATACAGTTCGTTATACACTAAATTAAACAATATCTTTTCCCCCTGTTAATTCTAAAAATTGCTCTTCTAACGTTTTTCTTTCTTCATATACACGATACACTTGAATGTTTTTCTCAAGCAATGTACGAATAACATTTGGGATTTCTTCATCTTTTACATGAATAAGTAGGTCATTACCTTTTATTAAAACATCTTGTTCTAGCATTTCTGCTGCTTTATTCGCATCATCTACACGTATACGTATTGTCTCCATCTCTTCACTTTGCTTATGCTGAATATTTTGCGTCGCGACATATTCTCCGTGCTGAATAATGATAACTCTGTCACACATTAATTCAACTTCTGAAAGTAAATGACTAGATACAAGTACCGCTTTTCCTTGTTCATGCGCAATTTTCTTTATGTACATTCTCATCTCATGTATTCCACTAGGATCTAATCCATTCGTTGGTTCATCTAATATCAATACATCTGGATCGTGAATAAGCGCTTGAGCTATACCTAAACGTTGTCTCATGCCGAGTGAATATGCTTTTACTTTACGATCAATTACTTGTCCCATCCCTAGTAATTCCACTACTTCATCGATACGTTCTTCTGTCACATTACCATTCATTCGTCCGAAATATGTTAAATTTTCATAGCCACTCAAGAAAGGATAAAATTCCGGTGTCTCAATTACTGCTCCAATTTTCGAAGCAGTACTTTCGAATTGCTGTTTTACAGATTGGCCATCAATCCAAACTTCGCCCTCTGTCATACGAATCATGCCGACCATCATTCTCATTAAAGTCGTTTTCCCAGCACCATTTGGCCCGAGCAGGCCAACTACTTCACCTTTTTTAACTTCGAAACTAATATTTTCTACAAGTGTCTTTGAACCGATTCGCTTCGTTAACCGCTCAACCTTTACAATTGATTGTTCATTTGTCATTCTATACAACCTTTCCTTCCCATTCTTTGTCAGGTCTTTACACTGTAACATGATTATTTTTCTGTGTAAAATAGAAAAAGGCATGATTTCTCATGCCTTTTCCTTGAAATGAAACGAATTTTCATCTTGTAAACTTTGAATAAATCGAAAACATTGCACCATCGATAATAGGACGATAACAACCATAATTATACTAACAACTACTATTGCATATATTGTAATTGGTGCACTATTTATCCCTTGTATTCCTACTATTTTCATAAAAATAATCGTAAATAATTTCAAAAATAACATCCCATTAACTAATCCAAAAACAAACGCTGCGCCATAAATGAATAATTGCTCCTGGCATAATACACATAGTACGTTCCTATTCTCTGCTACATAAGATTTAATTTCCTCTTTCCTCACTTGCAGAAGAGAAAACGTTATTTTATATGTAGTAAAAATACATATAACAATGAATATAAGAAACAGCGTGTAAAAACACATTTGAAATAAAAGTGTATTCCCTAATTCCCCAATAGCCCCTTTATTAAATTGGAGCGATATCATAAAAAACAAAACCATAGTACTCATAGCAATCCACATAAATTGCTTCATCCTTTTGGCAGCAAATGTTCTTATATTTTTTCTCACTAACTGACATAAAGACATATGTTCTTCCCCTACCTTACTTCATAACAAACTCATTCTATACTACTAGTGTATAAAAATATGACATTTTAAACATCGCACTACAATCTGAATTGTTTCTAAGTCTTTAGTCCTAGAAAACGAAAATGGTAAAAAAATCATATTCAGAATATAATTGTAAAAAGGAGGAGTATTACATGCGTATAAAATTACTATCAATCTTGTTTTTATTATTTCTCACCGGTTGTAGCCCACTAAAAAACAATGAATTTGCTGTTGTTGAGCCATACAAATTAACAGAAAAGCAATCTTCTATTTTACAAATGACTCCTTTTCAAGAAGGAAACAGCATGTTTTATAACGTTACACTAAAAAATGAAAAAGATGAAATACATGCTACGCTTGATTATTATCAAAATGGTAAAAAAGTGAAAGAGATTGCCAACATAGCTTCATCACATTTTCCAGAAAAGAAAGTAAAGCTTTCTTTTTTACCACCTCAATCCCAACTCGATAAAGATGTACAAACACAAAAACATTGGTATGTTAATATTGGAGGTAGTTCCATGCTCGTTCCTGAAGAAACACCACCGATCGTAACTAGCTCTACATCTACTACTATTCAATCTGCTATTAACTTAACATACAATCAAAAAACGACTTTAACAGCTATTATAAAAACGAATAATGAAACCGTAAGAGTGCCAATGCTTGAGGAAAAAAACTCTATTGAAAAACTATTACAAGAAAATGAACATGTTTATCTCTTTAGTATAGAACTAAAAAAGAACACTAAAGCGGAAATGCAATAGTATTGCATTTCCGCTTTAGTGTTTAATGAGGTGTACTTTTTAATAACTTAATTAATCTCATCCTCTACTTCAATTCTTTTCTTCTCTCTTGCAATTTTCAAAAACTCTAAAAGTTCTGGATTAGTATTCATTTTTTTGTACGCTACTGACATTTCTGCAACAAAATTCGAATCATATAACTCTTTATATACGACCTCGGTTTTATATAATTTATTCGCTGACACAGGTATTACCGTAATTCCAATTCCCGCCGCTACAAGCCCCATAACTGTTTGATATTCCGTCGCTTCTTGTACAATATGTGGACTAAACCCTACGTCACGGCAAAGTGATAAAATTGTATCGTATAACGCTGGCCATACGGGCCTTGTAATAAATACGAACGGTTCGTCTCTTAAATCTTCAATATGTATTTCATCCTTTTCAGCAAGTGGATGTGCCTTCGGTAAACATAACGTACAAGAAAGCCTTTGAATTGGTTCTAACTCTAGTAATTGCGTTGGAATTGGCGGACGTAAAAAACCAATATCAATACGGTTATCGTGAAGTGCATGCACTTGATCTGGTGTTGACAGTTCATGTAGTGCAACAGACACTCTCGGAAATTTCTTTCTATACTCCCTTACGATAGATGGTAAAATATCATATATCGCCGCACCTACAAAACCAATTGAAAGTGAGCCCACTTCTCCCCTTTGGGCACTTTGTGCAATCTCTACTGCTTTTTCAATTTGTTCAAACGCTTTTTTTACTTCTTTTAAAAACATTTCACCAGCTTCTGTTAATTCAACCTTTCTCTTCGTTCTTGAAAATAACATAACTCCCATTTCTTTTTCTAATTGCTGAATTTGTTGACTAAGCGGTGGTTGTGTCATTTGTAAACGAGCAGCTGCTCGTCCAAAGTGTAACTCCTCTGCCACTACAACAAAATATTGCAAATGCCGTAATTCCATTTTGGACACCCTTTTCACTTTCGATTAATACATCTAATATATTAATAACATATAATTTATATATTAGACAAACTTTTTGAATGAACGTATAGTAGAAATTGTTAATTCTTTTTTACAATTTTTATGTAAAAAAAGAAAGAGGTGGTTACTGTATGAAATGGTGGAAATTAAGCGGACAAATCTTATTATTATTTTGTTTCGCTTGGACAGGTGAATGGATTGCAAAACAGGCACACCTCCCAGTTCCAGGAAGTATAATCGGTATTTTTTTATTATTAATTTCATTAAAATTTAACCTAGTGAAAAAAGAGTGGATACAGGATGGAGCAGACTTTTTATTAAAAGAACTTATTTTATTTTTCATTCCTTCTGCAGTCGCTGTCATACGCTACAAAGATACACTATCACAATATGGAATCGATCTCATTTTAATTATTATGATTAGTACACTTTGTGTCACTCTAGCTACAGGACTCTTGACAGAATTGCTACTAAAGCGGAAAGGATCCATGCAATGATCGGCTTTCTTTGTTTATTATTAACACTATTCACATATTGGATATCGAAGAAAATGTATCAACGCTGGAATTGGAGCTTACTTTCTCCTCTTCTCGTTTGCCCTATTATTTTAATTGCTTTATTACTCGGACTAGACACACCTTATGAAACATATGAAACAGGTGGTCAATGGTTAACAGAATTATTAAAACCTGCAACAGTTGCTTTTGCATGGCCAATCTATAAATACTTTGATTTACTTAAGAAACATGGAATAGCTATTTTACTTAATGTCATTGTCGGTTCATTTTTATCAGTTATTACTTCAGCGCTACTAGCAAATTATTTTCAAATTGATTCATCGTTAGAACATAGTTTAGCACCTCATATTGTAACGACACCAATTGCAATGGCCATTTCAGAAATGATTGGTGGAATGTCACAATTAACAGCCGTATTTGTTGTTTTAACTGCGTTAACAGGGGCATTGCTCGGTCCTTCTCTCATACGTATATGTCGTATTAAAACAGCGCTCGCAAAAGGCATTATGTTAGGCACGAGCGCGAATGGAACCGGTACATCAAAAGCATTCGAAATCGGTCCTGTAGAAGGAACAATTGCAAGTTTATCTATGCTTTTAACAGCAGGAGCAAGTTTAATTATCGTTCCGCTTTTCTTATCGTGGATACATTAAAAAAGCGAATGTCTAGACACTCGCTTTTTTATTTATATATGTATTTAAGATCTCATAATCCTCCGGAAAAGATAGCGTTAATTCCTTTATTTCATCTATCCTCTTCCAAGCAATTTCATGTATTAATTCATCAGGATCTTGGATTTTCATACTACCGCCTATTTTTTTAACGACATAATAATAAACGTATACAGGAACCCCGTATGTAATACCTTCTTTTTCATATATTTTACTTAAAACTTCCACATTGTAACCTGTTTCTTCCCAAACTTCTCGAATACAACATTCTTCTAGTGTTTCTCCCTTTTCAAGCCCGCCACTTGGAACAGACCACCTTTTTTCTTCACCCTTTTGTCCTTGTAACACCATTAGAACTTCATTTCTTTCGTTTACACATACTGCTGCACAACCTATCCATCTTTTCATATATATCCCTCCCCTACTACTATTCGTCTTTTTTTATTTTCCCCTTGAAAAAAGAGGAAAATAGTAAAACAATGACGAAAGATTACATCAACTTCAAAGGCAATCCCTTCTTAGAAATGAAAAACGGAAGGATGAAAATATGATTTCTAAATATGTTGTGGAATGTGTCTTTTGTGAAGAAAATCGAAAACCTCGCCAAGCTATCGTAACAGTTCCCGCCACTACTCAGCTACTAGCCATTGAAAAAGTGCGTGCGGAATGTAAACGTCGTTTCGGAAAAGCTTTATTATTGCAAACAAAAATTAAAGAAGAAATAACTTTTGAACAAAAAGAAAGCCGACCATAAATTGGTCAGCTTTCTTATCCGATCATATTTTCACATGAAGATTAGGGGCATCCTCTTTAAGGATCGGGATTTTCCCATTATGTACGTTCCATAATGGTCATCGAACAATATATTTCTATGCAATTAATTATTGAATAGAATAGGGCAAAACTTGTTCGCATTTTTAGAAAAGGGATAGGGATATAATTCAAGTAGTACTTCGAATACTCGAACTTTACACTCATTATATTAAAGTAAATCCTTTTATATGGGAAATATGAATTACTTACATAATTCATTCGTAAAACATATTAGTTTGCTATATTATTTTTATTCTATCAATAACATACATCCAGCTAGAACTGGTGTCATAATCATAGAAAACTTCAAAAGCATACAAATAAAAAGCATCCTGGGCGGATGCTTTTCATACTTTTCTAAATTGATACTATGTACTTAGTCTTGATTAATCAAAATTACTGCAGGGCCAGCGACTACTACTCCAGCTACTTCTATCTTTTCAAATTCTTTTACTGTAATAGATATAACCCCTTCTCTTTCCATCAATTCTTTACTCAGGGCTTCAGTCGGTATAGCTTTCACCGTCTTACCTCCTTTTCATTTATACAATATGATACAGTAAAACTTTAATCAGTAGAGCTTCGGTCCACTCCGCACTGATTATAATTGAGCTACCCGTTTATGCACGATAAAAATAACCCAATGCATCTATATATATGCATCACCTCCGCTTTCATTCCTTATTCCCCCTAAAACGCTTCTCTCCCTTCCGTAACGTATTGAAAAATAAAAAAGCACTCGCAAACGCGAATGCTTTTTCATTATTTACTTTCTATTACATTTAACATTCTATTAATAAATGCTGCCGATTCTCCACGCGTCGCAGAACCTTTCGGCATAAATTCATTATTTTCATTTCCTTTTACAATACCTAATCCATAAACACGTTGTACAGCTTGTTTATCATATGCTAAATCTTGATCCGAGAATGGTAACGGAACTAAGTTACCTTTAATTTTTTTATATTGCAGTGCACGGTCAATCATGATAACAGCTTCATCTCGTTTAATCGTATCATTTGGAGCAAATGTCCCATTCCCTCTACCACTTATTATCCCGGCAGTTGCTGCACGATTAATACCGTCTATTAGCGATGGATGTGCTGTATTTATATCATTAAAATTCGATGATCCTTCAGGTAACTGCAATGATCTTGAAATGAAATTCGCAAATTCACCACGCGTTACGAGACGCTCTGGCCAATAAGAACCTTTCCCGTCTCCAACCATAATGCCACGTTTATCTAATTCACGAATGTCTGCTTCGTACCAACCGCCTGTTATATCATCCTTATGGTTCGCATCATAATAAGCTTTTGTTCCTTGTAAAAATGGTTCCCACGCATTGTTTTTAATCATAATGGCTGGACAATTTTTACCACTCCAAAATTGATGCTTCTTCACATTTTCTATAGGAATATGTAATTCTCCCATTAAATAAGCTGCTAGTTTACGAGCATTTTCAACAGCTTTATTATAATCACCATCTTCGTTTACAGCAATTTCAATCGCAATGGATTCTCGATTCCCAGTTCCTTCTGCCCCATCTCCGGCATGCCAAGCATTTTCGTTTAATGGAAGGTGTTGATAAATCTCTTTATCGTCTACCGTAAAGTGCCAAGACGCTGAACGATCTTCCGTTCCCGTTGCTTGGTTATATAAATATAGCGCATGGTTTCTAGCATTTGCCCCAACACTGTAATTATCTGTCTCATGAATCGTAATATACTTCGGATTCATCGCATAACCTGGACGAATATTGTCATTTCCTTTCGGTACAATCATTTCTTTTAAAGGTACACCATAAATATCTGTTGTTTTCTCTTCTAATGGTGCAGCATACATAACTGCTGCACGTTTTGTACGTGCTGGTATCGCTTCTTGAATAAGCGACGCCTTTGTTCCTTCAAACTTTGCTGAAGGTGAATAAATCCATTTCATCTCATCATTTATTTTGACTTGGAACCATTCTCCAGCCTGTCCAATTACTTGGATAGTTTGTGGCTCCAATACATTTCCTTCTTTGTATGAAGGAAATGGTTCAGAATAAATAGAGGTTACTTCATTAATAATCAACTTTTCATTTGATAAAGGGTGAATTTCTTTAATTTCTACATTGCCCTCACTATTTTCTATCCACCCAGTTCCAGATGAAGTTCGAACATAGTAAGCGTTTCCTTTTCTTTTCTCAGCTTTTACAACTTGGTTCGAAATGTGAACCCCTGTCTCTTTTTGAAAATTACTAGAATCGTATAAAGATACTTCTTTCACTATATGTACAAGAAACTCACCTTGCACTTCATTTATTACTCCCTTGTCCTCTCCACGACCATCTTCATCCTTCATATGGTTTTCAATACTTTTTAAAGCTTGTTCATCAGTTGAAACTGCTACTGTTTTTTCAAGCTCATTAGCATAGGAATAATTTGGAATCGTTACCGTACCAAATACAATCGATGCAGCTAAAACATTATAAAATCTTTTTTTCATCATAATACTTAACACGCCGTAATTAAATTCGTGTTAAATTCCCCCTCCTCAACCAAAATATAGGTTATATAGTAAACTATTAAGTAACATAACCATTTACAATATAACAGACTCATCCCAATTCGTATAGATAGGAATGACTACTATTTGCCTACATTTACTATATTGGAATATAAAAAAGAAGCTATAATATATAGCTTCTCTACGGTTCTTTAATCTCTTTGCACCTTATATTCCATGACTTTACCATCTCTATTAAATTGTAAAACAAGATGTTCACTATCTATAGGAATAAAGCCTCGTTCAGTTCCCAGATAGTACGAAGTGATAACCCCGTCTTCTCCATTTCTCGTTTCAGTAGGCGTTCCTAATAATTTTGTAATTTCCTCATTTGATTTTCCTGTTAATTTATATTTTTGTATTAGATTATCTACCATATGTACCCGTTTCTCTTCGGCATGTAACCATCGCTCTTGATTAAACTTTGAAGTGTATGTATTCATACTTAATTGTGCAGTACACACTATTAACGGAATGAGTGCTACTATTACCACTCCCGACATTTTCTTCTTTTCTTCATTACGATTTTTAGAAACATATAAGATAGACTTTTGAATCATAATTAATAAAACGAATGGCATGACTACTACAAAAATGCTCGTTACACTTAATGACGTATGTACCATATCAATAATAAAAATAAACGCAATATACATTAGTACATACAAACAAAAGTAAGCATACAAAATACCCCTTAATATAGCACTCAGAAACCCCACCTCTTTTTAATTCATTATATAATTCATTCGATTAATAGTTTCTCGAAGCTTTTCTAACTCTTGCTCTGTATATATTACTTTCCCTGTTAAGATTTCATTTCTGAAGAACGTTACAATTTGCTCTCTATCTTTTAATCTCGGCGTTTTTTCTTCAGAAAGATCTAGCACTTCTTTCCCACTCTCATTATAAAAATATACAATCGGTTTTACGTTTTCCTTTACAATATCAACTTGCACTTCTTTCAAACAATTGTATAGAATATGCGATAGTTTCTTCGCTCTATATACTGGATTCCCTTCATTTTTCACTTGTATCGTTAATGAATCTTCACCTGTAATGTATGCAAACGTCTCTTCTTTCTCCATCTCTTGTTGATACTTGCCAATTTCATCAATCATAAATGAATATATACTAGCATTTTCTTTCGTTATGCCATGAATTAAGTGCCCTGTCCATTCTTTCGTCTCAAGTACATACATACCCGTTTTACTTAAGACGAGATGATGAATTCGAAGATCATTTCCTCCATGCTGATTTCTAATAAAAACATTCGGCATAATATGAAATTCATTATGTAGTATTATGCCTTGCTCTACGAAACCACGCTTCATATATTGTAATGTTTCGTGTGTACTCACTTCAGCTCCATTTTTCGTATACTCTCGCAAATCTGCAATTAACTTTTGAAACATATGTATTTCGTTACTATGCTTTTCTTGCATTTCACTACGTTCTTTACTATGTTGCATAGCTAATTGATTTTTCATCATACGCATATTTTCAAGTTCTCTAGCTGCACTTATTTGTAAATCACTGTATTTCTTCTGTTCCATATTTTTCAATGTATTTTGTTGTTCTTTATGTTCTGTAACCGTAGCTGCAATTTCATTTTCGTACGTTTCAATCGCTTGTTTCTTTTCAAATTCTACTTGCTGGCTCTCTGATTCTAGCTGTTTATTTTTATAAAACAGCACGAATACTGCAGCTAATAATAATAAAATTACACCCATTAGCACATAATCCATATATTTTTCTCCTTCATTTCATTCCCTACTATTTTCCATACATATTTCTACTCCATTATACTATGTTATTCTTATATTTTTTGTGAAAATTTCATGCGCAGTCAAAAGACCTTGTAATTCTACAAGGCCTTTTGTAAACTTCCTTTATTTTGTAGTAAATACATATTATAATACAACCCTTGTTCACTCAGTAATTCTTGATGTGTTCCTCTTTCTACTATCTCTCCATCATGCATAACAAAAATTTGATCTGCATCTTGAATTGTAGATAATCTGTGCGCAATTGCTATAGTCGTTCTCCCTTTTCGCATTTGCTGTAATGCTGTTTGGATTGCATCCTCAGTTTCTGTATCAATATTAGCTGTTGCTTCATCCAATACTAATACTTTCGGATTCGTTGCTATCGTTCTAGCAAAGGCAATTAATTGTCGTTGACCACTAGAAAAAGCGGCTCCTCTTTCTACTACTTCCGTTTCATACTGCTCTGGTAATTTCTCAATAAACGTATTCGCTTGCACAAATTGCGCTGCTTCTTTTACTTCTTCATCCGTAATCTCTTCATTATACATACGTATATTTTGTTTTACATTTCCCGCAAATAAAAATGCATCTTGCAACACGAGTCCTATTTTCTTTCTAATTTCTTGTTCTGTAAATTTCTCTAAATCTACACCATCTATTACAATATTTCCGGAATTAATATTATAAAATCGCATTAACAAATTCATAATGGTACTTTTTCCGCTACCAGTGTGTCCAACGAAAGCAACCGTTTGCCCTTGTTTCACGTGAAAAGATACATTTTTTAAAACATCTCGTTTACCATCATATGAAAAAGTAACATTTTTAAATTCAATATCTCCATTAACGACTTGAGGATTTCCGTCCCCTTTTTGAACTGGTGCTAGATCTTTTTCATCCATTAAATGAAATACACGTGATGATGAAACAAGTGCCTGTTGGAAAAATGATAATTTCATCATCATCTCATTTACAGGCTGGAAGAAACGGTGTATATAGTTAACAAAGGCATATAGAACTCCTACTTCAACAGGGCTCTTTAAAGCATCAATTCCAAATAAACCAAGGACTAACGCAATAGCTACAATATGAACTAAATCCGTTGCTGGACGTAAAAGTAACGCATCTAACTTTAACGTACGTCGCCCTGCACTATAATGTTTATCATTCACTTCTTCAAACTCTTTTCTCATGCGCTTTTCTTGTCTGAACACTTGAACAATATTCATTCCTTGAATGGACTCATTTAACTTTGCATTTAGCACGCTAAGTTGATTACGTACTTCTAAATAAAAAACTGCACTTTTCCGGCGATATAGCACCATAATTGCAAACATGATCGGAATTAATACGAGAGAAAATAGAGCTAATTTTACATTTAATAAAAACATTGCTACTACAATACCTATTAAAAAGACTACATTTTTGACAAATGTGGACAATACACTTACATAAAAATCTTTAATTGCTTCCGTATCATTCGTTATGCGCGATACGAGCGTACCAATCGGCGTACGATCAAAGAAACTTAATGACAACTTTTGAACATGATCATATACTTCCACACGCATATCTTGAACAATTTTAAAAGCGATATTTTGAAAATACAATAAGTCTAAATACGTAAATAATACTTTTAATAAATGAGCAATAAGATACACTACAAATAGCGTAACAAGTGCTGACTGATCAAAGTTACGTGGTACTAAATGTTCATCAAGAAATTGTTTAATTAAAAAAGGGCCCATCATTTCAGTGACAGTTGCACCAACTAAAAAGATAAATGCTAAAGATAGCAATCCTTTATATGGCTTCATATAAGAAAGTAACCTACTTAAATCACTCCGCTTCTTCTTAGTCATCATACGCCTCCTTTCTCGACCAATGCTTCTAACTGCTGGCTCTCATACATTTCTTTATACCAACCGTTTTCTTCCATTAATTGCTCATGTGTACCTCGTTGCACAATTCTCCCCTCATCCACAACAAGAATAAGATTGGCATGTTGAATTGCACTTAAACGATGAGCAGTAATAATCGTTGTTTTTCCTGCTCTTTCCCTCTTTAATGCATTTAAAATCGTTTCTTCTGTTTTTGCATCTACTGCTGATAAACAATCATCCAAAATTAAAATTTCAGCATCCGTTAATAAAGCACGCGCAATAGAAATTCTCTGTTTTTGACCTCCAGATAACGAAACGCCTCTTTCTCCTACTACTGTTTCATACCCTTCTGAAAATTGGAGGATGTCATTATGAATACAAGCAATCTCTGCAGCCCGGGTAATTTCATTATATGTAGCATCCGCCTTTCCGAAGGCAATATTTTCCCCAATACTCGCGGAAAATAAAAAATGATCTTGCGGTACATATGAAATGGCAGAACGAACACCGTAAAGTGTTACATCACGAATATCCCGCTCCCCAACTTTTAATTCACCATTAAAATGATCATACTCACGAATTAAACATTTTAATAACGTCGTTTTCCCCGCACCTGTCCGTCCGACAACTCCTAGTGTTTCACCTTTCTTCAAATCAAAGTGAACATCTATTAGCTGCGACAATTCATTTTTCTTATATGAAAATGAATCAATTGCAAATGTAACATCACCGCTTGCTACTTTATGTACAGCATCTTCTCTATTTACGACATCTGATTTTTGAGAGAGAATTTTCTCTACACGGTCATACGAAGCACGCCCACGCTCCATAATATTAAACAACCATCCAAACGCTAACATTGGCCACACGAGGGTACCTAAATACGTTGTAAATGTAACAAGATTACCTACAGTTAATTCGCCTCTCACAACTAATACTGACCCGTAACATACTGCAATTAAAAAAGAAAATCCAACGATAAGAGAGATAGTCGGATCAAACAACGAATCAATACGTGCAACCAACATATTTTTATGTACGACATCTTCTGACTTTTTTCGAAATGCTTGTAAATCTTCTTTCTCTTGTCCAAGGGACCGAATTACCTTCATCCCACTCATACTCTCTTGCACTTTATCATTGATTTCCGAAAACGATTGCTGCGCTTTATGGAACCTTTTATGTAATAACGTTCCATAATAATTTGTCGAAATCGCTACAATCGGCATTGGAATTAAGCTTAACAATGTTAACTTCCAACTAATTGTAAAGCCCATTGCTACGAGTACACATCCCCCAACGGCTAATGAGTCAACAAGCGTTAAAACGCCTGATCCAGCAGTTTGTTGAATTGCCTGAATATCATTGGTCGCATGCGCCATCAAATCACCCGTACGACGTGATTGATAAAAAGATGGACTCATCTTTGTAAAATGTTCATATAAATTCTTTCGTAATTGACGGGCTAGTTTTAACGAAGATCCAAAAATCATAATACGCCATAAATAACGTAATATGTACATAGTAATCCCTACAACTACTAACAGAACAACCCACTTCAACAATTTTTCGGATGTTAATGTTCCATTATTAATTTCATCCACTACAATACCTAGTACTTTCGGGGCTACGAGTTCAAGAAGCGCGACACCAAACAACATAATAATTCCGATTATGTACGCTCGTTTTTCTTGTTTAAAAAACCAAGCTAAATTAATAAATACCTTCATTTTTATCCTCCTCCCTTAAAATGAGCGATGTTTTCAGTTTACCAAAAATACAGAATTTTTAAAAGTTTTAAACACTTTTTATAATCCAATAGGAAAGGGCACTCTTATCGAGTGCCCTTTAGCGCTTATTTTGTTTGTTGCTTGCTCATTGCGCTCATCATTTGATTGATTTTCTTTTGGGAAGGTTTTTGTCCCATTTGCATCATCATCATTTTTAACATTTGTTCATTAATTGGTGGATTTTTTTCTAAGTAGTTCATCATGTATTTGCGGGCAATAAAAAATCCTAACGCCACGCCTGCTACTAGTGCTACTACGCCCACTAGAATACCTAACCAAATTGGCATATATTTTCCTCCTTCATGTTGTCTACCTTACAGTGTACTAAAACCTTTTCAATAAGACAAGATACAATTCGACATTTTTTACACATATGTTCGTACTTGTTTTAAAGGATTCAGCCATCCGTACTTTGTATTTTCATAATCCATTGCTAAAAATGTTAATTCACACTTCCTTAACACCTCAAAGAAAGTCGTCTCCATAGAAACGTTTCCAGAGGTATTCATGCGAATATAGTGCGGTTTCACCATTATTTCGCCGTATTCCGCTCCTGTATAAAGTGTATGTGTATGATGTGTTCGATCATATTTACCAAGAACACGCAGAGCTTGTTCTAATTTATGATGAATTTTCATTACTTGTAATGGCATCGTTATATACATCATTTGTTTATACAACACTTTTTTCTCCGAAAGGGACCCAGATTCTGAAAATCGAGCAAATAAATCAAAAAACAAATATTCACGACCAAAGTAAGCTTTCGCAATATCCTCTTGAATTAAATACAATTCATACGTTTTCATCCTTCGCCTCCCAATCTGGACAACCTTTTCTCTTCATTATATAGAAGAAATTTTGCAATGATTGTCTGACTGCGGAGAGATAAAAAACTTTTTCTGTCGAAAAAACTCATTTACATAGAAAAATCTCTCCATGCCGGAGAGATTTTTCTAAAATCATTAAAGCATTTCTTTTACTTTACGAACAACGTTCTCTACAGTAAATCCATACTCTTCCATAATCTTCTCACCAGGAGCAGAAGCACCGAATGTATCGATACCTAACACATCTCCGTCAAGACCTACGTAACGGTGCCATCCGAATGTAGCACCCATTTCGATTGCGAAACGTTTTGTTACTGCTTTTGGTAATACAGATTCTTTGTACTCAGCTGTTTGAGCTTCAAAGCGATCCATAGATGGCATGCTGACAACAGCTGCATCAACGCCGTCTACTGCTAGAGCTTTTTGTGCTTCAACAGCTAGACTTACTTCAGATCCAGTTGCAAGTAAGATTACATCAGCTGTTTCTTTCTTGCTTGCAGAAACTACATATGCACCTTTTGCTACTTTTTCATACGTATCGTCTTTTGCACCTTCTAATGTTGGAAGGTCTTGACGAGTTAATACTAAAGCAGTTGGTTTGTTTGTAGATTCTAGAGCTAGTCTCCAAGCTGCAACAGATTCGTTGCCATCAGCTGGACGAATAACAGATACATTTGGCATTGCACGTAGCGCTGCTAATTGCTCGATTGGTTCATGTGTTGGACCATCTTCACCAACAGCGATACTGTCGTGTGTGAATACATACGTTACTGGCAATTGCATTAATGCTGCAAGACGAATTGCTGGACGTAAGTAGTCAGAGAATACGAAGAACGTACCACCGTAAGTTTTTAAACCGCCATGTAGTGCAATACCGTTCATTGCTGCACCCATTGCGAACTCACGTACACCGTACCAAATATTTTTTCCGCTGTAATCATCTCTTGTAAAGTCTTTTTCGTTATTCATGTATGTTTTGTTAGAACCAGCAAGGTCAGCAGATCCACCGAAGAATGATGGTACAGACTCTGCAATTGCATTAATTACAGCACCTGAAGAATTACGAGTTGCTGCTTTTGATCCTAATTCATAAGTTGGTAAGTTTTTCTCCCAACCTTCTGGAAGAAGACCATTCATTGCCGCTTGCAATTCGTTTGCTAATTCTGGGTATGCTTGTGCATATTCACCTAGCATCGTGTTCCATTCTGCTTGCGCAGTTTCACCAACATCTTGTACTGTTTTACGGAAGTTGTCATATACTTCTTCTGCTACATGGAAATCTTGCTCAGCAGTCCAAGCATATGCTGCTTTCGTTAATTTTGTCTCGTCTACACCAAGTGGAGAACCATGTGAAGCTGATTTTCCTGATTTGTTTGGAGAACCGAAACCAATTGTCGTTCTTACTTCAATTAGCGTTGGGCGTTTTTCGTCAGCTTTCGCTTCTTCGATTGCTTTCGCGATAGCTTCAATATCGTTCCCATCCTCAACACGGATTACTTGCCATCCGTATGCTTTGTAACGATCTTCTACACTTTCAGAGAATGAACGATTTAAATCGCCATCTAATGAAATATCATTTGAATCGTAAAGCACAACTAGACGACCTAATTGTAAGTGAGCAGCTAATGAAGATGCTTCAGCAGAAACGCCTTCCATTAAATCTCCATCACCACAAATAGCGTATGTATAATGATCTACTACATTATACGCATCACGGTTATATTTAGCAGCTAAATGTCTTTCAGCCATTGCCATACCTACAGCAGTTGAAATACCTTGTCCAAGTGGACCAGTAGTTGCGTCTACACCAGCTGTATGACCGTACTCAGGATGTCCTGGAGTTCTACTTCCCCATTGACGGAAGTTCTTTAAGTCATCCATTGTTACATCATAACCAGATAGGTGAAGTAGGCTGTATAATAACATTGAACCATGACCTGCAGATAATACGAAACGATCACGGTTAAACCACGTTGGGTTATTTGGATTGTGTTTCATAAATTGAGTCCATAATGTATAAGCCATTGGTGCTGCACCCATTGGCATTCCTGGGTGACCAGAGTTTGCTTTTTCAATCGCATCGATGGATAATGTGCGAATCGTGTTGATAGAAAGTTGTTCGATTGAATGTGACATGCTATTCTTCCCTTCGCTTATATTAGTAAACGTTTTATACATTTATATGATAGCTTCCCACGCAAGATTATACAACATGTATCGACAAATATGTTGATATTTTTTTGGTTTTTCATAAAAAAATCAATGATTTCGGGAATGTATGGGCATTCAATATGACATACTTTTTCATTGTTTTTATTTTAAAAAGAAAGGGAATTATCTGTATATTTATTCATCAATTTTAAATTCCATAATACAAAATATATCCTTCCCCATTTTTCACTCTGCGAAGCAAACGAATAAACGACTGTAAATATTGGCATACTTTATCTCGATCAAATACGTATCTTTCATATTCTCCATCCGTATTATTATCATTTTCCCATTGAAACTGTCCTGTCAGTTCGATTATTTCTGGAGCTAAAGAAAACATGCTAACGAGCGAACAAAATAACTGTTCTGCTATCATTGCCCGTTCTGTTCTATTTTCGTAATACTATAATAGTGAACTCCAAATCCTTCTGCTCTTTTCGCTGGATAATAGGTCGGAATCCAATGGATGAAATCTAATAGATATACGATTAGCTTATCACTTAATACAACACACTCATCTATCGTTGCCTCTTCTTTATATAGAAAACAAAGTTCAATCCAATCTATACCTTTAAAATCTAATTTTTTCATTTGAAACAAATACAAACTCATGCTGTAAAGCCAAATTATCCCCCTATTGCTCACATTCATTATTCTTATTATAAAAAAAAGCACCTTTTATAGGTGCTTAAAATAAATTATACAATTTTCTTCCGTATTGAACTTGAAATATAATCAATGATAATGACCATTAAAATGATGCCCAATAAAATAATCCCCACACGAGACCAATTGCGTGAACTTAGTGCAAAAATTAGAGGCGTACCAATCCCACCTGCTCCAATAACACCTAAAATAGCAGCGGATCGCACATTAATTTCGAACCTGTATAACGTATACGATAGAAAATCCGGTAATACTTGTGGTAATACTGCATACCAAAGTATTTGAAATCGATTCGCGCCTGTTGCTATTAACGCTTCCGTCGGTCCCTTATCTATATTTTCAATTCCTTCTGAATATAGTTTTCCTAACATCCCAATAGAGTGTAACCCTAAAGCTAGAACTCCGGCAAAAGAGCCTGGTCCAACAGCTTTTATAAATAAAAGAGCCATAACTAGTTCAGGGAATGTACGAACAAAACTAAGTACAAATTTTCCAGTTCCTGAAGTTAATTTCCCACTACTCATATTCGTTGCTGCCCAAAAAGCGAATGGAACAGATAAAAAGGCAGAAATAAATGTACCTAATATCGCAATTGCCAACGTATCAATTAAGCCGTGTAATAAATCTTCACCATCTGGCAAAGATACATACGACCAATCTGGATTCAATACACCTGTCATAATTGCTTTTGTAATTTCTCTCGCCGTATCCTTGATTCCCTCTAATGGTACTCCTGAAAAAGCCCATACATAAACAAATGTAAGTGCTATAAAAATAATCCAGCGATACATACTCGGTTTCTTCGGTTTTGATACGATTAACGTCGTTTTACTCATTATAATTTCTCCCGCAACAATGTACTTACATAATCAATTAACAATACAACAACAAGAGTATAGATAATAATAGAGGCAGTTTGTTCATATTGTAAAAATCCAAGTGTACGATCATAATATAATCCAATACCGCCAGCCCCTACTAAACCTAAAACAGCTGCTGCACGTACGTTCACCTCAAATGTATAAAGAACATAGGAAACAAAATGTGCTTTCACTTGTGGAATTACCCCATACACAATCCATTGTACTTTATTTGCTCCTACTGCTGTCATCGCTTCTAATGGACCTGGATCAATCGATTCAATTGACTCATACAATAATTTTGCCACAAGCCCAATTGAGAAAAAAGTAAGAGCCAAAATACCTGGAAGTGGTCCTATTCCAAAAATAGCTACGAAGATTGCCGCTAATAATAAATCTGGTATCGTTCGAATAAAATTTAAAACCAATCGAGCTGGACCGTACAAGAATGTACTCGTAAACACATTACTTGCCGCAAATAGTGCCAGTGGAATAGCTAAAATCGCTCCTAAAGTCGTCCCAATAATCGCCATACGTATTGTATCTAACATCGCTGTTGTAATAACTTGAAAATAACTCCAATCTGGCGGCACCATCTCTTTTAACAAATCCATCATATTAGGAAAACCAATTACTAGTTTTGAAAATGATGCGTCGACCTGTACACTACTTCCCCACAACAGTAAAATGACTAGAATAAACGTTAACATATGTTTCAACTTACTCGGCGGCTTCGGTATCGCTTTCGAATATATCGTCACGTCACTCATTTAACCGCCACCTCTAACAATTCACTTTTCTGCGCTACGTCTCCATAAATTTCAGCAAATTTTTCATCTGTTGCCTCTTCTACTGAACCGTCAAAAACAATTTCTCCCGCATGTAATCCAATAATGCGTGTCGCATATTGCCTAGCTAAATCAATAGAATGTAAGTTTACAATTGTTGTAATTCCAAAATCTTCATTGATTTTTTTCAAATCATCTAATACTTGCTTTGTTGTGAGCGGATCTAACGATGCAACAGGTTCATCTGCCAATATGATTTTTGCTTCTTGCGCTAATGCTCTAGCAATCGATACCCGTTGCTGTTGTCCTCCTGATAATTCATCAGCTCTCGCATATGCTTTTTCTAAAATATTCACCCTTTTTAACGATTGAAAAGCAAGCTCCAAATCTTCTTTTGGAAATAGACCTAACGTTGTACGCAGTGTTGAATGATACCCAACACGGCCAGCTAATACATTTTTCAATACCGTTGATCGCTTTACAAGGTTAAAACTTTGAAAAATCATACCAATATCTCGGCGCATGCGTCGTAAGCCTTTTCCTTTTGCAGCAGTAATAGACTCACCTTCAATCATAATTTCGCCTTCTGTAATCTCATGAAGTCGATTTACCGATCTGAGAAGTGTAGACTTTCCAGCCCCAGACAGCCCTACCATTACAACAAATTCACCTTTTTGAATGTTCAAGTTTATATTATTTAATCCTTTTGTACCATTCGGATACACTTTGGAGACATTTCGAAACTCTATCACACATCTTACCTACCTTCTATGTATTCAAAACGGCAAACTAACTGAAAACATATCATTCCAGTTAGCTGCCATTTCCATATGTATTATTGCGTTTTTACTTTCTTTCCATATTCACGAACGATATCAAATTTACTATCATCAGATTTAACATATCCTTCATGTGAATATACTTCTTTAATGATTTTGTGACCTTCCTCATTCTTTCCTATCTCAATGAAAGCATCCTGTAATTTCTTGCTCCACTCTTCATCTAAATCAGAGCGTACCGAAATCGTATCGTTTGGAATTTTCTCTGTAAATTTCACTATTTTCGTTTGATCGAATATATTCGGATAATCTTTTTTTACAATATTACGAGCATCTTGGAATACAACAGCTGCATCTACATCACCATTTAAAAGAGCAATAAGCGACTGATCATGACCTTTTAATGTAACAGGTTTTACATCTTTTAGCGGATCAATTCCATCTTTTAACAACACTGCCGCAGGCCATACATATCCCGCTGATGAAGTTACATCTTGATAACCTATTTTTTTACCTTTTAAATCTTTTACACTATTAATATTTGAATCTTTCTTAACTACAAATTCTGATTTATAAAAGTCTACTAAATCCTTTGTAGGAGCTCCTGTTTCATCATCTACTCCAAAACGTTGCGCTTGTAAAATTACATTTGCAGCCTTTTTCTCATGTGCTAGCACATATGCTGTTGGAGGCAAAAATCCTACATCTACTTGCTTAGATGCCATCGCTTCTACAATTGTATTGTAGTTCGTTGAAATACTAACTTTTACCGGAATATTTAATTTATCACTTAATAGCTTCTCAAGTGGTTTTGCCTTCGCCTCTAATGTATCTGCATTTTGAGAAGGAACAAATTGAACATTTAAAGTCTTCGGTACATAACCTTTTTTCGTATCTTCAGTTTTACTTGCACTAGATTCTTTCGTTCCACAGCCACTTAATAATCCCGCCGCCAGTACAACTGTCGTGCTCATTGCAAAAACTTTTTTCAACATATTAAAGCCTCCATTTTTGTTGTTATAAATTACCTGCCTTAAACATGAAGAAATATATCACACATTTTTATTAATAATTGCTTATTTACAGAATCTTTACACATTCTATACATTCTCATTAAAATTCTCTTCATATATTTGATATGCTTAATTAGTAGATAACAATAGAAAAGGTGAATGATATTGAATCAAAATCAAAATGTAACTTTAAACATCTTATTAACAAGTGATATACATGGTACTGTTTATCCAATTCACTACCAAGATAACTCCGAAGCTGAAATTGGTTTAGCTAAAATTTCTACTCTTATAAAAAAAGAACGTTCCCAAAATAGAAACGTCCTTTTAATTGATAACGGTGACTTCATACAAGGAACACCCTTTACTTATCATTACGCTACATATGAAAAAGATAAGAAAAATCCAATGTCCTTATTAGCGAACTATTTACGTTACGATGCCGCAGTGATTGGGAATCATGAATTTAATTATGGAATGGGCATATTAAACAATGCTATTTCTACTACGAACTTCCCATATTTATCAGCAAACATTTTAGATAAAAACAGCAAAGAACCTTATTTCGGGAAACCATATATAATAAAACATATTGAATCAAATATAAAAATTGCTATTTTAGGGGTAACAACACATTACATTCCTAATTGGGAACAACCCCATCACATTCAAGATTTACAATTTGAAGATGCATTAGAAACAACAAAAAAGTGGGTTTCTTACATTCACGAACACGAGAAACCAAATTTATTAGTCGTAGCGTATCACGGAGGATTTGAACGCGATCTACAAACCGGGGTACCGACTGAAGTTTTAACAGGTGAAAACCAAGGATATGCAATGTGCCATGAAATTGAAGGAATAGATATTTTACTAACAGGCCACCAACATCGGGAAATCGCTCACACCGTAATAAATGGTGTAACAATTTTACAGACTGGATGCAATGGACACTTCATTGGAAAAATAACAGTGACATTCAAAAAAGCAGAAAAAAAATGGATAAAAAAAGAGAGTTATTCACAATTATTGCCTGTGCAAGGAATTGCGACGGACCAACATATTCTTTCCTTAGTTGCCGATTATGAAGAGAAAACACAAAATTGGCTCGATCAACCTATTGGACTAATCTATGGAGACATGCAAATTTCAGACGCTATGCAAACTCGTTTGCAAGACCATCCTTTTATTGAATTTATAAATAAGATACAGATGGATATAGCTAATGTTTCTATTTCTTGTACAAGCTTATTTCATAATACATCTCCAGGTTTCCCTAATCATGTAACAATGCGTGACATCGTTTCTAATTATATTTATCCAAATACATTACAAGTAATTAGAATAACTGGAGCAGATATAAAAGATGCCCTTGAACTCTCTGCTTCTTATTTCACATTAAATGCAGATGGAGATATTATCGTAAACCCTACCTTCATAGAACCAAAGCCGCAACACTATAATTACGATATGTGGGAAGGGATTTCGTACGTATTAAACATTTCCAAACCTCTTGGCGAGAGAGTAGAATCTTTACAATGCAAAGGCATTCCTCTTAATATGGATGAAGAATATGACGTCGTTATGAATAATTATCGCGCTAGCGGCGGCGGAAACTTCTTTATGTTCCAAAATAAGTCCGTAATAAAAGACATACCAACAGATATGTCTGAACTGATCGCTAATTATATTTTGAAACACAAAAAGATAGAGGCAACAGTTAATAATAACTGGAAAGTCATTAAATAACGAATGTAATAAATAAAAAAGATGGGCTTCGCCCATCTTTTAGTTTAATTTTGCATTATCTTGCTTTTTTAAAGCTTTTAATTTCGCCGGTGTAACGTCTGTACCTTGTTCGTTAACGACTTTAATTCCTTTAAGTTCGTTTAACATATTTTGACGAAATCCTTTTAAATATTGTTCACGTAGCGACTGACGCTCACGTTGTTCTTCTTCAGTTAAACCTTCAGCTTTTGCTTTTTTCGCTAAGAAGTTAATGCGTTCAACGAGTTCGTGACTAAGCATCTCGAATCCCCCTTCTAATCAAAACTGATTATTATCATACAATAGTTACTCTTCTTTATCAAGCAATTGCTTTGTATACTCTACATATCTACGATGTACCGTCGCTTTTGAAACGTTATGACCAAAGCCGCGAAGCGTCGCTGCAATTTCTTCGAAAGTAAGTTCACTCTTGCGCAAACGTACAATTTCCTCAATCGGCACTTCTTTCTTCTCTCGCCCTACACTTAAATGACGATTCTTTAAATTATTTTCTGGACGATAACCTTTTTCTACGGCGCGTTGCATACCACGTTTAATTTTCAAGTTATGAATCTTTCTTTGGTACTCTTCAACAATACCGATAATATCTAATACCATCGAATCAGAATCCGACAATTGCAATTCGCCATTATGCGTATGCGTGTATACTTTTATTCCCTCTTTATGTAAACAGTGCATTAATGCAATTTTTGCATTTCCTCTACCAAGGCGCGTTTCATCTTGTATGAGTAACACATCAATTTGTTCATCTCGAATTGTATCAAGCACTTCTAATATGCCGTCACGTTCAATTGTATAGCCACTCGCCTGCTCTTCAATCACCTTAGTAACATTCATTTGGTAGCGCTCAGCTAAATGCAATAATTCATCTTTTTGACGTAATAGTGACGTTTCTTGCGCTTCTTTTGTTGTACTCACACGCGCATAAATAATTGCATTCATTATGAACCCCTCTTTCTCACTATTATTTCCCTCTAGTGTAACATAAATTCGCCTTTTGTTCGAACTTATGTTTGTAGAATGTTTTTTCGCATGTTATACTTATTAATAAGAAAAATGAAAGAAAACGAGGTGTTAGAAAACATGGAAAAGTTAACGAAACGCCAGCAAGACATTCTCGACTTTATTAAGCTAAAAGTACAAGAAAAAGGATATCCACCTTCCGTACGTGAAATCGGTCAAGCAGTCGGCCTCGCTTCTAGTTCTACAGTGCACGGACATTTATCACGACTAGAAGAAAAAGGATATATTCGACGCGATCCAACCAAACCAAGAGCAATTGAAATTTTAGGTGACGATCGAATGGATGCAGAAACACAATCTGTTATTCAAGTTCCAATTGTCGGGAAAGTCACTGCTGGATTACCGATTACAGCAGTTGAAAGTGTAGAAGATCACTTCCCACTCCCAGCTAGCATTGTTGCTGGAGCAGACCAAGTGTTTATGTTACGTATTTCTGGAGATAGTATGATTGAAGCCGGTATTTTCGATGGAGATTTAGTTGTTGTTCGCCAACAACAGTCTGCATATAACGGTGAAATTGTAGTCGCTTTAACAGAAGATAACGAAGCAACTGTTAAACGTTTCTATAAAGAAAAAGACCATTTCCGTCTACAACCGGAAAACTCTTCATTAGAACCTATCATTTTAAAACAAGTGTCAGTTATCGGAAAAGTAATTGGCGTATATCGTGATTTACATTAATAATAATAAAAGAAGATAATTACCTTATTTACATACGGTAATTATCTTCTTTTTTGTATTTTGATAGATTTTCATACATTCTATTTGTTATGAACGAGTTTCAATCGTCACATCGCCAGCAGCTGTTTTACCGCTAATTTTTTTACTACCATTGCCAATTGTTATATTATTATTTTCTACATTAAAAATTGTCACGTCGCCAGCAGCGCTTTGCCCAGTTATAACTGCATCTTGTGGTTTTTCCAATAAAGTAATATCTACATCCCCAGCAGTTGAACTTGCCTCTACATCATACTTAGGATCATGATCCATAATATGCACTTCCCCGCTAGCCGACTTCGCTGTTACTTTCCCTATTACCTTTTTAAAATTTACCTCACCAGCTTTTGAAGATCCTTCTACACTCTTAGCTGTGACATGTTTCAAATCTACTTCTCCGGCGAGTGTCCCAACACTTACACGATCACTTTTCACATCACTTATTTCTATTTGTCCAGCAGATGAATTAACTTTTATCTCATGGTAAGAACGTTCTGGTACAAATATAGTCAATGTAGACGTTTGAAACTTGAAATTGTAAAAAGAAAAATCAAATGTAGCACCTTTTTCGTTTTCCCCAATAATTTTTAATGTGTCACCATCTTCGGCAATACGAACCTCTTGTTTACGTGTATCTCCTGTGTGCTTTACATAAAAAGAAGAGTCGGGAGATTTTTGGACAACAATATCCCCAGCGTCTAACTTAACTTCTATATTTTTTAATGTTTCGTTTTTAATAACGTCTTCTTTGTTTCCTTTTTCTGCAGTTTGTACTGCTTTTTCATATGTTTGTGAAATCCCTATTACTCCAATAATGATACAAGCGATTGCTACTAACAATATTTTTTTCATCATCTATTCCCCTTTTATCATTTTGAAGTTCCATAATACATAACTTACGCATAATCGTTTAAACCACTTTGTACTATAATAAGCGATAATACATAACAACAATCCTACCCCAACAAACGTTATACTAACGAATACATCCAGCCATATAAAGGTACCCATAAATACTTTTGCAATAACGAAAAATGGTGTCACTACACTAGCAATCCCACCAACCCAAAAGGAAAATATAAAAGCGATAATTGCAACTAACGGGCCTAATACAATAATAAAATTAAACAAACTAAGTCCAATCGCTGCCATAACAGCCCTTGTTATATTGGAAGTAGATGGATCCTTTTTCATTTCGTCAAATCGATACAAAGCAAGTAAGTCTTTCGCAATTACTTTCGGCGAGCCAAGACCCTTTATTATTTCCAATTCAGTTTTCCCCTCTTCTTTCCCAAACTGAAAATGCTCTTCATAATCAAATAAAATATCTTTCCTCTCTTCTTCCGGTAACTTTCTAAGATGACTTGATAATTCTTTAAGAAACTGCTCTTTACTCATCCCATTCCACCCCTTCAATAATTTCTTGTACGCCTTTTGCAAAATCACGCCACTCTGTTACTAACAAATTCAGTTGCGTTTCCCCTTGCTCCGTTAGTTGATAATATTTACGAGGCGGCCCCTCCGTAGATTCTTTCAAATACGTTTGAAAATATCCTTCTTTCGTTAAACGACGTAATAAGGGATACACTGACCCTTCCGATATTAAAAATTTATTTGAGATTTGCTGAACAAGTTCATATCCGTAACAATCCTTACGTTTCACAAGTGCCAACACACACAGCTCTAACACACCTTTTTTAAACTGAACGTTCAAGGTCAATCCCCCTTTCTCATTTCAGTACTGTCCAATACACGGTACCCGTTATATCCATAATATACCACTTGGTATTGTTTATAGCAAGGTACTATATTTTTCAACACTTAATTTTCGAATTAAATACATCCACACCATACTTCAACTTTCACATTTTCATTCATAGCTAGCACGCATTTTAAATAGTCCACATGACTTTTTTCGGGCGTTTTGCGGGCACCCATCCAGTTCATTTCACAAACTTCTATATTTGCCCACAAATAAAAAAGCCCTGATACCGTAGTATCAAGGCTTTTCTCTCTCTTAGTATAGAGACATATATTGATCGCGTTCCCATTGGTGAACTTGCGTGCGGAAAATATCCCACTCAATCTCTTTCGCTTCGATGAAGTGCTCAAGTAAATGCTCACCTAGTGCACCGCATACTACTTCATTCGATTGTAATGTAACTAATGCTTGCGCTAATGTTGCTGGTAAATCAACGATACCTGCTTCTTCGCGCTCTTCTTTTGTCATTACGTAGATGTTACGATCTACTGCAGCTGGTGGAGTTAATTTGTTTTTAATTCCGTCAAGACCTGCTGCTAATAATGTAGCCATTACTAAATATGGGTTTGCAGCTGGGTCAACACTACGTACTTCTACGCGTGTACTAATACCACGAGATGCAGGGATACGTACTAATGGGCTACGATTTTGTGCAGACCATGCTACGTAACAAGGAGCTTCGTATCCAGGTACTAAACGCTTGTAAGAGTTTACAGTTGGATTTGCTACCGCTGTAAATGCTGGTGCGTGTTTTAAGATACCTGCGATGAAGTGACGAGCATCATCACTTAATTGTAAGTCACCGTTTTGATCGAAGAATACGTTCTCACCATTTTTGAATAGTGATAAGTTACAGTGCATACCTGAACCGTTCACACCGTATAATGGTTTCGGCATAAATGTTGCGTGTAAACCGTGTTTACGAGCAATTGTTTTTACAACAAGTTTGAATGTTTGAATGTCATCACATGAACGAATTGCATTTGCATATTTAAAGTCAATTTCGTGTTGTCCTGGAGCAACCTCATGGTGAGATGCTTCAATTTCAAATCCCATTTCTTCAAGTTCAAGAACGATATCACGACGACAGTTTTCCCCTAGATCCATCGGCGCAAGGTCGAAGTATCCACCGTTATCGTTTAATTCTAATGTTGGATTTCCTTTTTCATCTACTTTAAATAGGAAGAACTCTGGCTCTGGTCCAAGATTAAAATCTGAGAATCCTAATGCTTCCATTTCTTTTAACACACGCTTTAAGTTGTTACGTGGATCACCATCAAACGGAGTGCCATCTGCATTGTAAATATCACAGATTAATCGAGCTACTTTCCCTTTTTCAGCTGTCCAAGGGAAAATTACCCAAGTATCTAAATCCGGATATAAGTACATATCAGATTCTTCAATACGTACGAAACCTTCAATAGAAGATCCATCAAACATCATTTTGTTATCAAGAGCTTTTGTTAATTGGCTCACTGGAATTTCTACGTTTTTAATTACTCCTAAAAGGTCCGTAAATTGTAAGCGGATATACTTTACATTCTCTTCTTTCGCCAAACGGAAAATATCTTCTCTTGTGTACCTAGCCATTATAAATTCCTCCTTAGTCCCTCTAAACACCTTCAGAATCAGTTATCTTTAGTGAAAAAACCTTGAAATGTCACCTTGTCGCAATGAAGTTCGATTAAATCTACCTGTATGTTGTAGTTCGTCTCGAAGTATTTTGCGAAGCTCAGTTTTTGAAATTTCTTTCGTTTCTTCTTTTACTTTCACTGCTTCTGTTTGATTTTCTTTCATTAGTAACACCTGTTTAATACCAGCCATATTCAAGCCTTGATCTAATAAATCTTTAATCTCTAACAACTTATCTACATCGTTAAACGAAAATAACCTGCGATTCCCCTTTGTACGGGTTGGAGAAACAAGATTATGCTCTTCATAGTAGCGAATTTGACGTGCAGACAATTGTGTTAAATCCATAACAATACCAATAGGAAACAGCGGGGCAGAACGTCTATCTTCTTTCATTGTTTCAGTTCCTCCTTCGCCTTAACTGCTTTTCATTTTATACCATGTTATGTTTAGTGTCAATAGATGTTAGCTTTTCTTACATGATTTTTTTATAAATTTTTTCATTCTTTTTTCTAATGAAATAAATCATTACTTTCATACGAAAAAAGCTGTCGAAATCGACAGCTTCCCGTTAAGAAATTGTTAATAATTCTTTTTCAATTAATGCGTCAATTGCAGAACAAATCGCAATTTTCACATGTGAATAAGTTAATCCACCTTGCACGTAAGCAACATACGGCGGGCGAATCGGACCATCGGCTGACAATTCAATACTCGCACCTTGAATAAACGTTCCCGCAGCCATAATTACATCATCTTCATACCCCGGCATATAGTTGGCATATGGAGTGAAGTGAGAATTAATCGGAGATGCATATTGAATCGCTTGGCAAAATGCAATCATACGATCTTTATCATCAAATTGAACAGATTGAATTAAATCTGTTCTTGGCGCATTCCATGCTGGTGAAGTATTCATTCCTAGCTTCTCTAAAAATGCAGCTGTAAAAATCGCACCTTTTAGTGCTTGTCCCGCTACATGCGGCGCTAAGAAGAAACCTTGATACATTTCTTGCAAACTATATAAAGACGCTCCTGCTTCCGCACCAATTCCTGGAGATGTTAAACGATATGCACACGCTTCAACATACTGTTCTTTACCAACGATATAACCACCAGTTTTAACAATTCCACCACCTGGGTTTTTAATAAGCGAACCCGCCATTAAATCTGCACCAACATGACATGGCTCTTGTTCCTCAATAAATTCGCCATAGCAATTATCTACAAATACAACCACATCAGGTTTAATTTCTTTAACAAACGCTATCATCTCTTTAATTTGAGAAATAGTAAATGACGGACGAGTAGCATAACCTTTCGAGCGCTGAATACCAATCATCTTCGTATTACTATGAATAGCAGCCGCAACAGCTCCAAAATCAACAAGCCCCTCTTCAGTAAGCGGAACTGCATTATAACCAATATTATATTCTTTAAATGAACCTACACCTTTTCCGCGTACACCAACGATTTCTTCTAACGTATCATACGGCTTGCCAGTGATGTACAACAACTCATCTCCCGGACGTAAAATACCGAATAACGCCGTAGAAATAGCGTGCGTACCTGAAATAATTTGCGGACGAACAAGACCAGCTTCCGCTCCAAATACATCTGCATACACTTTTTCTAACGTATCACGGCCAATATCATCATAACCGTAACCTGTCGTCGGAATAAAATGCGAATCGCTAATTTTATGTTTACGAAAGCTTTCTAATACACGAAACTGATTACTTTCAATTACTTCATCCGCACGTTTATGCACTTCTGTAATTTGGCTCTCTACTTCTTTTACGATTGGAGCAATTTTTTCTCCATTTTTCAAACGATCAAACATTTTTATTTTCTCCTTCTTCCACTAAAAATCTCTTTAATTGTACATTAAGCGATGAGTGAGCAAAAATATACCCTGCGCAATCATATACAAATTTATCTTCCAAAAACTCCATCTTTGTTAATAGGCTCTCCGTCTTTAATAGAGTTAACAACTTACCTTCACTCGGAGGAATTTCCACTTGATAACGATTCATTTCTTCCTTCATTTTCGTTTCTATCACTTCTTTTATATGTAATAGATCTTTTTCTTCAAAAGCACTAGTCATTAAGAAATCACTTTTCGGAAACGGAATAAAGTTTTGATGTAATTCATCTTTTTTATTATATAACGTAATAATAGGAATATGATTAATTTCAAGTTCTGACAATAATTGTTTTACTGTTTTCTCATGCCCTACATAATTCGGATCTGCAGAATCAACTACATGTAAAATAACGTCTGCTTCACCAGCTTCTTCTAAAGTCGAACGAAAAGCAGCAATTAATGACGTAGGTAAATCTTGTATAAAACCAACTGTATCAGTTAGTAATACTGTATATCCAGAAGGTAACGACATCTTCCTTGTTGTCGGGTCTAGCGTTGCAAACAACAAGTTTTCTTCAAATGTATCAGCTTCCGTTAATCTATTAAACAGCGTAGATTTTCCCGCATTTGTATATCCTATTAATGAAACTTGAAATACTTTATTATCTTTTCTTCTTTCGCGATATCTTTTTCGATGTTCCACAACAACCGCAAGTTGTTTCTTTATTTCATCAATGCGTGATCGAATATGACGACGATCCGTCTCAAGCTTCGTCTCACCCGGTCCTCTCGTTCCAATACCACCACCAAGACGTGACAAAGACAACCCTTGTCCCATAAGACGCGGCATTGTATATTGCAACTGAGCTAATTCTACTTGAAGCTTACCTTCTCTCGACTTCGCACGTTGGGCAAAAATATCTAGTATGAGTTGCGTTCGATCAATTACCCTCGCATCTAATACTGAGGATAAATTCCGAATTTGACTCGGCGTTAATTCGTTATTAAATACGATAACATCCGGTTCTAATTCTTCAGTTAGCATTGTGAGCTCTTCTAATTTACCTTTACCTATATAAGTCGCCGGATGAAACTTCGGTCGTTTTTGCGTTGTAGACACTAACAATTCTGCACGTGCAGTCTTCGCTAGCGATGCAAGCTCTTTCATGGAATGCATAAATTTTTCATCATCTTCTTGCGGCAATTGACAGCCCACTAATATGACTTTTTCTTTTTCTTCCATCAAATATGTTCACTCATCCTTTTCGAAATTTAAACCTTCTAATATAATAGCAGAGGAAGCACATTTCATCTAGTTAGCGGGGGAGAAAATTCATGGCATGGGAGATTTTTAGCATCATAGGCACAATTGCTTTCGCATTAAGCGGAGCCATTGTTGCAATGGAAGAGGATTATGATATTTTCGGGGTGTATATTTTAGGAATGGCAACCGCATTTGGGGGAGGTGCCCTTCGTAATTTATTAATCGGTTATCCGATTGTCGCGTTTTGGCAGCAAGACATGTTATTCCAAATCGCACTTTTATCAATGACGATTATTTTTCTTTTTCCAAATAAATTAATTAGACACTGGAAAAAATGGGAAAACATCACTGATGCTATTGGCTTATCAGCATTTGCCGTACAAGGAGCATTATACGCTCAAAAACTAAATTTACCAATTAGTGCTACAATCGTAGCAGCTGTATTAACTGGCATTGGCGGCGGTATCATCCGCGATCTTTTAGCCCGTAGAAAACCTCTCGTCCTTCGAGCTGAAGTATATGCTTTTTGGACAATTCTAGCAGGCTTCTTAATCGGCGCTCAAATTATTGTTAGCGATTGGGCTCTATACACCTTATTCATTTTAATTGTTTGCTTCCGCATGGTTTCTATTCATTACAAATGGCATTTACCGCATAGACGCATCGACACAAACGAACGTTCAGTGCATAAATAGCAATCCCACCTCTTTACAGATCGTAAAGAGGTTTTTCTTTTCTAACGAGTTTTTCTTTACATAATGTTTATACTAATCCTCAAAGCGAGGTGAATACAAATGACAAACCATGTTAATAAAGGGGCTCAAAAAAGCTCAGTAGGCCAAATTGGACACGATCCTAATTCTGCACACGAAAAAAGCGCTAAAATGGAACGCTTCCATAAATCTTATCAAGAAAAAGCAAAAAAATAACAAAAGCACTTATACAGAAAAAAAACAGACGCACAGTTTACGTACTGTGCGTCTCCTCTTCAAGCATCAAATCACTACTTGATATTCCAATCAAATCATATTTATCATAGGCATCCTCTTGCAACAACCTCATAGCTTGTGTACGAATCGATTTTTCAACAATATTCCGGACATATCGTCCATTACTAAACGATGTAATTTGCGATGAATACTTTACAGCATGTAAATGATCTCTAAATTTCCATTCAGCCTCTTTTGATAACTGATATTCACGTTCTTCATACATCCTCTTCCCTATTTCTAACAGCTGATTTACTGAGTAATCCGCAAACTCAATTATGAACGGAAAACGGGATTGCAGCCCTGGATTCAATGAAAGAAAATGGTTCATCTCTCTTGAATATCCGGCCAAAATCAATACAAAACCGTGTTGTTTATCTTCCATATGTTTTACGAGCGTATCAATTGCTTCTTTTCCAAAATCTTTTTCTCCCCCTCGGGCTAATGAATACGCCTCATCAATAAACAAAATTCCCCCCATTGCTTTTTTTATTAAATCTCTTGTCTTTTGAGCTGTATGACCGATGTACTCTCCTACAAGATCCGCACGTTCAGCTTCAACTAAGTGCCCTTTTGATAGAATATTCATCTCAAATAACAATTTCCCTATCATTCTAGCAACAGTTGTCTTCCCTGTACCTGGATTCCCTTTAAATAACATATGAAGTACTTGTTTCTCAGACTTCAATCCTATTTCTTGTCTTTTTTTATTCACATAAATCCAAGCATATATTTCTTTTATTATCTTCTTTATATCATCCATCCCAACGAGCTTTCCCATCTCTTCTTCAATTCTTTGCAGCATCTCATGTTTCGTAGTAGTTTCACTTGAAATTTCTGTTTTATTTTCTGCGGCCGGTAAAGAAATTTTTTTTCGATGATTTAACACAATGTTAATTTGATTATTATTTTTCTTTCGCATCGATTGTTCCATACAATCACCTCATTTTATCCACTCACCAAATATTATTATTCTTGTCTCCCTTGCAAATGACTATTTTCAGAAAAGTTTGCTATAATATAAGAAATAATGAAGGTGGTGGGACTATGGAGACAACGGAATTCCATGATACAATACAAGCCTTTTCTATTTTTTTATTGAATAAAGGCCGAAAACCTTCAACCATTAAACGTTATGTTTATGACATTGAAGATTTCGGACATTGGTTAGAAAAAAACAAAAAGCTCCCTTCCAGTAATATATGGGCTACACTTTGTACAAAAGACTACGAAGATTACTTTTCCGACTTAAAAAAGAATCGACATTACTCAGAGAAAACGATGCACCGTGTATTTATTGTATTAAATAGAATGCATCACTTTCTAAACATCCCTAACCCATTAAAGAACATGGAAATTTCTATTCAACCAGACCGCACACTCCGCAATGAAGATTTCATTTCATCTGATGAAGAAAAAAGATTAAAACATATAGTCACTTCATTAGAAGGACTTTCAGAAAAGCAACGTCCTGTACGCCCTTTATTGATGGATCGTAATATCGCTATTTTAAATTTACTAATTGACTATGGATTATCCTTACAGGAACTTACAGCATTAACTATGAATCACGTCCACTTTGAAACGAACACATTATCTATCCCAGCAACCGCAGGGGTAGAAAGAACAATTACATTAACTAACGAAGACAAAAAACAACTGTATACTTATTACAAAAGCATCCCAGAGCCCGTTCGTCCAAAATACCATAGTAATGATCCATTATTTATTGCATTTGATTTTAATCGCGGAACATACAGATGGGTATACGAAAATGATGCACCTAAGGGATTAACAGAAATCGCTATCCAAAAAATGATTCGCCTTGAAGTATCTAGAGCTAATTTACGAAAAGGAATCTCAGGACAACATTTTCGTAACACCTATATTTTAAACTTAATAAAAAAAGAAACCCCCGAGTCAGAAATTATAAAACTAGCTGGTTTCAAATCCAAAGTTTCACTCAAGCGATATTATCAATACGCAGAAAATAGAAAAAACGCCTTATGATAAGGCGTTTTTTCTATTTTTTCTTCAAACAAACGATTTTACTATGACCATTTAACTAATTTTTGCATCTACTATGATGAGTTTCATTCACATTCTCATTAGAAAGGAGAGATTTAATGTCTCGTTATGACGACAGTCAAAACAAATTCTCCAAACCATGCTTTCCAAGTAGCGCTGGGCGAATTCCAAATACCCCATCAATCCCAATTACTAAGGCACAACTTAGAACATTTCGCGCAATCATTATCGACTTAACAAAAATAATCCCAAAACTTTTCGCAAATCCATCTCCCCAAAACATTGAAGATTTAATTGATACATTGAACCTACTAAGTAAATTTATTTGTTCGCTAGACGCTACTTCCTCCCTGAAAGCGCAAGGATTAGCTATTATAAAAAACTTAATAACTATATTAAGAAACCCAACCTTCATAGCAAGTGCTGTATTTGTTGAACTCCAAATTTTAATTAATTATTTACTTTACATCACAAAGTTATTCCGAATCGATCATTGTACACTCCAAGAACTCCTTAAATTAATTGCAGAGTTACAAACTACTCTAGTTAATTCGGCTTCGTTCGGCAGAGGTCCTACCGGGCCTACTGGACCTCGAGGTAACACGGGCGCTACTGGTGCTACCGGCGCTACTGGGCCTCAAGGTAACACAGGCGCTACTGGTGCTACCGGCGCTACTGGGCCTCAAGGTAACACAGGCGCTACTGGTGCTACCGGTGCTACTGGGCCTCAAGGTAACACAGGCGCTACTGGTGCTACCGGTGCTACTGGGCCTCAAGGTAACACAGGCGCTACTGGTGCTACCGGCGCTACTGGGCCTCAAGGTAACACAGGCGCTACTGGTGCTACCGGTGCTACTGGGCCTCAAGGTAACACAGGCGCTACTGGTGCTACCGGTGCTACTGGGCCTCAAGGTAACACAGGCGCTACTGGTGCTACCGGTGCTAC